>SWDS01000006.1:545221-845221 GCA_005116745.1 Nitrospira sp. | reverse complement strand
ATCGTGAAACCGGCCATCGTAAAGTCAAACATGTCCTGCTGATTCTCAGCATGAAACACGATCATGCCGCAGTTGAGCAGATAGGACACTTCAATGTTGTCCGGTTGAATTGCCAATGGGGCATTGACGACACGACAGGTAAACATGGCAACGGCTGGAAGACGGTGGCCTGGCCAGGAGGCGATGCCTTCAAGACCTCGCAACGTACCGGGACCGGCCGTCGCAGTGTAGCAACGGACGCCTGCACGTGAGCCGCCAGCGATAGCCGCCATCACACCTACTTCTTCCTCACCACGATAGTACTCTTTCACATAACCTTCACCATAGAGGACACCGACAAGCTGCATGGTTTCGCTCTGTGGCGTGATCGGATACGCAATCGCCAAATCCACATTCGAACGACGGACTGCTTCTTTTGCAGCCTCGCTGCCGGTGATGAATTCCTTTGTCCGTGGCGCCTCGTGAAACATATACTCAGGCGTCACCACTCGCTGTCTTTTCGCTTCGCCATGCGGATCTTTTTTCGATGCACTTGGCGCTGGCGCTACGCTGGTAATCGGGTCGCCTTGCGGATTTGTCTTCACTTCAGTCTCGCTCATAATTGCACCTCTTGGCTAGTTCGAGCATTGCCACTCGGCCTTATCCTTCCCGCTTCATCTGCTCGGCAGAATGACCAAACATCGCTGCGCTCCCCGTCCCACCAGGAGTCGGAGCAAACGCCATTGGATTAGTGTGAGTCTTACCGCCATGCACCTTTGATTGTGTGCCCGTAAAACGGACATTTTCGCCGCTCTCCGGCAGCTTGATTCCTAGCTCCTCACGGACGCGCTTGAAAATCTGGGCAACACGCTTGATCTTGAGCGTATCGGAGTCTCGAATCGTCAACATCGCATCCTCATGACCTTGCTCCGCGCAAACGGCCATGGTGCAGCAATTGGTGCCTGCCCTGATCATCTTCAGGGTGAGATTCGCATAGTGACAATGGACACCGATAAAGATGCAGGCTTCGATCTTATTGCCCCAGATCGTCAGATTCGGATGATTAGGGTTGATCACTTCTTCAGGATCAATTTTCGGGTATTTTGGCCGATAATCCGGCATAGGGATGATCATCACTTCAGGAATCTGGGCCGCAATTTCAAGCGTGGCCTTCGCCTTTTCTACGGCATGATCGTTCCACGCCCACAAGAGGAGGGGACCTGGAAAGATCGTCGCATTCGGGCTCGTCAGCATTTTGCGAGCCATCTCTTCAATGACTACCTCCTCATTCGGCTCAAGGAGGCCATAGTACAACCCCTGTCCTGGATCCGGCAAAGCTACACCTAACTGGGCCGCAGACGGCGGATGGAACCCTGCTGGACCCGGCACGATGATTCGCTCTCTGGTATCTTGTGTAATTGCCACGCCTGACTCCCCTTCCTTACCCAACCATAGGGCTCGCAAGCACTGCAGTGGTGCTCTTGTCTCCGTAGGTAATATTGTCCGTCAACGCTGCCTTTGGCAACTGATCGATCATGGTCATTTTAATAGCATTGTTCTTGGCCAGGCTGTCACAGACCCATACGCACAGGGCACAGCCTTTACACCGGTCTACCGCGATATAGGCAGACCCGTACTTAAACCCTTGCTCTTTGCCCATCTCCTCACTGTATTGAATGGTGTTGGCTTCTGGACAATACTGCGTGCAAAGCTTACAGCTCTTCGATGCACAGATTTCAACATTGACATTGGCTACAAGGTACATAAAGACTCCTTTGTGGCTCGGCTACGCAGTGGCAGTGGCCGGCTCAGTGGCCACTGGCTCGGCTTCGCGCTTGACATCTGACGCTGCCCAACCGTGATCGACAGCATAGTTCCATCCAGCCCGCATGACGGCGACGTTCTTATCGATCAGCTCCTGCTTTTTCTTGAACTTTCGTTCAACGACACTGTCGAGTGCGGCAGTACCGCCAGACACCACAAAGCCTTTACCGAGGAACCGATCCTTGACGGCCTGATCCAACCCCACCATATTCGTGAGACCTGTAATCGCACCAATACAGCCCATTAGCGCCATGTTGGTGGCGAGATCCATGCCTGCGACTTCCAAAGACATCTTCGTCGCTGGAAAGTAATAGAGCTTCACGCGCTTTTCCTTCAGCTCAGCCGCCTGATCGCGATGAAGATTCATCGGTCCATCATTATTGATCAACGCAATCCCATCTTCCTTTAAACCGAAGTAGAATGGCATCGTGTACGATTTGCCGTGGGTAATGACCTGAGGATGGAAAATAATGATGATGTGAGGAAATGTGATTTCGCCAATCTCATAAATCGGTTCGTCCGATACACGGACATAACTTTCAACCGGCGCCATCCGTTTCTCAGACCCATAGAACGGTACGATCGTGCTTTCGCCTCCAGCATTGATCACGGCCGTGCTCAGGATGTGAGACCCCGTCACGACGCCCTGTCCGCCGACACCTGCCATTCGAATATTGAAGCGCTTTGCCATTGTGCAATCTCCTTCGGTCGCTTAGGCCTTGTTGGGAATCGCGGCAGCTGGCTTGGGGAGGAACTCCTTATAGCCATAGCGCTCGGCAAGATACTGTTTGGCCTCTTCGCTGACATACTCGGTGAACTGGTATCGATCGTTCTCGACCGTCTTCGCATCTTCCATGACTTTGTCAGTCGGAATAGCGTATTCAATATTGCACGAGGTATACGCCTGAATATACGTTGACCCGACTTCGCGAGCGATCAACACCGCTTTCTTAATGACGCTTTCGACACGGCGCGGATTATTCGGCACGACTGTCGCCACATACGCACAACCCGCAACCTTAGCCATCTGCAGCATATCCATCTTCTCGAACTTCTTGCCGAGGGGAGCCATTTTCAGTACGGCACCGCGATTGGTCATACCACTTTCCTGCCCACCGGTATTCCCATACACCTCGTTGTCCAACATGATGGTCGTAAACCGTTCCTTGCGGAACCACGAATGGAGCACCTGTTGGAAACCGATGTCCGCCGTACCACCGTCTCCAGCCATCACAACCACATCCTTAGGCTTATCTCCAAAGCGAAGACGAAGGCCACGAGATAATCCGCTCGCGACTCCATTTTGGTCACCATAGTTGCCGTAGACAAATGGAATTGCTGCCTGAGAGATGGCCAGACGACCGCAACCGGCTGTCCCCACAGTAATAGTATCTTCGGGGTTAGGGAAAGCAATGATGGCAAGTCTTATGAAGAGCGTCATCGCGCAACCGGCACACATAGGGTGTTCTTCCAACGCTTCCTTGAAACTCCCCATCTGAGAAACAGTGACCTTCTTCCCAAAAGGCCCATGTTCGACCATGTCTCGATATTCTTTTGGCATGAACCTTTCAAATCCATTGGAAAACTTGACATAATCAAGACTCATCAGGCACCTCCATTATATATCGTTGGCAACGGTTGACCGCTGCTCATCATTCTTGACACTGCCGACATGCATCAAAAAAACTTGAGGGTTTGGATAATTCAGACCACGACCTAAGGGCCATCGAGTCTCGGCATCCTAACAAAGCCTGAAAAAGACTGTCAATCTTTGATCAAACTTTTCTCATCTCTAGTAGTGACACCAAACCTTAGTTATGAATTTATGATAACTACTAATGATGATAGTATAACGCCATGAAAATCAAAGCAACTTCAAAGATGGCCCACGATGTCCAAAAGAAAAGGCCTAGATCCAGCCGGCAAGATAGGCCATTTGCCCCAAACGACTAGGACAAGAAAATCACTCGAATGAGCCGCTCCGAACGTTCTTAATGATTCCCGTTTAGACATTGCCGATTCGTTGCATTCCGTTTACACTACTTCCCATGCTCTTGCGCGTTCTCATCCCAGGCGAAGATGATGCGGGTGTCCATGTCGGCGGGGTCCATAAACGCCCGGCGATTCCGGACGATTCAATCAAGGCTGAATGCCCAAAGTTCATGGCACATGGCCCCTGTGGAGGAGTCCGTAAAGGTGGCCTTTGTGAAGTCTATCCAGAAATGAAATGCCCCTGGGTCTCTCTGTATATCGAATTGGAAAAAATTGGTCAGACTGAATGGATGAAGCACGCCTAAAAGGAGTACGGAGTGAAGGGTAAGGAGTTAAAGAGGAGCATACGAAGCACGAAGCTTGGCTACAACGAGCGTCATGCGCGAAGCGGGATCAACTCTCCTCTCCCAGATATCGAGACCTTCCCGAATCAATACAAGAAATATGAAATTACGATTGAGATCCCTGAGTACACAGCGATTTGTCCAAAGACTAACTTGCCGGACTTCGGAACCATTACACTGCATTACATGCCTGATAAAGAATGTCTTGAGCTGAAAGCGCTCAAAATGTACATCCACGCCTACCGGAATCTCGGCATCTTCTACGAAAATGCCGTCAACAGAATCCTCCACGATATTGTCAAATCCTGCCGTCCCGTATGGGCAAAAGTCACCGGCACCTTTACCGCTCGCGGCGGGCTCTCTAGCAAGATCGAAGCAAAGTACCCGTAGAGCCCGCACCTCTCCCAACAGATTAAGGTCTTGTGGAGAGTTCCATCCCAGGGTACTCTCGTGAGCATGACGACATATGCCATCGGCGATGTGCAGGGATGCTACGAGCCCTTGCAACGCCTTCTCAAGCATATCCACTTCGACCCGACCCATGATCGTCTCTGGTTCGTCGGCGATCTGGTCAACCGTGGTCCGGATTCGCTGAGCGTCCTCCGCTATATCAAAAACCTTCGCGATCGGGCTGTCGTCGTGTTAGGCAATCATGATCTGTTCCTGCTGGCTGTAGCCGAGGGTATTGCCGCAGTGCGTCCAGAAGACACACTAGGTGAGATACTAACGGCACCAGATCACGACGAGCTACTCACGTGGTTACGTCAACAACGGCTCCTGTATCGTGAGGATTCTTTCGTGCTTGTTCACGCGGGCTTACTACCCCAATGGTCCATCGATGAAGCGGAAAGACTGGCTCGTGAAGTCGAGATCGGTCTGCAAAGTCCCACATACCGAGACATCCTACAAGCACTGCATCCCAGCAAACATCTACAATGGTCGCCAAACCTGACCGGTCCCACTCGACTCGCGACCATCATGAAGGTGCTCACCCGACTTCGGGCTTGTTCGCCGGATGGCCGGATGGAATCGTCGTTCAACGGTTCTCCAGAACGAATCCCTGCCGGGTATTTCCCTTGGTTCCAGGTTGAGCATCGACAACATCGCAATGCCACCATCGTGTGTGGACATTGGGCAGCACTTGGGCTCCATTGCGAAAAGCAGCTCCTCGCTATCGACAGCGGCTGTGTGTGGGGACGGCAGCTGACCGCAATCCGGTTGGAAGACCGAGCCGTGTTTCAAGTACCATGTACCGTTACATGAGTGTCATGGTGGCTGGGCCGAGGCCTCTCAATCCCAATTGGCCTCGTTACTCTCCACATCCATTCCCCTCCTATCATTACCTGCCAGGCCAAACACCACATCCTCGCCGGAACCCTCGTGGCCACTCTTATGGACAACCAGAGCTGACACCACGGCTCTTCCCGGCTGCTCAATGGAAGAGCTCAGATGACTATCTCTATGGGATTGATCTTTATAATTTCGCCTTTTGGTGGGAGTCGCATGAGGTCTTTGAAGGGTTGTGGCATGCCTCAGGGCGCAACTCAGTACAAGGCAACTTCTTCCAATCTCTGATTCAACTCGCCGCAGCAAACCTCAAGCGGTTCATGGGGAACGATGCCGCTGCTCAGAGGCTCATTCACGCGGGAATCATTCGACTACAGAACGTTCCCTCCGCATATATGGGCATTGATGTCACGCACCTACTAAACGCGTTGCACGCACACTGTGTCGGTCAATATCCGCACATTCCGCTTATCGAATTGGATCAAGGCCTGGGGAATATTGAGGAGGTGCCGCACTGAAAACCTAGTGATAGCTCTCGGAGTCGCTCGGAAACTTGCCCTGTTCCACTTCTTCTTTATAGCGGTTCAGTGCTTGGAGGGTGTCGGCTTTCAGGTGAGCGTAAGTCTTCACAAATTTTGGGGTGAACGCATCAAAGAGTCCAAGGAGATCATAGAGCACAAGCACTTGGCCATCGCAGTGCGGCCCGGCCCCTATGCCGATAGTCGAGATTGAAAGAGCTTGAGTAATTTTTTGGGCCAACTCGGCAGGTATCGCTTCCAAAACAAGCGCGAAGGCTCCGGCAGCTTCGATGGCCTTTGCATCCTGAAGCAATCTGGAGGCTTGATCGTCGGCTTTGCCTTGGACCTTATATCCGCCCAACGCATAGACCGATTGTGGCGTCATACCCAGGTGGCCCATGACAGGAATCCCAACGCTCGTCATGGCGTTGATTCGATCTGCCATCACAGCCCCCCCCTCCAGCTTCACGGCAGTGGCACCAGCTTGTAGCAATCGGCCTGCATTGCGCAGGGCCTCCTCTGTGCTGGTCTGATAGGACATGAACGGCATGTCCGCAATCACCAAAGCTCGCTGCACCACGCCGGCGACCAACTTGGTGTGATACAGCATATCCTCCATCGTCACCGTCAGCGTGTTGGGTTTTCCCTGGACGACCATGCCCAGCGAATCCCCTACCAGCATCACCCGGATTCCCGCCTGCTCAACAATCCGTGCGAACAGCGCATCATAGGCCGTCACGACGGCGACCTTTTTCCGGTCTCGCTTGCACTGCTGGAAATCGAGAATCGTCATCAGTCCAATTCAGCTTTGGTGATGATCTCGCTCAACCGATGCGTGGCTTTGATCGCCATAATATGCACACCGTCGCAGTGCGGCCGAACCGCCTTGATCGTCCGTACTGCGATATCGACTCCGACGTCTTCAGCCTTCTCCCCAGCAGCTTTGAGCTCGTCAATCATCTCGCTTGGCACGGACATGCCGGGGATGTTGGCGTTCATGAATTCCGCCATCTTCGCATTACGCAGCAACAGGATACCCGCCAGGACCTTCACGTTGAACGGCCGCACCTGTTTCATGAAACCGGCGAAGACATCGGGATGATAGACCGCCTGGGTCTGAAAGAACTGGGCGCCGGCTTTCACTTTCACTTCAAACTTCGCCAGCACCGGCCCGACTAGATCAGCCTCCGGGGTGACGGCCGCGCCAATGGTGAACGCTGTGGACCCATCTAGTTTATTGCCGACCATGTCCTTGCCGTTGTTCAACCCTCGGACGAGTTGCATCACCTGAACGGAATCGAGGTCATACACCGGCTTAGCTTCTTTGTGGTCACCGACCGTAGGATAGTCGCCCGTGAGACACAATATATTGCGAATCCCAAGCATGTGCGCGCCCATCAGATCGGATTGCATAGCGATCCGATTGCGATCGCGACAGGTCAACTGCATCACAGGGTCGTGCCCCAACTCATAGAGCAGGCGACAGACTGGAAGTGAGCCTGCTCGCACCACGGCAGCGGTATTGTCGGTGACATTCACACCGTGTACTCGTCCAACGAGTTGTTTAGCATTTTCCAAAATGGACGTGATGTTCGTCCCTTTAGGAGGGTTATACTCAACCGTGACAGCAAACGTCCCTCGGTTGAGAACATCGACCAAGCGCTGTGGCTCTCGACTCATGGATAGCCCCTCATAGCAATCCTACTGTCCTCTTGGCGGACTCCACCGTATTTTCCAACAGCATCGCGATGGTCATCGGGCCGACTCCACCAGGAACAGGGCTAATCCAGCCGGCCTTCTGGCTGACTGGTTCAAAATCGACGTCTCCGCACAGCTTCCCCTCAGGCGTCTTGTTGGTCCCCACATCAATGACGACTGCACCCTCGCGTACCATGTCGGCCGTCACAAACTTCGCCTTTCCGATCGCCACAAGTAGCAACTCCGCCTCACGGCACACGGCGGGAAGGTCTCGGGTTTTTGAATGACAGATCGTGACCGTCGCATTCCTCTGAAGAAGCATGAGCGCCAGTGGCTTCCCGACAATATTGCTCCGTCCCAGCACAACCGCCCGTTTCCCTTCAATTGTAATGCCAGTTGATTCAATCATCTTGATGACGCCTTTAGGCGTACAGGCCTCGAATATGGGATGGCCTTCCACCAGCCGGCCGAAGTTGTAGGGATGAAACCCATCGGCATCCTTGAGTGGTGAGACGGCCTCTAGAATGACCTTGCTGTCAATATGTTTGGGCAACGGGAGCTGAACCAGAATTCCATGGATGTTGGGGTCAGTATTCTTTTTATCGATCAGCGCCAACAACTCGGTCTGTGTCGTGTTCGCCGGAAGTTTGTAATCGTCGACATAGATGCCTGCCAATTCGCAGGCCTTTTGTTTGTTTCGAACATACACATGCGAGGCAGGATCATCGCCCACCAAAATGGTCGCAAGACCAGGTTTCATCGATTTCTTGGCGAACAGGTCCGCCGATTCTTTCGCTAGACGATCGCGTACTTGCTGAGCGAGCGCTTTTCCATCAATCAATTGTGCGGCCACGATCCCCTCCCTCTCACCATTCAAGTAGGTTAATTCCCGCAACTTAGCAGGGGAATTTTATGCAAGTCAACGCTTAGCCATCACCGCTCCTTGCCGTTCTCCTATAGCGCGCTTTCTTGACACACTCTTTGCCCCTCCGGTACGATCAGCACTGCTCACAACCTGGACAACCCACCTTTGCTCGTCACATTCTATCGCCACGTATTATCGGCTGCTGTCCTCGCGCTAGGCTTGACGGCTTACAGCGAAGCCGCGCAAATCATCGGTCTGGAGTCACCAAATAGCTTCGTCGGCGACCCGTCAGGGAAAGACTATTTCATTTCCAACATCAACGGCGAGCCGGACGCGAGAGACAACAACGGCTTCATCACGAAACTCGACACGGAAGGCAAGATCACCAATCTCAAGTTTATCCAAGGCGGTGTCTCGGATGTGCTGCTGCACGCCCCAAAGGGAATGGCCTTGATTGGATCAATCCTCTACATTGCCGATCTTGATCAGCTGAAAGGCTTCGATAAGACGACGGGAAAACTTTTGGCCACCGTCTCGTTTCCCTCCCAGTCCCACGGACAGGTTTCGCTGACTGACGTTGCGGCGTCACCGACCGGCCTCCTCTACGCCTCAGACCAGACGGCCAATTCGATTTACCGTATCACCCCATCCGACAATCATCGGGTTGACCTGCTGATTCACGATGACCGGCTTGCGGGCCCCGCAGGAATCGCGATTCACCCGAAGACGAATCATCTCATCACCGTGAGCTGGGAAAAAGGAAAGATCCTTGAAGTCACGCCTGATGGACAGCTGAGCGAACTCGAAGCGAACGGATTTTTTACCAGTCGCTTTCAAAACCTGAGCGGAGTGGATTTCGATCAATGGGGCAACATGTACGTGTCTGATTTTACCAAGGGCAAGATTTGGCGCATGACCCGAGACCATCGCTTCCAAGTTATAGCCGAATATCTCCCCGCCCCGGCTGACATCGGGATAGACCGTGCGAATAACTTGATCCTGGTGCCCTACCACTACATGCATGCCGCCGAGATGAATGGACTTGAAACCCCGTCAGGAGGTAAGTCCAAGGACGGAAAGCGTACACTGGCCGACTACGGATTTATTCCTCCACCTCCCAAGCCAGGCCCGGAAGGAATGAAGAAATGAGCTCCTGCGCGTATTGTCACAGCCGAAAGGGCAAGCGCCCGTGCCCTGCCCTCGGAGGATTAATCTGCAGCCCCTGCTGTGGAGAACATCGCATGACACGGATTTCCTGTCCCAGTGATTGTGCCTATCTCGATACGGGAAGCGACTATCAGCAAAAACGGCTCAGTGAGCAGTTCTTGCCCGTTCGGCGGGATTTCTATCGAGAGTTAGAAGAATCGGGAGGGCAGAAAGCCGTCGCGTTGTTCAACCTGATCGAGGTCGTCACCTTCAGCTATTTTGAAGGGCGCCGAGATGGCCAGGATGCCGAGGTCATGACGGCGCTTCAGGCGCTCCGTCGCACACTCAGTCCGCTGCATATTCCCGCAGCTCCCATGCCGGTGTTCGCAGAACACCTCCGGAAAGAGTACGAAACGTTCAGCAAGCAGAACCCAGAGCAGATCGCAGATTCATCGGATGCGCCGGCAGCCCTGGATCGGATCGACCGGTTCGCCTCGACGTTTTCAGGAAATGATTTTCAGTCCAGCCGGTTTCTTGGAGGACTCATCGGGTATGTCAAGACGCATCATCCGGAGATCGCCGATCACCTGAAGAAGAAGCATGAGCCGGGACACATTATTCTTCCAGGCCAGTCGTTCAGGCCTCCATCAACACCTGACGCACACACCCACGGTCCAGGCTGCGAGCACCATTGAAATGAACCGACTGTACCGAATCCAGTAAGACAGACGCCATATCCACCATATGCCAGGGTAAGAGCTGTTTGATATGAGTGGCTTAGTCAAAGATCACTACGAATCTACTCCACAATCGTAACCGTCATTTCCACACGTTCTTTTGGATTATCCCGCTCATCGCGTACCGAGTTGACGATCTTGTCAGCCACTCCGAGGCCCTTCGTCACCTCGCCAAACACGGAGTACTTGCGGTCCAAGAATCGCGAATCCTCGACGACAATGAAGAACTGGGAACCTGCCGTATCCGGGTCAGCTGCCCTGGCCATAGAAACAATGCCACGTTTGTGTGGGATATCACTGAACTCTGCCTTAACTGTATGGCCAGGACCACCCTGTCCATAGGTATCCTTTTTGAGTGAGTCTTTCGTATTGGGATCACCACCTTGGATCATGAAGCCGGGAATGACGCGGTGGAAAATCGTCCCATTGTAGAACCCAGATTTCGCGAGCTTGGTAAAATTCTCCACATGCTTTGGTGCGACATCTGGATACAATTTGATCTCGATATCGCCGAATTTCGTCTTAATGATCGCCCGTGGCCCTTTCGGTGCCTCCGCCTTTGAGTTCGTTGGTGTATCAGCGGCTACAACCGACCCGACCCCTGAAACCGACAGAGCTACCCCAACCAGCATCCCCATCAGCACAGGCCATCCAGCTTGCTTCAACATTACCGACCTCCTATACGATTCCAAGACAAGGGTGAACTATTGTAACACGGACGGACTCACCGTTCAGCCTCCTCCAGCGCTCGTTGCGCCGCCTCCTGTTCCGCTTCCTTCTTGCTGTGTCCTCGGCCAATTCCAAACACTCTGTCATTCACCTGCACTTCCACTTCAAATACCTTTTGGTGATCCGGCCCGGTTTCGCGTACGATCACATACCGAGGTAGCAATTCATATCGCTTTTGGCACCATTCCTGGAACCGCGTCTTGTAGTCATCTCCTCCTGGTTGTTCTTGCAGCACATCGAGGTGACGCAGCTCATTGGTTAGTGCCTCAATAGTGAAGTTTCGACTCGCCTCAAACCCTCCATCAAGATAGACCGCCGCAATAACGGCCTCCAACGCATCCGCGAGCAGTGAGGTCTTGTCGCGCCCATTCGAGAGTTCTTCACCTCGACCAAGTTTCAGTCTGTCACCAAGATCCAGCCGTCTGGCGGCATTCGCTAAGGGCGCTTCGCTCACGAGCGACGCTTTGAGTTTTGAGAGCGCCCCTTCACTCAACTCAGGGTATTGCCTCGCAAGATAGTCGCTCATAATGAGCGACAATACGGCATCTCCCAAAAACTCAAGCCGCTCATTATGCGTTCGACCGGAATCTCGACGCTCATTTACGTACGATTTGTGGGTCAGCGCCTCGATCAAGAAGCTCGGATTTGTGAATCGATAGCTCGATATGGCAGGAGACGAATCGGCTGAAGGAGCCGGCGTCATGGTGACACGCGCACTACGCGTCCAGCCTCGTGAAGATCAAACAGGCGTTCACTCCACCAAATCCAAAGGAATTCGATAATGCCGTTTTAATGGCGGACGGTCGTGCCTTATTGGGAACATAGTCCAGATCACAGGCCGGATCCTGATGATCCAGATTAATCGTAGGAGGGAGCACGCCATGGAAGAGCGCCAGCAGACTAAAGACGGCCTCGATCCCACCGGCAGCGCCGAGGAGATGCCCGGTCATAGACTTGGTCGAGCTGACTGGAATGCGAAATGCCTGTTCTCCGAATACCTGTTTGATCGCTCGGGTCTCAATGGCATCGGCCATCGTCGACGTACCATGTGCATTGATATACCCGATCTGATCGCGATTGATTCCGGCATCTTTGAGCGCGAGTTCCATACAACGAACAGCCCCCTCACCCTCTTCCGGCGGCGCGGTGATATGGTACGCATCGCTGTTCATCCCATATCCAATGATCTCGCCGTACATTCTGACCCCACGCTGAAGGGCATGTTCCAATTCCTCAATCACAAGGACCCCTGCCCCCTCGCCCAACACAAATCCATCCCGGTCCTTATCGAAGGGACGGCTCGCCTTCGTCGGCTCATCATTCCGGAACGACAACGCCTTGGCCGAGGCAAATCCCGCGACACCCAGTGGAGTGACCGCCGCTTCGGCTCCACCGGCCACCATGACATCGGCATCGCCACGTTGAATCAGGCGGTACGCATCCCCGATGCAATGATTGCCTGTGGCGCACGCCGTCACCGCACACGAGTTGGGCCCCTTGGCCCCGATCCGAATTGCCACCTGCCCAGACGCCAAATTGATGATAGTCATTGGAATAAAGAACGGGGAGACCCGGCCAGGCCCCTTCGTTGTGAGCACATCATGGTAGTGCTCGATCGACCCAAGCCCGCCGATCCCAGAGCCAATGTACACGCCAACCTTCGTGGCCTCCTCCGGCGCGACAATGAGACCGGCGTCATCCACGGCCAACTGCGCGGCGCCCACCGCGTAGTGGATGAACCGATCCATCTTCTTGATCTCTTTTTTTTCGATGAACTGAGCCGGATCGAAGTCTTTCACCTCACCCGCAATTTGGGCATCATATCCCGTCGGGTCGAATCTGGTGATCCGGCCGATCCCGGACTCACCGGCACAGATCGCCTTCCAGGTCTTCTCGACACCCGTACCCAGTGGTGTCACGAGCCCAAGACCGGTGACCACAACACGCCGTACGGCTCGACCAGCCATTCCTGCCGACATACCTAGGACTTTTCCTTGATGTAGTCCAGCGCCTTCCCAACGGTCAGAATTTTTTCCGCATCTTCATCGGGGATTTCGATCGAGAACTCTTCCTCCAGCGCCATAACCAGCTCGACAGTATCGAGCGAATCAGCGCCAAGATCTTCAACGAAGGAGGCTTCCGGCGTCACCTCTTCCGCTTCTACCCCGAGTTGTTCGGCAATAATCTTCTTGACTCGCTCATCAACAGTTGCCATCGCGATGACTACCTCCTTCCCCAGTATGACCCCGCTATACCGCCACATGGGGATCTGTGACGGCCGCACATCCAAACAATTCTCTGTGCTTATACCATCAACATCCCGCCGTTCACGTGCAAGACATGACCGGTGATGTAGGCCGCATCCTCGGACACTAAAAACCGCACGGCTGCCGCAATATCCGCCGAGGTACCCAAGCGCCCCAACGGGATTTGCTTCAGAAGCGTGTCCTTCACATCAGCCGATAGGCCATGGGTCATAGCCGTGTCGATGAACCCGGGCGCCACCGCATTCACTGTGACGTTACGGCTGGCATACTCCCGCCCGACGGTTTTTGTAAACCCAATCACCGCCGCCTTCGAGGCTGAGTAATTGGCCTGTCCCGCATTCCCAATGACCCCAACGATTGAGGCGATGTTGACGATGCGACCATACCGTTGCTTGGTCATCGGCTGCAAGACCGCTTTCGTGCAGTTAAACGTCCCATTCAGATTGATCTGAAGCACCAGATTCCAATCTTCTTCCTTCATCCGTAACAACAAGCCATCACGAGTGATCCCGGCATTGTTGACGAGGATATCCACCTTGCCCCAGGCCTTCATAACTTGCTCGACCATCGCTTTGGTTTCATTGGCGTCGGCCACGTTGACTTTGATGTTCAAAGCCTTCCGCCCGAGCTTCTCGACGGAGGCGACCGTTTCCACCGAGCGGCCGGGATCAAGATCGGCCACGGCAATGTCGGCCCCCGCTTGAGCAAGGCATTCGGCAATAGCCCGACCGATACCTTGTGCAGCGCCAGTAACAATAGCAGTTTTTCCTTGTAGTGACATTTCAGACCTTTCAGACCATACGTTAACAGGCTGACAGGGAATTCGTCATCTGGTTTTCCATGCGAACAGTTTGGCCTTAGCTGACCGCCTTGAGTGTCGCGTCCAACGACTTCGGATCGTTCACATTCAACAGTTTCGCGTCAGGAAGGATTCGCCTAATCAATCCAGTCAAGACAGTGCCAGGGCCGATTTCGATAAACGTTGTGACACCCATTCTACCCATGGTCTGCACGGTATCCTCCCACAGCACGGAAGAGGGCAGCTGACGGACCAGTGACGCCTGGATCTCGCCTGCCCGGCTGATTGCTTTAGCCTCTGCATTATTCACCAGAGGGGCGCTCAGGTCCGACCACCGAACCGTGGCCAAATCCTTTGCCAATCGATCGGCGGCTTGCTGCATCAACGGAGTATGGACCGGCACACTGACCGGCAAGGGGATGGCCTTTTTACAGCCTTGCGCTTTAGCCAATTCAATGGCCCGTTCCACTGCCGCCCTTTCACCCGCAATAACCACCTGCCCAGGCGAATTGAAGTTTGCTGCCGCAACGACCCCGACCGATGACGCCATACGGCAGACTTCTTTGACAACCTCGGCGTTCAAACCCAACAAGGCCGCAACGAGACCGGTGCCTGGAGCGACGGCTTCGGACATATAGCGTCCCCGCTTCTGAACCAGGCCAACGGCATCACGAAAGGATACACCGCCTGCCGCAACCATCGCTGAATACTCACCCAAACTATGCCCCGCCACCACAACCGGCTTGATCCCGACCGGTTCAAACAGTTTCCACGCCGCCACACTACTCACAAGTAAAGCCGGCTGGGTGAACTCCGTGAGATTGAGTCGTTCAGCCGGTCCCGTGAAGCACAACTCGGCGATATCATACCCCAAGACCGCAGTGGCCTCATCGTAGACGGATTTCAATGAGGAATGCGCATCATAGAGCGCCTTCCCCATCCCGACTGACTGAGAACCCTGTCCAGGGAAAACAAACCCGATTTCTAGAGCCATGGGGGGTTAGATATCTTCGAAATTCCGTGTAAAGTCAACGAGAAAAGTTGTCATAGGTCGCTGCCTTCCAACAATCACGAAACGTCCACATCGGAATGGCCCTGGATCACGACCTGGTTGTTCTCTACCATCGGATGACCGCAGAGGCCCAGGTTAATCCTGCCCCAAACGCCCCGAGCATCACCAACGAGCCATCCTTGATACGCCCCTCATGCACTGCTTCATCGAGTGCGATCGGAATAGAGGCGGCTGAAGTATTTCCATATCGATCCACATTCAGCATAACCTTTTCGATCGGAAGACTGAGCCGTTCCATCACCGCCTTGAGAATCCGAATATTGGCCTGGTGGGGCACATAGAGGTCGATATCTTCCACACGAAGATGATTCGCTGCCAGTGTCGAACGGGCGATCTCTTCCAAGCTGCGTACGGCAACTTTGAACGTCTCGTTCCCTTTCATCTTGATATACTGCAGTCGCTCGTCGATCACTTTTTCGGAGGGTGGAGTACGGGAGCCTCCTCCCGGCACCATGATCAGCTCGCAGAGCGTCCCGTCGGAGCGAAGATGAGTCGAGAGGATCCCTCGTTCTCCATCGCTGGCACTGACAACGACCGCACCGGCCCCATCCCCAAACAACACGCAGGTGTTCCGGTCGGTCCAATCGGTAATGGCAGACATCACCTCTGATCCGATGACCAAGACATGACGCATCCCCGTTTTAATGTACGCATCTGCGACCGAGAGCGCGTAGACAAATCCACAGCAGGCGGCCGACAGATCGCACGCCGCAGCTTTGGTCGCACCGAGTTGATGCTGGACGAGACAGGCCGTGGCAGGGAGCGGATAATCACCCGTACAGGTAGCGACCAAAATCATGTCGAGATCGGTTGCCGTCAGACCCGCCGCCGTCAACGCCCGTTTCCCGGCCTGAACCGCCAAATCAGAACAAGCTTCTCCGGTGGCTGCAATCCGCCGCTCTCGGATTCCGGTCCGTTCGCGAATCCATTCATCAGACGTGGCCACCATGCGTTCAAGATCTGCATTCGTCAGCACTCTGGCAGGCACATAAGAGCCGATCCCCGCAATGCAGGATTTCATGGCTTCTCTTCTACCACCGGCTGGGATTGACTCTCTTCAATGTCCCGTTGAATCAGCTCGTGCACATGGCCTTCCGCCATGCGCTTGGCTCGTCGAATCGCGTTCTTAATAGCCTTCGCCGATGATCGGCCATGACAAATCATCGTAATTCCGTTGACGCCCAATAATGGAGCACCGCCGAACTCTGCATAGTCCGTTTTCCGTTTCAGATTCATCAACGGCCCGGCCATCAACGGATACGCGAGGCGACCGATGAAACTACCCGCGATCTCCTTGAGCAACAGCTTCTTAATCATCTCAGCCACGCCTTCGGAAATCTTTAAGGCGACGTTCCCGATAAACCCGTCGCAGACGACAATATCGGCAATGCCGCTATATACATCGCGCCCCTCGACATTCCCTATAAAATTCATTGAACTGCCTTTGAGGAGCTTGAACGCTTCTTTGGTGACTTCGTTGCCCTTGCTGTCCTCTTCGCCAATACTCAGAAGACCGACACGGGGATTCGGTTTCCCGAGCAAATGCTTCCCATACTCATGGCCCATCACAGCGAATTGCTCGAGGTGCTTGGCGGTACAGTCGACGTTGGCCCCCACATCGAGCATAATGGCTTCCCCGCCCAGCGTCGGCAGACTGGTGGCAATCGCCGGCCGCTCCACCCCCTTCGTCAGTCCTAACACGAAGAACGACGCCACCATGCTCGCCCCGGTGTTCCCGGGGCTCACGACCCCGTGGGCATAGCCGTTCTTGACCAACTCAGTCGCCACCCAAATCGACGAGTCCCGCTTCTTCCGAGCGACGGTGGCTGGCGACTCATGCATTCCCACGACCTGAGACGCATGCCGAATGGTGAGGCGTGAATCGTGACTGGACTGACGCTCACATTCCTGCTTTAGGGTTGCTTCGTCACCGACGAGAATGACCTCGACGTCAAACTCTTTCACCGCCTGAAGAGCACCCTCGACACACGGTGCAGGGCCATGATCCCCCCCCACCGCGTCGAGCGCGATCGTCATGCGAGATGGTGTACTCACGGATGGTGTTGGAAAGACTGGCTGAACACGCGTCGCCCCCTGGGCTCACGTCAGACGTGCTGGGAAACTCGTGCCATGGACCGAGTTGGACAATCTGCTCACGCCTCTTCGACCTGAATGACGGCCTTGCCTTTATAGGTCCCACAGTTCAAACAGGTGTAATGCGGAAGCTTCATCTCGTGGCACTGTGGACACACCGCCATCCCCGGAGGGGTCATCCGCAGCTTTTGGGTACGACGCTTGTCGCGTCTCGCCCGTGAATGTTTATGTTTTGGATTGGGCATGATGACTCCTTCTTCTGTTCGATTCGGACCACCCTTCAGCGATTACCGGGGTCCCTCAGCTTTTCTTTCATCGTCCGCAATACCTGAAACGGGTTTCCCGTCTGCTCTGCACTACAATGACACGGACCTGCATTCAAATCTTTCCCACAACGAGGACAGAGGCCGAGACATTCGTCAGAACACAGCGGGTGCATTGGCGAAGCAAGAATCAATTGTTCCCGCAACATCGGCGCTAGTTCCAGATGATCGCCCACGTAGTAGTACAGATCATCATTCTGCTCTTCAGGCTCGGCCTCAACCGCCGGCGTCTCTTTTCTATGCCGTGAATCGGTTCGCTTTGCGGCGGTCGTCACCACCTTCATCTTTGTTTCACGTTCATAGGCCACATGGATGGAAAAGGCCATCGACTCGTCAAAATCCTTGAGGCAGCGCACACATTGACGGATCGCCGTTCCTTCCACCACTCCAGTCACGCAAATCGTGCGATCAACGGCGCGAAGATCAAGTCCAATTGCCAAGGGCCCTCGAATGCACACATCCACATCCGTCAGTGCCAACTCTTCGCCCGTCAAGTCTCCGGACAACGAGAGCCCCTCTGCTGTGATATCCGCGATTTTCGGTATCAACACATCCATGGTTACCCTCGACAGCGTGCCGCTGCCCCATCCCGATGCATCGAAATCGCCTCTCACGTTCGTTATCGCTCCTCGGCAAAGCTAATGATAGCGATATGCCGAGCCCGCTTGATAGCCACCGTCAGTTCACGCTGATGACGCATGCAATTCCCGGAAATACGGCGCGGAACAATGCGTCCGCGCTCCGATACAAAATTCCTGAGCAGACCGGCGTCTTTGAAATCAATCGGCGCCTTTTCCAAACAAAATCTGCAGGGACGCCTTCGCTGAAACAATCGCCCCCCGCCACGTTCGTTTTCACCTCGATCCATACTGCCTCCTCATGCGCTTGGCATTAACCTTCTTCGCCCATTTCATAGCCGGGCTCGTCGTGCACCGGAGGTTCGGCACTTGCGCCGCTGTCCTGACGCTTCGGCATGAACGTCACCGTCTGCGCGACCACTTCATGCTTGCTGCGCTTTTGCCCATCTTCAGTTTCCCATCGGCGCTGCTGTAACCGACCTTCGACGATCGCCCCGTTGCCCTTACTAAGATACTGCCCGCAATGTTCCGCCTGCTTCCCGAACACCACGATATCGACAAAGCAAACCTCTTCCTTCAGATCGTCACCCTGCTTAAACCGACGGCTCACGGCCAAGCCAAAACTCGCCACTGGGGTCCCGCTCGGCGTATACCGGAGCTCAGGATTCCGAGTGAGATTTCCCATCAGAATGACTTTGTTAAACCCGGCCACCGTCAGACTCCTGCGCTGAGGCTTCTACTGGATGCCGTTCCACCAAAGGTTTCTCGTGATGGATCGTCAGAAACTTGATGATGTTGTCTTCCAATCGATACGCCCGTTCGAGTTCACCGACGGTGTTGTTCGGCGCCTTAAAGTAGAAATAGGCGTAGGTCCCCTTCCGCTCGCGACGTACTTCGTAGGCGAGTTTTTTCTTTCCTAAATTCTCGGCTTTGATGAATTGTGCGCCGGTCTTATCGGCGACGTTTTTCATCTTGTCGATGAGCGCCTTTGTCTCCTCGTCGGAAACAGACGTACGAATAATGAAGAGAGACTCGTAGAGCTCCATGCAGTGATCCTCCTGGACAAAGGCCCCCGAACCAGTCGAGAGCGAGGTGTAGGGTGCCTATTTGGCGTAAAGAACGGTGGAACGTAGCACAGGGGAGAAACGACTGTCAAACAAAGCAGTCCCGGAGTTATTGATATTCAGATGCTTCTTCATTTGGATGCCGAGGGTTCGCGGAGGATGCGCAATGGGCCGAACATCATCTGATGATCAAGGAACATTATATTCGATTACATCATAGGGCTGTGCCGGCCGATCTCATGCTACCGAAGGACGACCACGATCAAGCCTGTCTCGCGCGACGGCGTCAATATAAACTCGGCAAGCTGTCACTGTGGATCATTTCGCCAGAAGATTTCGTATTGCACAAGCTGAAGGCAGGACGAGCTCATGATTTTATCGACGTGTTGTCACGTCATCCAACGCCAAGCCGAATCGCTGGACCGCTCATACATCACCGACTGGGTAAAGCAACTCGGGATTTGGGAAGGGTGGCAGTACGTTCAGAGTCAGGCTGATGCCCCAATGTCCTGAACAGCAAACGGTTCCGGACACCGTTCTTTTTCACACTATTCCCAAAAATCTATCGCCGCTGCTGTCATCTGCTCTCCCCAAACCGGCCATACGTGGTCCGTGGGCTAGTGGAGGAAAGCTTTGGGGTCATGACACTTACCGTGCTTGATCTTTAACCATTGAAGCCGATAATGGGCAACGAACGTAACCAGGCATCAATACGTGGGGGATTGGTAGTACCGCGCCAGCCTCAGGAGCTGGGAAACTGCGTTCGCAGCGTGGGCTCTGTCCTCTATAAATCATTGCTATTACGCGCACTTCCTAGCAATGAGCCGATTCCCATCTCTAATCGGCTCACGTTTAATGCCTTTCCTGAGCCGAATAATCGATATAACCGGGGCGGGAGCAACTCAACGAGCGGCAGATCCAGATCCTTCGCCGCATACTAGAGGAAGGGCCGGATGGCTTCGAAGGCGGCATGAACGCCAAGAAATACATGACCATCACCGGTGCGTCGAAGGCTACAGCCACTCGCGATTTGCAAGACCTGTCGAGAAGCATATCCTCGTCCCCACCAGAGGTGGGCGGAGTACACATTACCGGATCAACCTGTGACCTCACAACCTGAAACGCACCGGTTTCGCAAGATCTAACGCCGCCTACTATTTGAGGTTGGCGGACGGCCCTCATCACTCACATTCATTGACCGACGCCCAACACCTGTTATGCTTAGATTCAATGAGAACAATCCTAGTCCAATGGAGTGCGGTTGCCTTGATCGCCTTCGTGGCCACCGTGGTCTCGGCACAAGGTCCTGATCCATCCTCACTCCGACCGAAAACAGGTCTGGCGATTCAGAGCGACTCCCCGCTCCCGATGCAAACCAGACGTGGGCGGTGCAATCCCGCCTCCACCAGGTGTCAGCTCCCACGCCATCGCGTGCAGCCCACAGACTCTGACCTCAATCACCGGACAGCAGTAGCCCTCGTTTGAGAGACTAAAGCTCGTTAAATAACAGCCGCCGCACTGGCCTCACCATCGACAGGCCATCGACCGCTCCATAACACCGTCCCGATAACTGCTTTTGCCTATGAGAGCGGGACAACTTAGCGATGCACAATACAAGATCAGACCCCATGCTCCGTGACAGGGGCTGGTTATCCACATAATGTCTGCGAAATCTTAGCCGGACACGCGGCGTCAGGGGTGCAGGGGCAAGTGTATGTCCGTATCTTGCTGAGAGTTTGTTGAGGGAGGGTCTTGAACGGCTACGATATGCCGAGATTGTGAAGGCTTTGGGATAGCCAGAGGATTTTTCCCACTATTCCCGCTTTAGATTTTTGGTCGCATTGCGGGCGGTGTCGATGTCTTCAAGGATGAGCTTATCGTACATCTTTATGTGTGCATCGGCATTCGACAAAGCAGAAGGAATTAGGGCACTCCTCTTGCCGAGAGTTGTATTGATCTTATCTAACTGCCGGTAGAATGCCATAAAGCTAGTCCGAGTTGGTTCATCCAATTCCAGAAACTCTTTTGGATAAGCTACCCTCATCGCACTGAACACTGATGTATTAAGCGGCGTGGGAAACTTAGGAGTGTATCGGTTTTCCGGGAGAGTGAGTTCATACTTCGCCGCAGCCTCAAGGAGGGAGAGTTGAGCGTCTTGATCTTGGACATCCATAAACAGCGCTGCCTGAAACTTCTCTCTGCCAAGGGGTTGATTTCCAATCACAATCGAAGGCTGGTAGTTCATGTTTGCGTTAGACTGCGTTGCGGGTCCGGATGAGAGTTGGAAGGGATTTTGGTTAGCTGAGTGACAGCCCAGAGGGAGAAGTAACAGAAGAGGAAACACAATATTTTTCATGGGCGGGAGTATAGATGGATATCCTAACTAAGACAACTGGCCTGGGTTTATCAAGGCCGCGCAATGTTGCCGTAAATATCCGACAGTCCATAGTAGCCTATGGATATGCGGACACCTACCCAAATTACGCTGGCCTCTGAGCTTGCTATCCAATGCCTGAGTCATACGAAGATTGCGGCACATCTCGGGCACCATCGTAAAACTATCAGGCTCTGGCTCAAAGGGATTGCCACGGACGGACTGGCGGGGTTTCTCGCCCGCCACGCCCAGGCTAAGATAGGGACCGCGACGAGCCCGGCAAGTTCTTGTGACGATCAAGCGGCTGATCTGGGAGTTACGGGTTCGTGAGCACGACTGCTGCAGCCAGAAGATCGCCTATTTTCTGGACCGTGAACGTCACATCCGGCTCTCGGTTCCCAAGATCTACGAAGTTCTGGCCGAGAAATACGTTGAAGTTGGGGTCGGATCTTGTATTATGCATGGCCTTGGAAAGCAGGTTCGATCCGGCCACTCACGACTCCTGCACCGGTCATGGCCGCTAGTCACTCTTCTTGTTGTTATGCCGCACGCTGAGTTTTTGCGCGGAACATCTGGTAATCAGCAAGAACGAATTGGGCGTAGCTCAGCCTGCACTATCCAGAGTCGGTTGTGTGACGTGACGCTCGCATCACCTCAAGCGCACGCTCAATGATGATGCGGTCTGGGACGTCTTTTTCACGAAGTGTTTGCTTGGTGAGAAGAAGTCCTTCCAGATTGATGGTGCTCACCGGAATGCCTTCGAACGTAATAGTTTGAGCATGTTGCGATGAAAGGCCTTCTCCATACGCACCGCCATTTCAGGCCTGAGCGAGGAGCTTTCATTCAACAAGTCTGACAGCGTGGCTGGCCGATAGTTCTCCAAATCTGAGCAGTGCCAATACTTCCTTCTAAGACATTGATGAATATATGACCTTCAACTATTGTCTACTTTGTCTAAACTAGATATAATAGACATCCCAGGTGACAACCATGCGATACGTCTCAGCCAGCGATGCTAAGCAGAAACTGGCGTCGATTTTAGATGCGGCGCAGCGTGAACCCGTGATGATCCGCCGCCAGAAACGGGATGTGGCTGTGTTGCTCTCGGCTCAGGAGTATGAGCGGGTGTGCGCCACAAACCGTGAGGAATTTCTGCGGTTTTCAGATCGGGTGAGCAAGAAGGCGAAGGCGCAAGGGCTGACAGAAGAAAATCTCCACGAAATTCTGGCTGATGAAGGCTAGACGCCGGGTGGTGGTGGATACCAACACCCTGATCAGCGGTGTCCTACTGAGCGACTCCGTGCCCGGAGAGGCGGTGCGAAAGACGATCGCCGAAGACGTGATGCTGATGTCCGAGGAGAGTCTGTATGAACTGGCGGATGTGTTGTCTCGCAAGAAATTCGACCGCTATCTCCCCGTAGAAGACCGAGAAGAATTCGTGCGGCTTGTGCTACGGGTAGCCGAGATGGTGCCGATTGTGACGGCGGTCCATGAGTGCCGGGACGAATCAGATAACCGGATTTTAGAGGTCGCGGTCAACGGCGGTGCAGCACTGATTGTCAGCGGCGACCAGGATCTGCTGACGCTCAATCCCTTTCGAGGCATTCCCGTGCTGAAGCCCGGAGCATATGTCCAGGAGACCCACGATGCCGATGAGACCACCCGTGCGTCCGAGGAACTTGAGTAAACATTTCATCGAAGCCTTGGTCTCAGCCCGAAGAAACACTCTGGCAAAAACTATTCCCAGGCTAGACTCACGTTTTCTTCTCCTCTTGCCTCTGCTCTCCTCTGCCATCTAGGATGTCGCCGCCACAACCGGATCTCACTCATTAAGGAATCGCATGGAAGCAAAATTTTGGCACAACCGATGGCAGACGAACCAGACGGGATGGCACGAACGCGAGGTCAACCCGCTGCTGATCACCCACTTCCCTTCGCTGAATGTCCCTCCGGGAAAGCGTGTCTTTGTGCCGCTCTGCGGCAAGTCACTGGATCTCGGCTGGCTGCTGTCGCGGGGCTATGCTGTCGCGGGGGCTGAACTGAGCGAGCTGGCCGTGACGCAGCTCTTTGCCGAACTTGGGGTGGAACCGAGCATATCGAAGGTGAGGAAGCACAAACTCTTTCGCGGAGAGAAGATCGATATCTTCGTGGGTGAGATCCTTGACTTGTCTCGTGAGATCCTCGGTCCCGTCGATGCCGCCTATGACCGAGCCGCATTAGTCGCGTTGCCGGAGGCCATGCGGGTCCAGTACACCGCCCACCTCAAAGTCCTCACGGCTCTGGCACCTCAACTTGTCATCGGCTATGCGTACGACCAAACCGTCGTGCCAGGGCCTCCCTTTTCCGTCACCTCCGACGAACTCCATCGCCATTACAGCGACAGCTATGCCCTCATACCTCTGGGCCGTATCGACGTCCCGGGTGGGCTCAAAGGCAAGTGCCCGGCGACGGAACATGTCTGGCGGTTGAACAAACTGCCGGACTAGCAGCTTCCTGGATTTCGAAGCTGAAAGAGGAAAAACACAGGGAGCGGGAATGTTCTCTGTTCGAGGATTACTGCGCAGCAGTGGTAAATCTCGGCTGATTACGATCGCTTTTCCCCGCTAGACCCCGATGGCCATGCGGACTGGATGAACGGTTTCCTGAATCCCGTACGGCCCAATCGATGCCACCTGCTCAGGATCCGCATAGGTACCGAACAGTCGATCCCACACGGTAAACAGCACCCCAAAATTCGCCCCCGCCTGCCCGATCTCTTTTAGATGGTGCACGCGATGGTAGCGTGGTGTGACAAAGAGCCACTCCAGTTTCCTCGATTGCCAGGTCACGTTCATGTGCATCCAGTTATTAGTCAGGATCATCAGATAAGAATAGATCGGAAAGAAGAGAGATGGCACTGGTTTGAGGAGTGGAAACGCCAGCAGATACGGGATACTAGCCAGGACGACTTGCGGAAAACTCGCCCGGATACCGGCCAGCCAATACAGCTCCGTTGGCGCATGGTGCCAGCGATGGATCGGCCAGACCCACGACGTGTGCCAGAGCCGATGCATCCAATAAGCCAGTCCATCAACGACGAGCAAGAAGACCACCAGCTTAAACGCGAATGGCAGCGCCTGCCAACGCCAGTAGGAATACTGGGGAAGCGGAATTTGACTTGTCACCTGTGCGGCAAAGATGAAGAAAACCTGATACGCCGTGAAGGCCGCCACATCCTGCAGGAACACCTGACGATACAGAACTTGACGGGTGGGCCACCAATATTCTGCTGCGAAAAAGAGCAGGCCGATTCCCCAATAAATGGCTAGCCACTCAAGCGAGATGAAATTGGCCAGCCAGTCGACCATTGTCACCACTTATGAAACATGCCTCAGTGTGACGAACGAGCAGTATCGAAGTAGGATGATCGCCCATCTTGAAGTGCTGGTCAAGCCGGCATAGGACTCCCTCCACCCTTCCGATGGGGGGGCAACTGCGTTTATCAAGATATTACGTGGGAGGGAGATGGGCACCAGCTCAGCGCAAGCTCTTGGCGGGCGGAGATAGGGACGACTACACGTTGAACCTAAAATACACCATATCCGCTTCCTTGATGACGTAGTCCTTGCCTTCCAGGCGGAACAGCCCCTTCTCCTTCACCTTCGCCTCCGACCCACAGGACAGGAGATCGTCGTAATGATAGACCTCGGCGCGGATGAAGCCTCGCTCCATGTCGGAGTGAATCTTTCCGGCCGCTTGTGGCGCTTTCATGCCTTTCGGGATGGGCCAGGCGCGAGATTCGACTTCACCGGCGGTGAAGAAAGTGATCAGATCCAGCAAGGTATAGGCTTCGCGTGTCAGTCGGACCAACCCCGATTCGGTCAGCCCCAGTTCATTCAGGAAGTCCGCCCGCTCGCTGTCCGGCAGCGAGGAAAGTTCTGCTTCGAGTTGTCCGCAGATCGTCACCACGCGGGCACCGCGTTTCTCGGCAAAATCGCGCACAGTCTGGACCATCGCGTCATCCGCGTTCTTCCCTTCGGATACGTTCGCAAGAAAGAGGACCGGCTTGGCGGACAGCAGCTGACACTCGGTGAGGATGACCCGTTCCTCAGCCGTGTATGGCAGGTTGCCCAGCCACTCACCTTTATCGAGCTGACCGATGAGTTTGGTGAGAAACTCCACTTCGAATGCCGCCTTCTTATCTCCAGCCCTCACTTTTTTCTCGGTCTTCTGCTTCCGCCGATCGAGCGTCTCCAGATCGGACAACATCAGTTCAGTTTCGATCACGCCGATATCCCGGAGCGGGTCGACCCCACCGCTGACATGGACGACATCGGTGCCCTGGAAACAGCGGACGACATGCAGCAACGCATCGACTTCGCGGATATGCCCAAGGAATTGATTACCCAGTCCTTCGCCTTTACTGGCTCCTTCCACGAGCCCGGCGATGTCGCGCACTTCCAGCGTGCTGTAGGTGGTCTTCTTCGAAGCGAAGATTTCGGTTAGCTTAATGAGGCGAGGGTCCGGGACCAGGGCAATGCCGGTGTTCGGATCGACGGTTGCGAACGGATAATTAGCCGCCAAGGCCCCGCTGCCGGTCAATGCATTGAAAACTGTTGTCTTGCCGACGTTTGGCAAACCGATCATGCCGCAACAAAGACCCATTTATGTCGTCCCCTCCCCTTCGTCCACGACCTTCTCTCTGATATTAAACTGATTCATCGCGACATCCGGTCCACGATGGATCAGACATTCCAATGCATCGACAGCCCGTACCAGACAAGGCTCAATAATGGCCATCTCATCCTGAGTCACCCGTTCCAATACATAATCGGCAGAATTCTGACCAGGTGCGGGCCGACCGATTCCAATTTTCAATCGGATGAATTCTGGAGTCCCGAGTGCCTCTATGATGGACTTGATCCCGTTGTGTCCCCCATGGCCACCAGATAGCTTGATCCTCAGCCGCCCTGGCTCCAAATCCAGATCATCGTGTATGACAATGAGTCTATCGGGGGTGAGCTCGAATTCGCGGAAGAGGCCTTTCAAGGGAGGGCCGGTGACATTCATCCAATCGAGCAAGCCTGCCAGCTCGATTAATTCCCCTCCAAGTCGCCCAGACCCCCGCTGCGCGGTCCCACGCGGCGAGAGTCGGATCGACCATCGAGCGGCGGCCCGCTCGATGGTCCACATGCCGACATTGTGGCGAGTCTGAGCATAGGCTTTGCCAGGATTGCCCAGTCCAACAAGCAGACGCAACGTTACTTCTTCTTTTCAGCTTCTTTCTTATCACCCTTCGGAGCCGCGGCAGCTTCTTTCTTCTCGCCACCCTTGGCATCACCGGCAGGCGCGGCCGCTCCAGCCTTAGCCGGTTCAGCACCGTCAGCGCCTGCTTCCTTGCCTTTCGCCACGACTTCCGGTTCGCCCGCTGCTCCTACACCACTGGTGAGCAAGGATTCGAGTTTGGCATCCGACATCGGTGCCGCGACACTGACCACCATTTGATCAGCATCATCCAGAAAACGGACACCTTCACGCGCCCCAAGCTCCTTCACATGGATGCCGCTGGCGATAGTCAAAGAGGAGGCATCGACCTCGATGTAATCGGGCAATGCAGCAGGAAGACACTCGATCTGAATATCGCGCATGTTGTGATGCAACACACCACCTTCCTTCACACCGGCCGGGATACTGCCGATCACCTTAACCGGAACTTTCACTCTGATCGGCTTACTCATGGAAATCTCAAAGAGGTCCGCGTGCAGGACAGCCCCGGTCACCGGATCGACTTGATAGTCACGCAAGAGCGCGGTGCGGTTTGGTTTGGACTTGGCACCGTCCACCGTGAGCGAGATCAACGCGGTACTACCGGCATGCGACTTTAAAATTTTGATCAATTCCCCAGGGTTGACAGTCAATGACAGGCATTCCCCTTGTCCGTAGAGCACGGCCGGAATTTTTCCTGCCCGCCGCATCGACCGTGCAGCTCCCTTGCCCGCTTGTTCTCTCACGGCCACTGTTAAATCGAATTTCATGATCTTCCTCCGTCTCCTCGACTGCTCGCGCAAGACCCAGTCTCGACTGGGCTACGCAAATAATGAACTCACCGACTCATCTTCATGGATCCGTCTGATGGCTTCGCCTAAGAGAGGCGCCACCGACAACTGATGCAACTTCGGACAGGCCAACTCTTTTCCTCGCAGCGGAATTGTGTTGGTCACCACCACTTGGGATAGACAGGACGTCTGTAACCGTTCCAGCGCCGGGCCGGACAGGACCGCGTGCGTAGAGGCCGTGATCACGTCTCGAGCCCCATGATCAAGACAAGCCTGAGCCCCCTGAACAATGGTGCCTGCCGTATCGATCATGTCATCGAGGAGCAAGACGCTCTTCCCTTGCACATCTCCGATGATGTTCATGATTTGCGCTTGGTTCGGACCTTCACGTCGCTTATCGATGATCGCCAGGTTCGCCTGAAGGCGCTTGGCAAACGCCCTGGCCCGCTCCACACCCCCTGCATCGGGTGAGACGACGACCAGATCCACGATTTTTTTCTTCACAATGTAGTCCAGCAACACCGGAAGGGCGTACAAGTGATCGACCGGTACATTGAAAAAACCTTGGATCTGCCCGGCATGAAGATCCATTGCGAGGACACGATCCGCTCCGGCAGTCGTAATCAAATCGGCCACGAGCTTCGCCGTGATCGGAACACGTGGTTGGTCCTTGCGGTCCTGACGCGCATACCCAAAATAGGGCACGACGGCGGTGATTCGATTAGCCGACGAACGTTTCAACGCGTCAATGATGATCAATAACTCCATCAAGGAATCATTGACCGGTTGGCAACAGGACTGCACAACGAACACATCCGCACCGCGGACATTCTCGTCAATTTTGACCCGAATTTCTCCATCACTGAACGACGAAACCGTCGCTTCACCTAGCTTCTGTCCCAAGTACGCAGCGATCTCTTGGGCAAGCGAAAGATTGGCATTGCCAGAGAAAATTTTTAGCTCTCTGTTCATGAAGAACGTATCCTGAGCTGCCTTCTCGTTTTTTCTAACGTGCTGGATTCTCTAGCGGTTCTTGTGCGGTGAGCGACGGGTGGTTTTATGCAAACCACCCCCTCATTTACTGCACACACGACCGGCGAAGCCAATCAAAGGGTGGAACTTTATCGGAAATCACGGGCATCTGTCAACAAACGATCATGGAACGTTTGTCCAGCACGCTCAGAAATCGGAGGGGGTTGAAACCGCATAGACCTTGAGATGGGGTTCAGTCTGAAAACTTGACTGGGCCTGCCGAGCTGCCGTCGCATCATGAAACACGCCAAAAACCGTGGCCCCACTCCCCGATAATAAAGCCACCTCGGCCCCTTCAGTAAGCAGTTTCTGTTTGATTCGGTGAAGGGCTGGGTGGGTCTTGAACACCGCAGTTTCAAAATCGTTTTCGGCCGCTTGGAGCACACTCTCCCATGAGAGCGCAGAAGCTTTCCCCAGCGTTGTATGGACATCCGAAAGCGGCCGTACCCCTATTCGGCTTGTGGAAAGCTGCTGATACGCCCACTTTGTTTCGACCGGGAACCCAGGATTCACCAGGACCACCCATCGGCTCCCCTTGATTCGCACCGGTGCCACCTTCTCACCTCTCCCTTCCACGATTGCGGAAGGAGCAAATAAGAAGAACGGGACATCGCTTCCGAGTGCTTGGCCAACGTGGGCCATCTTCTCCGTCGACCACCCTAAATTCAACAGCTGGTTCAGCCCGATAATCGTCGCAGCCGCATCACTGCTCCCGCCTCCCAACCCAGCTCCCATCGGAATTCGTTTTGCGAGCACCAGATCCAATCCAATGACTCGTCCACTGTGCTCAAGTACCGCCGCTGCGGCACGATAGACCAGGTTGGAAGGGTCTGTCTTCAGCGAAGCGTCATCGCATTGCAAGGTGATAGACGAATGTTTGTCGCTAAGGGAGATCGAGAGCTCGTCCTCCAACTGCACAATCTGCATCAGCGACCAGAGATTATGATAGCCATCTGGCCGCCGGTCGAGAATGCGGAGCACGAGATTGATTTTTGCGGGTGCGAAAACGGTAAGGGACGTGGAGAAGACGGTCGATCGGGAAGATGGATTAGTCACGACCTCCTTTTATAGCATACTTCTCCAGGCGATACCGAAATGATCTGGTGTTCAGACGGAGCATGCGTGCGGCTTTCTTTTTGACCCATTTCGATCGCTCAAGTGCCTTCAGCAACAAATCCTTTTCGATGCCGTTGATGAGCCCCTCAAGATCCAGCCCCTCGTCAGTTAGATCCATCGGCATCGTTGGGTGCTGCGACTGCGTCGCAGGGCGATGAAGCCATCCATGCACCTCGACGTCGGTTACAAGCTCTGCAGTTGCAAATGCGACGACCCGTTCAATGAGATTCTCCAACTCACGAACGTTGCCACGCCATTCATGGCTCAGCAAAACATGCATTGCTTCCTGGCTAATCACGGGTTTGGGCTTGCCGCTTTCTTTTGCAAACCGTTCCAGAAAGTGAGTGGCCAGTAACGGAATATCACCGGTACGCATGCGCAGGGGTGGAAGCCGTATAGGGATCACATCCAACCGATAGTAGAGGTCTTCTCGGAACGAACCATCCGCAACCGCTTTCTCAAGATCTTTGTTGGTGGCGGCTACCACTCGCACATCGACCTTGACGTCGTGATTGCCACCGACCCGTCTAAATTCTCGCTCTTGAATCACGCGCAGAAGCTTGACCTGAATGGTAGGAGTCGTATCACCGATCTCATCGAGAAAGATGGTCCCTCCATCGGCAACCTCGAATAATCCGGCTTTGTTGGCAATAGCCCCTGTAAACGAACCCTTCATATGGCCGAACAGCTCACTCTCCAACAGCGTCTCAGGTACGGCACTGCAGTTAACCGCCACAAACGGCATGACGCTTCTGGCACTGTTGTAGTGAATCGCGCGCGCGACCAACTCTTTTCCTGTTCCACTTTCGCCGCAGATCAGGACATTACTTTTCGAGTCAGCAACTTTCCTCACGACGTCGAACACCTTCTGCATCGCCTCGCTCTGGCCGACGAGCTGTGCGAATGACGACTGACTTGCCATCTCCCGCTTGAGGAGCATGTTCTCGGTTGTGAGACGCCGTTTTTCAAGCGCATTCCGAATGATCAGCTGAACTTCATCGACCTGGAATGGTTTCGTCAGATAGTCGTACGCGCCTTGTTTCATTGCCTCGACGGCGGAATCCGCGCTGGCAAAGGCCGTGATGATCAGCACGACTGTTTCCGGTGAGGCAGACTTTACGGCCTTCAGAACCTCCATGCCATCGATCTTCGGCATCCTCAAATCGGTGATGACCAGATCAAAGATTTCTTTATTCAGCAGCTCAATGGCTTCTTCTCCGTCCATGGCGCTGGTCACAGCATACCCAGCCCGTTTGAGCATGATGCTCAATACGTCACGCAAGCTTTGTTCGTCATCAACGACTAGGATCTTTTCCACGGTTCTCTACCTTCGTGCCAGAGTCGCACGCCTGAATCCGCCGTACGGGGCAAGCAGACGCCAAATCGTGTCCCCTGCCCTTCCTGACTTTCCACTTTGATCCAGCCTCCGTGAAGATCGACGATACGATGGACTGCCGCCAACCCCAACCCAGAGCCTCGCCTTTTGGTGGTAAAGAACGGGAGAAATATTTTGCCGAGATTGTTCTTCGGGATGCCTTCTCCGGTATCATGAAATGAGATCTCTACCACCTCAGCTTTTCGCCCGCCGACATCGACCTTTCTCCCTCCCGTCGCGATCGTTAGTTGCCCACCCTTCGGCATGGCATCGAAGGCATTCACTGCCAGATTCCAGAACACTTGTTTCATTTGATCCTGATCCACTTGCGCGGGCAATGCCCCGGTACACGGTGCCGCCGCGATGGTGATATTCGTTCTACCTTGTGCTTCATGTTGTACCAGATCAAGAGTCTCAGCAAGGACTTTGTTTAAATCGCACTCTGCCAAATTTAGTGCTGGCGGCCTGGCATACTGAAGAAACTCTGTGATGATGGTATCCAACCGTGTCGCTTCACGAACCGCAATGTCCATCAGGCGTTGACTGGTTTCATCGGCCAGGAGATCCTTTCGAAGCATCTGCATCGCCCCCGCCAATGCACCTAAGGGATTCCTAATTTCGTGGGCCATTCCCGCTGACATCTCTCCCAGGCTGGCCAACCAGTCCTTCCGCTGCATTTCTTCTTCGAGATCACGAATCTGAGTGAGATCTTTGAACACGCCAACCAGTCCCGTTTGCTCTCCACGCTCATGCAAAGGCGCGAGTGTCATGCCGAGAATCAACCGATTACCATCGGACCGTTTACACTCCACTTCGAACCGCATGTTGGAGAACACCTCTTGCGCGAGATCGTCATCCTGCTGACTGGGATGCCAGTTAAACACTTCCCGCCAGGGATGCCCCTGTACTTGCTCAAAGGTATAGCCCGTGGCTTCCTGTGCTGCGGGATTAAATGAAGTAATCCGACCCTTTTCTTCAGTCGTAAAGACGCCGCTGCTGATACTGTGAACGATATTCTCATGGAATGCCTGAAGGCGGCTCAGCCCCTGTTCTTTTTCACGGAGCGATTGATCTGCCAACCGAAGCTGATCCGCAAGGGCCCCGCTTAAGAAGCCGACGACGAGGAACGCCAAACCGTAGACGCCGAAGGCCTGGAGTGTTTCAGCGGCACTGAGGTCAGCATGGGGCAACCATCCCCATACTTCAACAAGACCGTAGAGCTGCACATTGGTCAGAACCCCAAACAGGATGATGCAGAGACTGGCCGTCAATAGGCCCACTCGGCGACGGGGGACCAAACTTGCTACCGTCACACTGATCACATAGAGCACAGCAAACGGGCTTTCGATTCCGCCTGTCCTTGCAATTAAGACCGTTTCAACCAAAAAGTCGACGGCGATCTGAGCCCAGGCAAATTGTACAAGAGCTTCAGGAGTAGCCAGTAGCCTGAGCAGGAAGGCGTAGAGGATCGTGACCGCATAGGTGAAGATGATCAGGGCATAGAACGTTTCAACCCGTTCACCCTTGGTGACCTGAAATGCGAGGGAAAGCCCTAATAGCAGGGTGACGATAACGACTCGCCACCCCATTAGCCGGTAGATTCTTGCTTTGATATCGCCCATGGGCTCACCCGCCGTCATGACGTGATTAGACCCATACCCACGTTCATCGAGAAATGTGGTGCCGAGATGACATCAAGGTAGGGTCTATTCAGCTCCTAACGACCAGAGTCAGCCTTCTCCAATGGATATATTCCTGCGAAACAAGCGCATCCGTTTTTAGGAGCTGATTGCATTAGCCATTGTGAAGATAGGCAGATACATCGCCACCACGATGAATCCGATGAGGACTCCGAGGAAAACCATCATCATCGGTTCCAGCAATGCGGTCAGTGAGGCAACCGCCTGATCCACTTCGTCCTCGTAAAAATCTGCAATTTTCCCTAACATGGCATCGAGCGCACCCGTTGATTCGCCAACCGCGATCATGTGTGTCACCATCTTTGGGAATACCTGACTTTTCGCGAGAGGCTCGGAAATCGTCTTGCCTCCGCTGATACTCACCCTGGCGTTGATCAGAGCTTCTTCAACGATCTTGTTCCCCGAAGTCTTCGCGCAAATCGTCAAGGCATCCAACAAGGGTACGCCGCTGGTGATGAGTGTTCCCAACGTTCTCGTGAACTTCGCCACCGACGCCTTTCGCACCAAATCTCCAAAAACAGGCACCTTGAGGAGCAGCTTGTCCATCTGGTACTTCCCTTTGACCGTTGCATAGTACTTTTTGAACGCGACGACTGCGAGAATGCCCCCACCAAGAATGATGTACCAGCTCGACTGAGCGAAATTGCTCATATCAATCACGAGCTGAGTGGGGCCAGGAAGCCCCACTTTTCCGCCAGACATATCTTTGAACATCTTCTCAAACACCGGGATCACGAAGATCATCAATACAGCAATCACGATAAAGGCGATTCCCATAATCGACGCTGGGTACACCATGGCGCTTTTGATTTGCCCCTTCAATTTCATCGCTTTTTCAATATACTTGGAAAGTCGACCAAGAATGGTGTCGAGCAACCCTCCTACTTCGCCCGCATGCACCATGTTGACATATAAATCGTCAAAGACTTTGGGGTGCTTGCGGAGGGCATCTGAAAACGTCGAACCTCCCTCGACTTGAACTTTGATCGTACCCACAGATTTCCTCAGTGCTGCATTCTCTGATTGGTTCGATAGGATTTCTAGACACTGAATCAAGGGCAATCCGGCATTGATCATGGTCCCGAATTGCCTAGTAAAAACGACCAAGTCCTTTTCGCTCACTCCGCCACCGAGCTGAAAGCTGAATCCCTCTTGGGCCGCCTTCTCCTCAAGGCTCGTCACCACCACGCTTTGTTTGCGTAGTTGCTCCACCGCTTCATCGCGCGACTTCGCGACGAGTTCACCCTTTTTCACCGCTCCGGACTTGCTCCGCCCAACATATGCAAACGTGGCCATAGATTCTCGTTCTGTTATGGCTCCCTGAGCCGGTTATACGGGAAAGCTAAGACTACGAAGCGAGTCTACTGGGGGGTCGGAAACCTGTCAAAAACAATTGAATTATTTACCGGACGGCCGAAGAGGTCGTATTTGTAGCCGAGGTCATTAGGCAAGCGGAGGCACCACATTCGTGTCGCGATACCCTCGATACAGGTAATGTAACCCTGAGGCCAGGGTGAATCCAACCATGAGGACGACGAGTGGAGTAAGCATGGCGCGGTCGAGCCCTCGCCATGTCAAAAGGACAATCAACAGGACGTAGCTCAATTGAAACAACGTCGTTCCTTTCCCCAAGAACGTCGGTGTCACATTAATCGGTGTATTGGTGACGTGAGCCACCACAGTCCCCAGGAGGAGAATAATGTCCCGGCTCACGACCAAGATGACCAGCCAGGACGGCACCAAGTGCAGCATCGCCAGCGAGATGAAACTCGACGTCAGCAGCAGCTTGTCTGCCAGTGGGTCAAGTACGGTCCCTAATCGTGTCCGCTGATTCAGTTTGCGTGCAAGATAACCGTCAATGGCATCCGTCAGTCCGGCGATGAGTAGTGTCAAGAGTGCGAGCCCATATGAGCCGTAGGTCATGAACCCTATGTAGACAGGGATCAGGAGGATGCGAAGAATCGTGAGGCTATTGGGGATATTCATGGGATGGAACTAGCCGCGCCTCTGACTGGATGAGGGGTGGCATCATAGTAATCGCCGCGACGCTTGTCAACGAGTTGCAGGCTGTATGAATGACCTTCTATAATTGAGAGATTATAGACTTGTCGGCAATTGTTATTTCTGGGAGATAAGAAAGCATGAGCACGTTGCCACTGATGTTTAAGAAAGAAGGATTAGTCGAGAAACATCAGCTTGAAGGAGTTGATCCGAGCGATCGATATTTCAACCGCACCATTCTGGTCAATCGGACTCCATCGGGATACTCGGGAAAGATTATGTATGAAGCCTTCGTTGTTGAGAGTCCCTCGCACTCGACTATTGCTGCAACAGTGAAAGAATTAGTGGATAAACTTCAAGGGTTCGGGTTCACTCGCATGAGAACGCGGGCCAATTTCAAGGGGACTCGCTATCTGGCTGAAAAAGAAACGTGGCTTGACTACCCCGATCAGGCTTAAATTGAGCCGATGAATTCCTGATACACCAGATCATGGATCGCCGGACGGAACTCACGAATTGCTTCATTCCTGCTTGATGGATGCACTCGATTTGAGAGCAGAACAACCTCCAGTTCTCGCATGGGGTCGATCCAGAGGGACGTCCCCGTATAGCCGAGATGGCCAAATGATTGAGCTGCGAAATGGCATCCTGCAGATGAAGGGACTGACGGTGTATCCCACCCGAGCGCCCAACTGGAAGATCCTTCCAATTTCTGTCTTCGTGTAAATTCATCGACCATGGCCCGATCGAGGATTGTGACTCGGCCGTGATACGCTCCCAACCACTCGCCTGAGATCGCCAACACCGCGTCTACAGTCCCAAATAGCCCGGCATGACCAGCCTCACCACCCAACGCAGCTGCATTCTGATCGTGGACTTCTCCACACAAGAGGTGTCCTCGCCATCGATCAATTTCCGTCGGCGCTACACCACCCATATCGGCATCTAGGCTCTTAGAAAGTGCACGGGGTTGTCCGGGCAGGATAAATCCGATTGGGGGCTTCCCCAAGGGGCACACAATGTGGTCGAGAAAATATTCGCTCATTGATTGTCCGCTGATTCGCTCAATAATAAAGCCGAGCAACATGAAGCCGAGATCGCTGTACAGGCTGCGTGTGCCCCGTTCATATACCGGCGTCTCAGACTGAATGAGGCGAAGCATAGCCCGCTTGGCCTGCTCTCGCTCTCCAGCCGACGAAGAAATTGCTCCATCTGGGCTGACCTGTTCATAGAATCCCCGCCAGCCAGGCAAACCTGACGAATGCGTCAGGAGGTGGCGAATTGTCGCAGAGCCGATGCAAGTACTGGCACATTCTGAAAGATGGTCGGCCACATAGTCATCAAGTTGGCAACGACCTTTCTGCATCAACAAAACGAGAGCCGTAACGGTGGCTAATGGTTTTGTCAACGAAGCCAGGTCGTAAATGGTGGAGGGGCTGACGGGAGATCCTGGAGGGACGGTTGAAAGATGACCGGCATGAAAGCGAACAACCGGTCTAGTGCCACATCGCACGGCCAATACGGCCCCCGGAAAGACCCCGTCGGTAACGGCTCGATCGAGTGCTGCTTGGATCACACTAAGATTGGGCATCGGGATGAGGATGATGGGAAATGCTTAGGGGTAATGATCACGCATGACGCAGCGGTAGCGTTCTCAACCCGAACGGTCAACGGGTAGGGCTTGATTCCCCTTCCAACTTTTCTTCCTGCATGATGCCATGATCCTGGTACGCTTCACTGGCTTCCACGTCTAACATCCGCTCGAAGGTTTGAAGCGTCGCCCGCATCCGCTCAACCATGAGCAGCCGCTGCTTCTGCAGCAGAGACAAGTCTCGCTGTGTGTTTCCTAGCTCCACTCGCGCTTGTCGGAATAACTCGCTGGCTTTCAGTTCCGCCTCTTTGACGATCAACTCGGCATCGCGTTGCGCGCTTCGCTTGACATCCTCGGCCAAGGACTGCGCCGAAATCAATGTGGTAGACAACGTCGCCTCTGTTCGTTTGAGATCCGAGACCTGCTGTTCAAGCGTCATAATTCGATCACGCAACGTGGCATTGTCACGATTCAGGTATTCGACGGTTTGGGCAATCTCTTCTAGAAAGCGGTTGACCTCTTCACGGTCATAGCCACGAAGCTTGACTTGAAAGACCATCTGTTGAATGTCGAGCGGTGTAATTTTCATGACAGCCTCCCTGTGTTGGCCCCCTATCCAGCCAAATGCATAAGCGACGGCACGATAAACTTCTGCAGAAAAGTGAGAACGAGAATTAGGATAAGAGGTGAAAGGTCCATACCAAACTTCCACCCAACCAGTCTTCGAATTGGGGCTAGGGCCGGTTCCGTCACACGAGTGAGAAATTGGACGATTGGATTCCACGGGTCCGGATTGACCCAGGAAATGAGCGCACGAGCTATTACCACATAAATATACAGTTCCAAAACATAGTAAACCACCGAGGCTAATGCACTGAAAAAGTTCTCAAACAGAAACATCAGCGTCCAAGCTCCTGAGAACGTTTCGTTGCGGCCTCAACGGCGTCGATCAACACACCCCGGAGGCCTCCCTGTTCCAACCGATGCAAACCCGCAATTGTCGTTCCACCAGGAGATACCACCTGATCTTTGAGCTGCGCCGGATGCTGCCCAGTTTCTATGACCATCCGTGCTGCACCCAACACGGTCTGCGCGGCAAGGAGACTGGCTGTTTCTCGCGACAACCCCATCTTGACGCCGCCATCGGCCATCGCTTCGATCATGAGAAAGACGTACGCCGGTCCGCTTCCGCTCAAGCCGGTCACAGCATCCATGAAGCGCTCTTCGACAGGCACCACCTTCCCAACCGATTCAAAGAGCTGTCGCGCACATGCCACCTCACTCTCTCCTACCCCGGGACCGATCGCCAAGGCAGTCATCCCTTCACCGACCATCGCCGGCGTATTCGGCATCGCGCGAATGACGCGAGCCTGCGGCCCGCAAGCCTCAATAATTCGCATGAGTGGCATTCCCGCAACCACCGAGATCACAAGCTGTTTCGCCAACCCATCCCTGATCTCCTTAAGGACTGCGGCCGTTACCTGAGGTTTTACGGCCAGCACAATGGCATCTCCTGAGACTACTGCCTCATGATTCGTGGCACTAATCTGAACGCCGTACTGCTTCTTGAGATGATCCAGGCGGGCCGTATCTGGATCAGCGACATAGATCTGCTCGGCCTTATAGCCCCCGGAGGACAGCACCCCACTGATCAAGGCCTCCGCCATCCGGCCACCGCCCACAAACGAGATGTTAGGCATGACTGTTGGACTAGACATGCCGCGTTCCAAAGATGGCGGTGCCAACCCGGACCAATGTCGCCCCTTCCTCAATGGCCACGTCATAATCGTTTGACATTCCCATTGACAGTTCATCCATCGCTACGGTCGGTAAGTGTAAGGCCGCGATCTGTCGAGCGAGTTCATGGAGTGTGCGGAAATACGGCCTGGCCGAATCCTGACCAGCGGTTGGCGGAGGAATCGTCATGAGGCCTTTGATAGAAACATGAGGGAGTTGCGCCATCATGGATACCAAACGTACCACGTCATCGGGATGAAACCCTGCCTTAGTCGGTTCCCCCCCGATATTTACTTCCAGCAAGACATTCTGCTGACAACCGGCTTCCTCCGCACGGCGATTGATTTCTTGCGCGAGCTCTACCGTATCTACCGAATGAATGAGGTCGAATCGACCGATCACCGACCGTACCTTCCTTCGTTGCAGCTGCCCGATAAAATGCCAGCGAACCGGTGCCTGGGTGAACATGGCTATTTTAGGGAGCGCTTCCTGTACTCGATTTTCACCCAAAATGGACAGGCCAGCGCGCACACCCTCTGCAATATGTTCAACGGTCACGGTCTTGGTCACGGCGACGAGCCGCACCGTACCGGCAGGACGTCCAGCTTTTTCCTCCGCCAACCGAATCTTCGTCAGAATCGATTGAACACGTTGTTCGATCGTTTCAGGGGTGAGCGGTTCCATGGTCCTCTCGCACGAGTTGCGGGCGCTCATTCAGCGACCTGTTCTTCATTCTAGCGGAAGCGCAGCCGAATTGGCAGAGCCTCACCTATGCTTGCCTCATCGGCAACCCGATGGCACTGACCATGGTCCCGTTGACCTTCCCCTCCCGCCGGTAGGAAAAAAAGAGGTCTTTGTGGCAAATCGTACAGACATTGACTGTGGTGATGCAGCTCGGAGACACCCCGAAGGCTTGCGCCTGTTCTTTGACGAGGGCTTTTAAATCAAGATGCGCTCTTCCTTCTCTCTTGATTCGAACCACCTTCTTCCAATCTGAAAATCCCTGATATAGACGGTCAAGAACCGGCTCATCCACTTCATAGCAGCAAACCCCAGCCGATGGCCCGATACTGATCCGCACATGCTCCAGACGCGAGCCAAAGCGAGACCTCAACAAGGCTAAGGTTTTTGGAACAATGCCGGCAACCGCTCCTCGCCAGCCGGCATGGACTGCAGCCACAACCCGACGCTGAGGATCATGCATGAGAATCGGAACACAATCTGCCGTCCGTACCGCCACCATAATACCAGGTTGATCAGTAACCAAGGCATCCCAACCTCCCACAAATCGGTCCGTCGGGGCGAGGACACGGTCCACCACCAACGCCTCTGTCCCATGGACTTGCTTCACTGAGAGCGTCCATGAAGATGATGCTGATCCTGGTATCCCTCTCCGCGGAATCCCCATTTCAAGGCCAAGCCCCATGGCATGCCGACGGGTCCCGAAAAAATGGCGGACCTGAGTCCCGGCATCCACAAACGCCGGCACGGTAATAACCGATGAGCTTGTCATCATCACCTTCCCTGCCTCATCACGCGAAGATAGACCCGCGATCAGTCTGTTTGTTTGCGAAGAAAGGTCGGCACATCCCACTCATCTTCGGCCGTCATCACCGCTCGATCCATGGACTCTCGCACATCATTCATTCGTCTCAAAAAGGTCGGGCGATCGAGGTCTTTTATCGGTCGATCTCCCGCTAAGGCAGCACCCATGCCGGCTAACGCTGCGGGGACAGGTTTGGCTGGCCGACTTGCTCCCCTATCAGCTCCGATCGTGACGGACGCTGAGTCCTCTTCTCGTTCAAACCCAGTCGCGATCACCGTAATGATCAGTTCCTCGCCCATGTCCGGGTTGATGACCTGACCGACGATGATGTTGGCTTCAGGATCTGCCGCCTGTTGGATGATCGAGGCGGCTTCTTCGATCTCGTGCAGCGACATGCTGGGGCCTCCCGTAATGTTCAACAGAACACCGCAGGCCCCCTCAACACTTCCTTCCTCAAGGAGAGGACTACACATAGCCTTTTGCGCCGCTTCGATCGCCCGATTCGGCCCATAGGACACACCCATGCCCATGACCGCTCGTCCCGTGTGCGACATCACGGTACGAACATCGGCAAAATCGACGTTGACATGTCCTGTGGTCGTAATGACGTCGGCGATACCTTGAATCGCTTGACGCAGCACATCATCCGCGACCTTAAAGGCTTCAAGAAGCGGAGTGGATTTATCGACGATCCCCAGCAGCCGCTGGTTCGGAATCACGAGCAACGTATCGACGTGCCGACGCAAGTCGCGGATTCCTTCTTCCGCGTGTCTGTGTCGCCGTTGGCCTTCATAGTGAAACGGTTTTGTCACGACGCCTACCGTAAGGATGCCCATTTCGCGGGCAATGCTGGCCACGATGGGGGCGGCTCCTGTGCCGGTTCCTCCCCCCATTCCGGCCGTGACAAAGACCATATCGGCCCCTTCGAGACATTCTCGGATATGTTCTTTACTCTCAAGCGCGGCATCTCGACCGATCTCCGGCTTTGCCCCCGCACCCAACCCCCTGGTGCGTTCAGGCCCGAGCTGGATCTTATACGGGGCCAACGACCGATCAAGCGCCTGAAGATCGGTGTTCCCGGCGATAAAATCGACGCGTGCGAGTCCTGAGGTGATCATCGTGTTGATCGCGTTGCACCCGGCACCACCAATTCCGATCACCTTGATGCGGACCGGTGACAGCATATCTTCCTGAAATGAGAACATTGGGGCACCTCCTCACCGCGCCTCGCACGACGACCTGCCTGCCGTCCGCAAGGGTTCTAAAGGTTAAAAGACCTCCGACACCCACTTCGTCCACCCACGCATTTTTGCCCAGGGCCCTCCATTGCGCAGCCCGGCCGTTTCTAATTCACCGACATGTCGCCGGGCGTGTAACAATAGACCGACTCCGGTCGAATGACTGGGATGGCCGACAGTTTCTCGTAACCCTCCGACACCGGACGGTATGCCCCGACGTGCCGGCAAGTTCAAAACCTTCTCCGCGGCGTCGGGCATGCCCTCTAATAACGATGTGCCTCCGGTGAGCACGACACCGGCCCCCAATATCCCTTCATAGCCAGCACGTGCAATTTCTCTCCGGACGAGCTCAAAGATCTCCTCAACGCGCGGCTCCAAAATCTCAGCAATAGCCCGTCTGGAAAATGTTCGAGCTGGCCGATCTCCAACAGACGGTACATCGATGATCTGATGCCCTGTCAGCAACTCAGTCAGCGCCATACCATACTGCGTTTTGATCTTCTCAGCCTCAGTCTGTGACGTGTGGAGGACGAAGGCCAAATCCTTTGTCAAGTTTTGGCCACCGATGGGAAGGACCGCTGAGTGACGAATGCTGCCATCCAGGAAAATAGCCAGGTCCGTTGTCCCGCCTCCTAAGTCCACCATTACCACACCCAAGTCACGCTCTTCTTGGCCCAATACGGCTTCACTGGAGGCGAGCGGCTGCAAAATAATGTCCACGACATCGAGTCCAGCTCGATTCACGCACTTCACAATATTCTGCGCAGAGGTCACGGCACCGGTGATGACATGCACGTTCACTTCCAAGCGATTACCAGAAAGGCCTAACGGTTCGCGCACACCTTCCTGTCCATCCACCATGAACTCTCGCGGGAGCACGTGAAGAATCCTGCGTTCATGGGGAATGACAGCGAGAGTACGAGCGCTTTCAATGGCCCGCTGGATATCTTCACGAGTCACCTCGGCTCGTTTCAGTGCCACGACGCCTTTGCAGTTTTCAGCAGAGATGTGGCTACCCGCGATGCCGGTGTAGACCGAGTTAATCTGGACGGCCGCCATCAACTCCGCTTCTTCGACTGCTTTCTTTATGGATTCGACGGTGCTTTCGATATTAACGACCACTCCCTTACGTAAACCAAGGGAAGGACTCGATCCGACGCCGATAATACTAATCCCTCCAGCATCGGTCATCTCCGCCACGATCGCACAGATCTTCGTGGTTCCAATGTCGAGGCCGACCAGAATTTGATCCCGTTTCGGCACCGCGATCACCCTCCTTCCCGTACGACAATCCTATTTTCGTACCGGAGATCCACTTCGCTCACTCCACGCCCCCGACCGTCAAAGTTCAGAGTCTTGAGTGTCGGTTTGACGCGTCGGAACCGTTCCCACTGCTCTCCAACCGTTGCCTCCCCGAACTGAAATCGCACTCCCTGTACAAGCGCGATGAGATTTGAGGGGTTTTCGGCGTTTACTTGTAGCCGACCTTCGAAGGTTTGTCCGACCAAATGTGCAAGCTCGATGCCCGCCGCAATGACCTGCTTTACCGACTCAGTCTCTTCTAGTAAACCTTTGGAATCGATTCCTGTCACAAGAGGCAATGCATCATCATCGGTCTGACCGAGCCTAGTCAGCACATGCCCCTCCGCATCAGTCAGAAAGTTCTGAGAGTCGGCACGGATAACCGCAGCTGGTTTTCGCTCAACCAGGGATATGCGTAACTCATGAAACGGAACGCGGGTCACGTCAGCTTCTTTGACCCATGGATGAGATTCCACCTGCTCCTTAATCACGCTCGTGACAATATGGTGGAGGCCAGTACCAGATTTCACCTTCGCAAGATCGAGCACTTTCTGTCTATCGATGTGGTGGCCGCCTTCGATCGTAACGGTCTTGATTTCCAGCAATGCTTGGAGCACAGGGCCAGCGTATTTCACACTGATCGCGATGGTCCCTGCCACGAATACCGTACCGATGATCACGCCAGCCCATCGCGTCAGGACCTTTCGTCTGGCTGTTGTCCCCTGTTGGGCTTCCCTCCCCGTGCTCTCTCCTTCCTGATCCTTCCACTGATTTTTCCGTGGCTCCACGGGAGAAGGTCGTCGTTTTCTTCTCAAGAATGGCATCGCACTCACTCCTTCGGCACCACCTGCGCAAAGCGATTCGCACGATCAAGGGCCGACTGCAGAATCCGTTCAACTAAGACATCGTACGCAATCCCAACTTGAGCTGCGGCCATGGGCAAAAGACTAGTCTCCGTCATGCCGGGAACCGTATTGATCTCCAAGACATAGGGCCGACCCCTCGAAGTGATCCGAAAATCTACGCGAGCAGCCCCCTCGCACTCCAACGCCTCGTAGGTTCGCCTCGCTAGTTCACTGATGTGGCGCATCACCTTGGGAGGGAACGGAGCGGGACAGAGGTACTGAGTCTTGCCCTTCTGATACTTTGCCGAGAAGTCGTAAAAACCCTCAGGCGCCACGATTTCAATGGCAGGGAGCACGGCGGGACCTTCCGCCGTTGTTCCCAGAATGGAAACGGCAGCTTCATGTCCAGGAATATAACTCTCCACCAGCGCCTCTGGATCATAGCGATGCGCAAGGGCGAGCGCCTCTTTCCATTGAGTGCGGCGACGCACGATCGTCACCCCAATCGTAGAACCCTGCGAAACCGGCTTGACGACAATCGGCAATTTCAGTTTGGTCTGCCTCAGAACCTTCGCCAATGACGACCTGTCACATGCGCGCACAACGGTGCCGGCCGGTAGCGGGATACCATGTGCGGCCAATAGCATTTTTGTGGCTGCCTTGTGCATGCCTACGGCACTCGCACGTATACCGGATCCGGTATAGGGAATTCCCAACGTCTCGAGAAATCCCTGGATGGTTCCGTCTTCACCGCCCGGTCCGTGCAACGAGAGAAACGCAATGGCGACTTTCTGATCCTCCAAATCTCGATGCAGACGATCGGTGACATCGATGGCCACCGCATCGTATCCTTGACGGATCAGGGCCTGATGAACAGCCTGACCGGTCTTGAGTGAAATATCCCGTTCTGAAGAGCGTCCTCCCATGAGCACGCCGATCCGGGCATTTGTTAGACGACCCATCGTTACAACGACTCCCTTCGCTATACTTCACCCACGATTTTCAACTCCAGCTCCAATTTGATCCCCATCTTTCGCATAATTCCCGTACGTATCTTCTTGATAAGCGAGAGGACATCGGAGGCACAGGCCTGCCCTTGATTCACAATAAAGTTGGCATGCTTCATCGAGACCTGTGCATCACCGACTGATGTACCCTTGAACCCTGTCGCTTCAACGACTCGCCCTGCCGAATCGTTCAGCGGATTCTTGAACACACAGCCGGCGCTCGGTAGCGTAAGCGGCTGCGTATCGCGGCGGTAGTGGAGATAGTCTTTTACGACCTTTTCGATATCTGCTCGCACTCCCGACCTCAGTTGCAGCCATACTCCGACCACCACACCCAGCGGCAATGTCGCCCGGCGATACCCAAATTCGATCGCCTCTGCGGAACAGTCCATCAGTGCGCCTTTCGGCGACACAATCCGAACGGCTTTCACTGAGTCTTTCATCTCACCGAGCCGTGTCCCTGCATTCATCACGACACACCCTGCGACAGTGCCGGGAATACCGGCCGCCCACTCCAATCCCGCCAAGGACCGGCGGATGGCATGGCCAATCAGGGTCGGCATGCCGACACCGCCTTCGGCATACAACACGGATCCTGGTTCTTCTTTAATCGCGCGTAATTTCCCCAAACTAACCACCACACCCCGAATGCCTTTGTCCCGAACCAGGAGGTTGGTGCCACCCAACACAAAGATCGGAAGCTTCTGCTCATGCGTCTGTTTGGTGAGCTGAACAACATCCTCCACGTCAGCCGGCTCCACCAACACATCAGCGGGACCACCAATATGGAATGACGTGTACTCTCTAAGCGGGGCATTGAAGCGAACCACCCCTCGAACGCCGGCCACGGCAGACTCCAATCTGCGCTGTACCCGCATTGGTCGTCCCTTCGCTCCATCTGTGTGCATCGATGCGTCATGGGCCATCAAGCAGACTCAAGCCGTGCAAGAATCCCAGTTCCAGCCTTCCAGATATCGCCCGCCCCCAACGTAAGAACAAGATCGCCCGGTCTGAGATGAGGCAGTACCTGATCCGGTAGCGTTTCCTTGCGCTCGAGGAAGGTCACAGATGGATGCCCTGCCGCCTTGATCGTTTCGGCAAGGGCCGCTCCAGAAACTCCCGGTATCGGTGATTCACCGGCCGGATAAATTTCTGTCATGAACAGCATGTCGGCGTGCGCAAAGGCATCCGCAAAATCTCCAATGCAATCCCGCGTGCGGCTATATCGGTGCGGCTGGAAAAGAACCACCAATCGACGGTCCCAGCCCTGTTTGGCAGCCGCAAGAGTTGCTTTCACCTCAGTGGGATGGTGGCCATAGTCGTCGACCACCATGATGCCGCCGACTTCGCCTCGCAAATGAAACCGCCGTTCAACTCCCGTAAAGGCCGCCAACCCTTTGCGAATCAGGTCGACAGGAATCTCTAGCTCAACCCCGATCGCAATGGCCACCAGCGCATTGGAAACGTTGTGGATCCCCGGCACAGCTAAGCGAAATGGACCAAGATTCTTCCCACGGAAATGTGCCCGGAACTCGGCGCTCCATTGCTTCAGGCTAATATCGGTTGCCTTGAAATCGGGTACCACCCCATCCCGATCCCGAAGCCCGTAGGTGTGATACTGCTTGACCAGGCGAGGGAACAGTGCGGCCAGACGATCATCATCGGCACACAAAACCGCTACGCCGTAAAACGGTATTTTATTGATGAATTCGAGAAAGCTCTCGTTGATGCGTTCCATCGACCCGTAATGATCAAGGTGCTCACGGTCCAAATTGGTCACCGCCACGATGGTCGGAGAGAGACGAAGAAATGATCCATCACTTTCGTCCGCCTCCGCCACAAGCAAGTCGCCTCGTCCAAGCCGTGCATGGCTGCCCAAAGCATTAACCTTGCCTCCAATCACCATTGTGGGGTCGAGGCCACCTTGCGCCAACACGTTTGCGACCATGGATGTCGTCGTGGTCTTTCCATGGGCACCGGCGATAGCTACCCCAAACTTCAGACGCATCAGCTCCGCCAACATCTCCGCCCTTGGAATGACTGGAATCTGCTTGCTCTTCGCTACCACAACTTCCGGGTTACTCGCTGCCACGGCGGAGGAAATGACCACGACTTGCGCCTCTCCCACATTGGACTCCTGATGCCCAATGAATACTTTCCCACCGAGTTCTTCCAGTCGCCTCGTCGTCTCCGAAACGTTCAGATCTGAACCGGTTACCTTGTATCCCATCGTGAGCAGCACTTCTGCGATGCCACTCATGCCGGCCCCGCCGATTCCGACGAGATGAATCTGCTGTATTTTTCGAAAAAGTGTCATGCGTGCCTGCCTTTGTCGTCCTGCTGAAGTCCGTGACCGAATCCCTTGTTCACCAACAACACTAACCTCCGGTCGCTCTAGTAGATTGGTTGATGTCATGTGTCACTCCCATGAGCGTGTAGCATTCACCGACGATCACTTCGCCGGCATTGATTCGTCTCATCTCCAAGCTCTTCCGTTGCATCGTCCCTAGCCGTTGTGGATCCGACAAGACAGCGTCGATCATCTCACTCAGTTTTACTCCGGTGAGATCTGCTTGCGGAAACACAATGGCCCCTCCCGCTGCCTCCATCGCCCGTGCATTCTTCATCTGGTGATCATAGATCGCCGTCGGCAACGGAATCAGAATCGCGGCTTTTCCGCAGGCCGTCAGTTCGGCAATGGTCATCGCGCCAGCACGAGCCACCACCAGGTCGGCTGCCCGAAGAACAGCCGGCATATCGTAGAGAAACGGGACAATCTTGGCTTGGATGCCCAATGTTCGATACGTTTTACTGACTCGCTCGTAATCTCCCTCGCCCGTCTGATGCGTGATGGTTAGGCCTGGAAACCGTTGGCACAGCAGGGGTAATCCTTCCAATACCGCACTGTTGATGGCCCTGGCCCCCTGGCTCCCACCAAAAATCAGTAGGTGTTGGCCATCCTGCTTAGTCGACGCGTTGTTGACTAGTTGCACCAAAAACTCCTGTCGAATCGGTGTCCCGACGACACGCACCTTCCGTCGGTCAAAGGAAGTCCCGGCCGACTCAAATGCCAAAAAAATCCGCTGCGCAAAAGGAGCGACGACTTTGTTGGCCAATCCGGGATAGGCATTCGGCTCCAGAATCACCCGGGCAATTCCTTTCAAGGCAGCAGCACCCAACATGGTCGGACTCGTGTAGCCCCCCACCCCGATCACGAGATCAGCCTTCCGTCGATTCAGAAGGTCTAGGGATTGCCAAATCCCAATAGGCACGGAACAGACTCCCCGCATGACATCCAGTAGCCCCTTTCCCATCACCGGCTTGGCGGTAATCATTGCCAGCTCAAACCCTTCATGCGCGAGAACTTTCGATTCGACCCCTCGTGTCGTACCAACAAAGAGGATCTTCGTAGAAGGGTCACGACGCTGAAATTCCCGAGCCAATGCCACAGCTGGATACAGATGCCCACCGGTCCCTCCGGCGGCGATCACAATGGTCATTGTCGCTGCACCCCGTCCCGCCCACTTCGTTGTCTCATCTCCTCCTGCCCTGCCTGTCGATCTCGCGAGATATTCAGTAAGATCCCCACTCCTACCAGACTCATGACCAAGGAGGATCCCCCATAACTGACAAACGGCAATGTCAGTCCTTTGGTCGGCAAGAGTCCCGTAACCACAGAGGCGTTGATTAACGCTTGAACGGCAATGAGCAACGTGATCCCCATGCCGAGATACCGACCAAACGGCGTTTGTGCGCGCGCCGCGATCTGAAAGCCGCGGATGGCGAACACAGCAAAGAATAGAATAATAATTCCTGTACCTACCAATCCAAGTTCCTCGCCCATCAACGCCAAGACAAAATCGGTGTGGGCTTCTGGGAGGAAAAAAAGCTTTTGTTTGCCCTCGCCCAACCCGACTCCGAACAATCCCCCACTGCCAAACGCAAGCAACGATTGATTGACCTGAAACCCCGATCCAGTCGGATCCTGCTCTGGATTGAGAAACGCAAGAAGCCGCTTCCAGCGATAGGGCGACAGCCAAATCAACACCGCCATCGCGACTAGCGCCACCGGCACGAGCCTGAAAAGATGGGATATTCGCGCCCCGCCAAGAAATAACATCCCAGCTGTAACCAGTCCAATCACCACGATGGTCCCGAGATCTGGCTCCAGCAGAACCAAGCCGCTGAGGAGACCGACCACTGCAACCGCCGGCATGAGCCCATCGCGAAAATTCTGGATCCGATCCTCCTTTTTGGCCAGATACGCGGCGAGATAAATCACGGTGATCAGCTTCACCATTTCGACCGGCTGAATTGAAATTGGTCCAAGGTGCAGCCATCGTCTGGCCCCCTTCACTGCCACCCCGACCGATGGAATCAACACCAGGACCAGCAACACGGTGATGAGACCAAGAAGTGGAAGCGCCAGTCGTTTCCACCAGACATAGTCGATCCGAGACACCACATGGAGAAGTGCTAGCCCGAATGCTAGCCACGCCAGTTGTCGCTTCAGGAAGTACCACGAATCGTGAAAGCGCTTGTTTTCTCCAGCCACCACGGCGCTTGCGCTGAACACCATCACCAGACCCACGAGCGCCAGGGTCACGGTGACGATCAACAAGAGATGATCGAACGTGACCTGCTTCGTGGCCTTCGGGCTTGAAGTAGACCATGGCAGCGTCAGGGTCCCTGCAGATCTCTGCGACATTGGTGCGTATCAATTCTCCTCTGCCTCGCCGTCAGCTACGCCGGCAACGATTGCACGAGTGCTTTAAACTGACGGCCTCGATCCTGGTAATCTGCAAACATATCAAAACTCGCGCAGGCTGGTGACAGCAGCACCACCTCGCCGACACCGGCTCCCGCTGCCGCCAACTCAATGGCCTGCTTCAAAGTCTCAGCCCGTTCAACTTCCTGATAACCTTCTATCGCCTTCACAATGAGCGACGCCGCTTCACCGATCAGAATGAGCCGCTTCACTCTCCGGCGAATAACGGGAGCTAACCGAGAAAAATCTCCCCCCTTATCTCGGCCCCCGGCGATCAGCCAAATCGGCTGCTCAATACTTTCCAATGCTTTGAGGGTCGCATCTACATTGGTCCCCTTCGAGTCGTTGATAAAGCAGGTGCCTCGGCGCTCACGAACCACCTCCAACGCATGTTCCAAGCCAGGAAACTCTCTAAGAACCTGACGAACAACACTGAGCGGGCACCCGCTCAACAGTGCATAGGTGGCAGCCACCATGGCGTTTTCGACGTTGTGATTACCGAGGATCTTGATCTCGCTCCGAGGACAGATCTCCTGAGTCCGGCCTCCAATGGTTGTCATGAGGCGATCCCGATCGAGATAGGTCCCTCCGTCTAAATCGGACGGTAACGTCTGAGTCCTCGTGAAACCCAGTACCCGAGCCCTCGCACCCCGCCGCAACGGAGCCACCCTTGAATCATCCAGATTGAAGAGGGCATAGTCGGACGGAGTTTGATTCTCGAAAATTCTGTTTTTCGCGGCAATATATTCGTCAATCGACTCATAGCGATCCTGATGGTCCACCGTCACGTTGAGAATCCCGGCAATCCATGGATGAAACTGCTCGACGGTTTCCAGTTGGAAGCTGGACACTTCCGCCACCAACGCGTCATACGGGCATGGGCAGCCCGCCTTCATGGCTTGCAACGAGTGTAGGGCAGCCTCACTGATCGCCGTGCCTAAATTCCCGCCGACAAATACCCGTTTTCCACTCTCTTGCAGCATCTTCCCAGTCAGCGTGACCGTCGTGCTCTTTCCATTAGTACCGGTCAGAGCCAGAATTGGAGCGGAAAGAAACCGCGATGCGAGATCGAGTTCACTGATGACCTTCACACCTCGGTGGCGAACGCGCTCAAGGGCCTCCAACCGATAGGGGACTCCTGGACTAATGACGACGAGTTCGGCTGTGTTGAGAGCCGATTCATAATCCCTGCCTAGAGCGAAACGCGTCGTGGCCTGATCCAGCGATTCAAGCACACCGAGTAACTCTCCTCGATCTTTTCGATCGGCCAGCGTCACCACCGCGCCAACTTCCTGGAGTAGGCGGGCGGCAGCCACGCCACTCCGTGCCAGTCCGACGACTGTGACGCGAGCTCCTGCCAACTGAGTGGTGTCCACTCCCACCATCTCCATTACCTCAACTTGAGCGTGCTCAAACTCAATAGCGCCAACAAAATGGCAATGATCCAGAGACGCACAACGACTTTCGGCTCCTCCCAGCCTTTCATCTCAAAGTGGTGGTGGATTGGAGCCATGAGGAATATTCGCTTCCCTCGGGATTTGAATGAGGCAACTTGGAAAATAACCGAGACGGCTTCGATCACGAAGACGCCGCCGACCATAAGCAACAACAGCTCATGCTTGCTGATGACCGCGACCGTCCCAAGGGCCGCCCCGAGTGGGAGCGAACCGACATCGCCCATAAAGACCGAGGCCGGATAGGTGTTGAACCAAAGGAACCCAAGACTCGAACCCAGGATGGCCGCCGTAAAGACCGCCAACTCTCCAGCTCCGTCGATGTGCGGGATCAGAAGGTATTCCGACATCAATCGATGACCGGTGACGTAAGCGACCACGGTGTACGCCAATGCGGCAATCATGACAGGACCAATCGCCAGCCCGTCGAGACCATCAGTGAGGTTCACGGCGTTGGAACAACCGACGATCACCAACACGGCAAAGACAATATAAAACCATCCCAAATCAGGCGTGAAACTCTTGAAAAATGGGACACTCAGCTTCGTGCTATAGCCAGGTAACGAGTACAAAATTAGCGCGACGATGAGCGCGACGATGATTTGAGCCGTGAATTTTTGCGATGCGGAAAGCCCCTTTGATTGAGCCTTGATGAATTTGAGATAGTCGTCCGCAAACCCAATGGCACAAAACCCCAGTGTCGCCACAAGGACTAGCCAGATATAGGGACGCGAGATGTCGGCCCAGAGCAGCGTGGACAACGTGACTGCGAAAATAATGAGGATGCCGCCCATCGTAGGCGTTCCACTTTTAGCGAGATGTCGCTTTGGTCCGTCATCCCGTATCTGTTGCCCTAACTTGATTTCTTGAAGCTTGCGAATCACCCACGGCGCGAGCACAAAGGCGATCAGAAACGCCGTGACCGCGGCATAAATGATTCGAAAGCTCTGATATCGAAAGACATTCAGAAACGAAAATTCTTTATGGAATGGATAGAGCCAGATATACAGCATAGCCTGAACGACCGTTAGGACGCCTTTCGTGTCGTATGGGTTGCTCCTCGAAGCGCATCAGCGACAAGCTCTAATTTCATCCCGCGCGATGCTTTGATCAGCACGGTATCACCAGGTTTCACAAAGGTTTTTATGGCGTCGGACGCCGCGCGCGCATCCGGGACTTCGAGAATATGGGCTTGATCCAGTCCTGCCTGCTTCGCCCCTTTGGCGAGGCTCCGCCCCAATGGTCCACAAGCTACGAGCTGATCAATACCGTGGCGTGCCACGAAACCGCCGACTTCCTCATGCATCTGAGCGGCATTCGGGCCAAGTTCCAGCATATCGCCAAGCACGGCAATTCTCTTTCGTTTTGCCCCTGTTTGTGCGAGCAACTGCACTGCGGCTTTCATGGAGGCAGGGTTGGCATTGTAACAGTCGATGATCAACTTCACGCCCTGACTCACTCGCACTTGCGACCGCATGGCAGCAGGCCTGAAACGGGACAGTCCTTGAGCGATCACCCCTCCGGGTAAGCCCAGAATCGAACCGACTGCCCCTGCAGCCAACGCATTGGTGACGTTATGGTCCCCTTGCACTCGAATATGAACCGCGGTGCGGCGGACCATGCCTGGGAGTAGAAGACGAAAGATCGTCCCATTGCGCCCGTCGGATTCCAGATCCATGGCACGGACGTCAGCTTTTGATGAAAAACCAAACGACACCACACGACAACGAGCTCGTGCAGCAAGGTAGTCGTAATACGAATCATCTGCGTTCAGGATTGCAACTCCATCAGGAGGAAGGAGATCCAGTATCTCCGCCTTTGCCTGAGCTGACACCTCCATCGTGCCAAAAAACTCTAAATGGTCGGGGCCGATGTTCGTAATGATCCCGATCGTGGGGCGAACTATTTCACACAGCCTGGTGGTCTGACCGAGATTGTCGACTCCCATCTCGATGACCGCTCCCTTGTGTCGCTCGTTCAGGCGAAGCAGTGTCTGCGGGACGCCCACACGGTTATTCAAATTCCCTTCCGTCTTGAGAATCTTCCAGCGATGGGACATGACACTGGCGACCATTTCTTTCGTCGTCGTCTTACCGTTGCTTCCTGTGACGGCCACGACAGGAATGTGAAATCGGCTTCGGTGGTATGCAGCCAGCTGCTGATAGACATGGAGTGGATCGCGGACACCGAGGATAAATGGCTGGGCCCGCTTCGAACCACGCCTCAAGGAAATCCCCGACACATCGTAGGAATCAAGCACGATCGCTCCAGCCGCCCCGCGCGAGAGTGCCGTCGCCACAAAGTCATGGCCGTCGAATCGATCTCCCTGGAATGCAAGAAAGAGATCACCAGGCTGAAGAGAGCGAGTGTCGAGACTGATTCCACGGATACGTTGTTTTGCCCAACTCACCCCATCGCTGGCCAAGACTTTAGCGCTGATCACTTCCCGCAATTCTTCGACGGTAAACAGTGTCATCTGGATACTTCCACGCACCGACCGCCCCCTGCATCCGTTGGCTAGATGCGGGCTCCGAGTCGTTCGATAGCGTCGCGTGCCACCTCGCGATCGTCGAAATGAACCTTCTGTGTGCCGATGATTTGGTAGTCTTCGTGTCCTTTACCGGCAATCAACACCATATCCCCACTCTGGGCCTCCCGCACCGCCTCTTCGATGGCGTCTCGCCGATCAGACACTTTTCGGTACTGAACGTGTGGCCGTAGGCGCAGTGCCTCGATCACCCCGACTTCTACTTCTTCCAGGATTGAGAGAGGGTCCTCGGTTCTGGGATTGTCCGACGTCAGTATCACGACGTCGCTGTAGCGCACAGCCGCGTCTCCCATCTTCGGCCTCTTTCCTCGGTCACGGTCTCCACCGCACCCAAAAACCGTGATGATGCGTCCGGTTTTCAGTACTTGTGCCGCCGTCAGTAATCGGACTAGCGCGTCTTCAGTGTGGGCGTAATCTACGGCCACCGTAAATGGCTGGCCCGCAATCACACGTTCGAACCGTCCCGGCACGTTCGTGACCCTCGCCACGGCCTCACGAATTTGCGAGGGTGTGGCCCCTTCGTGGAGCGCGACGCCTATGGCCGCAAGTAGGTTGTAGACATTGTGCTCACCTACAAGATGACTCTCGATGGGGAAGCTCCCGACCGGAGTCGACGCAGTAAAGGTTGTCCCCTGAAGAGACAGCCGCACCTTTTCCGCACGCAGGTCCGCCGTGGCCTTTAATGCATAGGTCCAAACCGGAGCAGGACAACGCTCGATAATGCGACTTCCATAGGGGTCATCAATGTTGACGATCGCTCGTTTATTCGACTTGAGTCCTTTTTCCAATCCCAAAAAGAGCCTCAGTTTTGTCTGAAAGTACTCTTCCATGGTCTTATGAAAGTCGAGATGGTCCTGAGTCAGATTCGAAAAGACCGCCACATCATATTCGCATCCACTCGTGCGGTCCTGTGCCAGGGCATGAGAAGACACTTCCATCACGGCGGTGGTGCACCCGCCGGCGACCATCTTGGCAAGCAACTGTTGCAGTTCAAGAGAACCAGGTGTCGTGTGTGTGGCCGGCATCGAGCGCTCACCAATTTGATAGGCGACGGTTCCAATCAACCCTATTGGGTGCCCCAAGGCTTCCAGCAGCGCTTTACAGATAGAGGTCGTGGTGGTTTTCCCATTCGTTCCAGTCACACCGATCATCCGGATCTTCGATGAGGGGTCTCCATAAAAATGCCCCCCCAGCAGACCGAGTGCCTTTCTGGAGTCGTCAACACGGACGAATGGAAGAGACACCTCACTCACCGGCTGCTGAGACAACAATGCGACCATCCCCCCTCTCATTGCAGCTGGGATAAAGTCATGCCCATCAACCTGCTCGCCTTTCACGGCGACAAAGAGACTGTGGGGCGAGACAGCTCGAGAATCGTCAGTAATCGCGTTGATGGAGACGTCCAAATTTCCACGGCGATCAAGAATCTTCACCCGTCCTTCTAGCGACTGAAGCAAGGTTGCCAAGGTCATCGACACTCCCCAGTACGAGTACTATTGTCGCGAAGCCATCGCCAACGTGATGGGCGCATCCGATGGCACGCCTAAGTAGCTTAACACCTGCTCCCCGACGCGACTAAACACCGGAGCAGCGACAGCCCCACCCTGCGTATCGCCTAGAGGTTCATCGATCACCACGATCATAGCGAGCTGCGGGTTGTCTGCTGGCGCATACCCCGCAAAAGACGCAACAAATCGAGAGGCTGAATAGGCACCGGTTCGGGGGTCGATTTTTTGGGCGGTACCAGTTTTCCCAGCCACCCGAAATCCCGGGATAGCCGCATTCGTCCCGGTGCCGTCCGTCACAACACCTTCAAGAATCTTCGTCACGCTGCGAGCAGTTTCTCGAGAAATGACCCGTCGCTTGGCTTGAGGAGGGACCTGCCTGAGGATGTGGTTATCAGCATCTCGTATTTCTGACACCACGTAGGGCTTCATCAACATACCCTCGTTGGCGATGGCCGCAACCGCAGATACCATTTGAAGTGGCGTCACACCAATCTCTTGCCCTATGGAAATAGACGCGACCGAACGGCGCCCCCAGTCTTTAGGGTCTCTCACCAGCCCAACTCCCTCTCCGGGAAGATCGATCTCCGTTCGCTGCCCGAAACCGAATGCCTGGAGGTATCGATAGAGCCGGTGCTCCCCCAACGCCATACCGGTCTTTGCCGCCCCAATGTTGCTGGACTTCTGAATCACCTGCGCAAAGGAGATCCATCCCAATCGCTCATGATCATGAATCACGGTGTTCGCAACCGTCATACGACCATGCTCCCCAAATACCATCGTATTTGGCCTTACCACTCGTTCCTCAATGGCTGCCGCAGCCATCATCGCCTTCATAGTTGACCCTGGTTCATAGGCATCTGTCAGCGCCCTGTTCCGCCAGCGATCAGGGTTCAGCGCCGATACGGCGTTGGGATCAAATCGCGGACTCACCGCCATAGCCAACACCGCGCCCGTCTTTGGATCAAGCACAATCATTGTTCCTGACTTGGCCCGCGCACGGCCAACCGCGTCCTCAAGCTCTCTCTCAACGATATACTGAATCACCTCATCAATCGTAAGCGTGAGGCTATGACCCGGCGTCGGACTCCGTTCCATCATTCCCTTAGGAAATACCGTATGCCCGAAAGCATCGCGTTGCAGCACCATCATCCGCTTCTCACCATGCAAGTAGGGTTCGTAGCGATGCTCGACGCCTTCCAAGCCCTCACCGTCCATTCCTGAAAAACCCAACACATGGGCCAGAAGTGGCCCTTTGGGATAAAACCGCCGCCCTTCCATCACAACCCCGATCCCATCAAGCGACAAACGATCCAGGCGACGCCCCTGCTCAGGATCCAACTTTCGAGCTAACCAGACAAATCTCCGGTCCTGTCGGAGTTTTCGTTCCAACTCATCAGTCTTCACATGCAGAATCGGCGATAACTGCCGAGCAGTCTTAAGCGGGCTATCTACTGTGTTTGGAACTCCGAATACGGACTGCACCTCCACATTCATGGCTAAAATCTTGCCATGCCGGTCGACGATCGTGCCGCGAGCCCCTTCAAGCGATACCGTCTTTTGGTGCTGTCGATTCGCTTGGGCTGAGAGTTCAGCCGCTTGCAACACTTGCAGCGTGACCAGCCGGAACAGAACCACTCCAAACCCACACAGCAACAGCAGCAATAAGACATACCGACGACCGCGAGAAAGAAGGGAACCAGCCACTAGAACCTCCCGTTGGGAAGATCATTCCTGGCGACTTTCAGCTCAACCAGCGCAATACCTGAGGGATGGACACCACTTGGTCTTGGTCTGGACTGAACCACGATGATTTGCCCTTGCTGAGGCAGACTCATGCCGAGTTTTTCCGTCGCCAATTTTGCGATCCGGTTGGAGGCGCTTAATGTGGAAAATGTGACGCGAAGCTCATCTCGTTGACGTTCCAGCACCGTCTTGTCACGCTTCAACCGTTCAATCTGATAGCCGATCCGAACCATGTCTACGCGTTCCCACACAAACACAAATACGAGACAGAGTCCTAGAAAAACGGAGACGGTCTTCATAAAAGTCCCATCCTCGGTTGACGTTCAGCGACTCGTAATTTAGCGCTTCGTGATCGGGGGTTTGCTTCGCACTCGGCCCCCGAAGGAAGGACCGGTTTCTTCGTGAGTATCGACACAGTGGCGTCCGGCTCTTGCGCAAGAGACCGGAACGTATGCTTCACAATACGATCTTCGAGAGAATGAAAGGAAATCGCGCAAACCCTTCCTCCCACAGCCAACACGTCGGTTGCATCTCGAAGCGAGGGCTCCAAGAAATCTAGTTCATGATTCACCGTAATGCGAAGCGCCTGAAAGGTCCGCGTGGCACAATGAATCCGTCCGTGGCGATAAGGCGCCGGCACGGACCGAGCGATGATAGAGGCAAGTACTCCGGTGGTCATGACTGGCTGTCGTTGCCTTTCCTGCACGATGGCCCGAGCAATTCGCCTGGCATACCTCTCTTCCCCATTCTGAAATATGATGTCCGCAAGCTCATGTTCGGGACTACTGTTCACCAAATCGGCGGCAGTTGTCCCGATCGTTTGGTCCATGCGCATATCAAGCGGACCTTCTCGCTGAAAACTGAACCCTCGCAAGGGATCATCCAACTGCGGGGATGAAACCCCAAAATCGAACAGCACACCATCGACCTGCGCGATACCCGCTTCAGTAAGGTGTGACTTTAAGTCTCGATAATTTCCTTGCCGCAACACAATCCGGTCTCCGAATCGACTCAAGCGCTGCTGACTAAACTCAATGGCCTGAGAGTCCTGGTCAAGCCCTACAACCCTTGTCCCGACAGGGCTAGCCATTAAGAGCATTTCAGCATGCCCACCATATCCCACCGTACAATCGACAATTGTGGTAGGTTGTTGAAAAATAAGCCAAGATCGCACTTCTTGTCCGAGTACTGGGATGTGCAATTTTTCACTAAAAATACTTTCACCCACACGCCTCCACTTCTCCCCACTTCACGAAGTATACTCTGGCATTTTTGCTTGTCAACAGTCTTTCGGTAACTTAGTGAGGCCTAAAGGCAGTAGGTGGAGAAGTGTGGCACATCGCGCCATATAGTAACTGATATCCGATCGATTTATTCTTTAATTGCAACAGGCTACGCAGCCTTAGCCCTCTGGCAAGAGTCCGCATTTCCCTAGCCCATCAAACTGGTGAAGTTTGATTGACTTCAAGGGATTTCGATTAGAGAATGCTATTATGTCTCTAAACTATTCGTCTTCCTCATGCATAAGACCGTTTCTGCTCTTCATCCTTCCGCTCCTCTACCTGGAGCAGGCCGGTGCGAAGGACTTCAATCCTGATAACCCACTCAATCAACCGGCACCGATCTATTGGTGTTCGAGCAAGGCGCCGGGCCAACAGATTTCAGCCAAAAAGAATGTTGGCTGTGAGCCACTCTTCGATCCGCAGGCGGCAGAGTCTTTTCGGGAGAAAGCACGCCAACAAGGATTCGATCTCCCCGACCGTGATCCGATAAAAATTGAAGAATTACGGAATGTAGCCTCCAAATTTTCAGATCGCTACCGGGCCTTCCTGTCCTGCTGCTTGACGACTAGCGATGCACCGAGCGACATCGTCGAGATGATTGATGAAGCCAATCATATCCTCCAAGCCATTCGGCAGAAAGGCGTTTATAATTCAACGGAGCTGGGAAAGCGCCAAGGAACCAGCATTATCGGAATGGTTGCACGTGCTCGGGAAGACCTATTGCGCCTTCAGGACCGCCTGGATAAATTGAACGAAGCACAACAGGGTCTCAAAGAAGTTGACTACGAAACCAGCGGCAGGGCCAAAGCACAGATCCAAGAGGAAGAAGAGGCGATCAAGAAGGAGTTCATGGCCAAAAGGCCGCCATCAGCAGCACCGACCGGGATTGAGATCGAGGATACGACCTTGCGATCACGAATCGGAGGGGGCATCGAAGACACGAAGTCGAATTCCAACTTCGGTGCGGACATCGGCGCCTCGGTGTCTCCCTATAGCAATGCGGGCGAATCACTTCGCCTGCGGAGAGGAGAGGATGTTCACGACAGTCAGCTCCCCCATCGGCCTGGAACGGATATGCAAGAGACCTCCATGTCCAGCAGCACTGGGTTCGAAGTCGACAACGCACAAAATCGTGAAGGTACCTCAACCGTTCCACGACGAGGGGTTGGTGCTTCTATTGGAGACTCTGACTTGAATAGCAAGAGGCGATAGCCCGCCCCTCACGGTTTTCCTCCCACCACCGGCATCGGCTCCCAGATCTCCCCCGCATCCTGACTGCGATAGAGGCCACTCCCATTTGTGCCGGCATAGAACACCCCTGGATCCGCTTCGCTTTGTGCGATCGTTCTGATGTTGGTAGTCGCCAACCCCTTGTTGAGCACCACCCACGTGCCCCCGCCATCTTCACTCCGATGCACGCCATCCCGTCCCGTGATGTAGATCACCCCTCGACGCGTTCGGTCAAGCACCATAGCAATGATCATCTGATCGGCAAGCGATTCTCCGATTCGTTTCCAACCCTTGGCCGCATCGGTTGTTTTATAGAGCCCCGCGAGCGTGGCGGCGTAAACCGTATTGGGCTCGTATGGATCAACCAGTATGGAGGTGACATTCAGTGCCCGGGACGTTTTCACCATGTCCGGCGGCACCAGCCCGTTGTTCACTTTTACCCAATGTGCGGCCTGATCCATCGACTTGTAAACGCCGCCGCTGGTTCCAGCATACAGAATGGAAGGCCTGGTCGGATCCATGCCCAACGTCACAACCATCAACACTTCGTTCATACCCTCCATTTTCTTCGTCCATTGTTCGCCGCCGTTCTTGGTTTCAAACACACCCATCGTGGTCGCGAGAAAAATGTGCTGCGCGTCGGCAGGATCGAAGAGGAACTGATTCACCACGGACGTAATGGTCGCATCATCAAGCCCCGATCGCATTGAGATCCAGCGCTGTCCACCATCATAACTTTTGTAGACGGCGTCGCCCTTCGTTCCCGCATACACAGTCGCGGGATAAACGGGATCAATTGCCATAGCGATCACACGGGAATAGCTCATTCCTTGAGAAAGGTTTGTCCATGTCTGGCCGGCATCACGGGTTTTATAGATATAGTCGTTCGTCGCGACGTAGATGATATCGGGATTCTTTGGATGGAGCTGGATCAGAACGATCGGATCGCTGCGATTGCAGCCGGCAAAAGAGATCGCGAGAAAGAGGAGCAGGCGTAGCATCTTCATGGAGGTGATGCAGCTACCACACTATTTATCGATAGTTCGTGAACTGCAGATCGACCTCGAAATCTTTCCCCTTCAAGAACGCGATCGCCGACTGCAATTCGTCCTTGCTCTTGCCTTGCACACGCAGTTGCTCGCCCTGAATCTGCGCTTGGACTTTCACCTTGGAATCTTTGAGCGCCTTCGTAATTTCCTTCGCCTTTTCTGAGGTGAGGCCACTCTGAATCTTCGCCGTCTGCCGTACAGTTCCGCTTAAGGCCGGTTCCACAGCGCCAAAGTCGAACGCCTTCAGCGACACCCCACGCTTCACGCACTTCCCCTTGATGATCTCCTGCACCGCGTTCAGCTTGTATTCGTCGTCGGAGATGACGATCAACTCTTTTTCCTTCTCCTTCAGCGTGATCTCTGTCTTCGTGTCCTTGAAGTCGAACCGCTGCTTGATCTCTTTCGTTGCCTGATCCAGCGCGTTCTTGAGCTCCTGCATATTCACTTCCGACACCACATCGAATGAAAACTGATCAGCCACAATCTCCTCCTTCTTTTCCTTAATCTAGGAAGGGCAGCATCGTTCATCTTTCACTGCGCACATGCACCGAGCACCGCCCATAATTTTGCAATTCGATAGATCGAGTGTGTGCGGGACGCGAGCGAGAAGATTAACCATGCCGCCTCAACAACATCCCGTTCCATGCGGCAGCTTAAAACTCTTCTCGTCATCAGCACAATGGATCGCCGTCTGCATCCGCCCTGCAGACCCTCCACCAGCCATCACAACCACCTCACTGCTCGTAAAGGGCTTTTTCAGCACCACGTAGCCATACCACTGCCATACACTATCGCTTAAGACAATCAAACCCAGCACCGCAACCAGTGCCACCAGCACAGCATCCAGATAGAGCGCAAAGGCTTGCCCTGCCGCTAATGTTCCGGCTTTCTTCAAGAACATCCAAAACATTTCATACGATCCGGTCAGGGTGATGATGCCCACGAAGAGCATCGGCAGCGCCGTCACCCAGAGATAGGGCGACTTCCACATCTTGATCAAGACGGTTGTCCCGATGCAAAGAGCCAGCGTGCCCAACAACTGATTCGCAGCACCAAACATCGGCCAAATGGTCGAAATGCTCCCTGTTCCAATCAGATAGGCCCAGGCACCCACGACCACACCGCTGCTCAACATCACACCCGGCATCCAGTTCATTCGGCGAAAGGGCGCATAGACCCGTCCGGCCATTTCTTGGATCAGATATCGCGCCACACGCGTGCCCGTATCAATCGTCGTCAGGATGAAGAGCGCTTCAAATACGAGTGCGAATTGATACCAGTAGGCCATCAGACCCGCCATGCCGGGCAACGCTGAAAAGATCGACGCCATGCCGACGGCCAAAGACACAGCCCCGCCAGGACGCCCAGCCACATCAACTTCAACCATCTGTGACAGTTCAGCAATTCGCGACGGGGGAAAACCCATCGCCGCCAATGCATCCGCACCTAATGTCGTATTGATCGCCAGGTAGTCGCCAGGAATCAGCACCGAGGCCGCGATCAACGCCATGACGCCAACAAAACTTTCCAGCAGCATCGCCGCATACCCCACTACCGCCTGCGATTCCTGTTCGATCATCTTGGGCGTTGTCCCGGACGAGACCAGAGAGTGGAATCCTGAGATTGCCCCGCAGGCGATCGTGATAAAGAGAAAAGGAAAGAGCGTGCCTGGAATAATTGGCCCGCCGCCATTCGCAAACTGTGTCACACGCGGCATCTCGATCGTCGGTGCCATAAGAATGACCCCGAACCCGAGTAGAAAGACCACGCCGAGCTTCATGAAGGTGGAGAGATAGCCGCGCGGCACCAGCAACATCCAACCCGGCAAGACCGACGCGAGAAACCCATAGCCGGCCAGGAGCCAGATCAGCGAGGGCTTGTCAAACTCGAAGAGCCACGCGTAGGACGACTGCGCAACGACACGGCCGTACAGCACGGCGGCGATCAGTAGAACCACGCCAAGTATTGACACTTCCGCAACCGCACCGGGACGGAACTTTTGAAGATAGAAGCCCATAAGAAGACCAATCGGAATCGTCATCGCGATCGTAAACGTGCCCCAGGCATTGTGGTAGAGCGCATTCACCACGGCGAATCCAAGACCAGCCAGAGCCACCACGACAATAAAGAGCACCGCGACCGCCGTCGCCGTGCCGGTGACAGAGCCCAGTTCATCGTGGGCAATCTCGGGCAACGAACGTCCGTTGCGCCGCATCGAGGCGACGAGAATGATGAAATCTTGCACCGCCCCAGCCAGCACCGCCCCAATCACCAGCCAGAGAAACCCCGGCACAAATCCGAATTGCGCCGCTAAGACCGGACCAAGCAAGGGCCCTGCTCCAGCAATCGCGGCAAAGTGATGGCCAAAAAGCACAACCTTGTTGGTGGGATGAAAATTGACGCCGTCATTCAACCGCACCGCCGGCGTCACATGCTGATTGTTCAGACCAACGACCTGCCTAGCCAGCCATCGGCCATAGAACCGATAGGCCAGTACATAAATACAGGCTGCCGCGACGACCAACCAGAGGCCGTTTACTTTTTCGTTTGGGTTCACAACGCCGACCACGTGGGCCAGCGCGAGCGCACCAAGAAGAGAGAGCAGTAGCCAGAGCAGATTCACCGCCACTTTCATGCGCGGCATCCTAACATAAAAGCCAAGAAGTGAGCGCGACTCGAACTGCCTTACACATTAGCTGAATACTGCACTATGACTACGCAACCATCCGCATCCTAACGACGCAGAGACTTCGAGTTGACATGGTCACTGGTGCGAAGTAGCCTGCACCGTCTTTGTACTCTAGATCAAACAGAAGCACGCAATGACTAGATCCATCACATTCCCACAAGATCTGATCGATTCTTTTCGCTCTAATGAAGTTATCGGAATTATTGGCTCTGGCCTTTCCCTTCAGGCGGGCTTCCCCAATTGGAAAGAAACCTTGGAGTTGATGATTTCAGAGTGCCAAAGGCAACTGGTCAGCTTCACTCAGAGCAAAGAGCTGAAATCCCTACTGCGGAAAGGACATTATCCAGAAGTCGCTGAGGAATGTGCAGATCTCTTACGTGGCGATCTCTATAGAAACTTCATTCAGAACACCTTTGGTGGAAACCGAAACGGCCCAACAAAGGTGCATGAGCTGTTGCTAGACCTTCCTCTTAGCGCAATCCTGACAACAAACTATGACACCTTGATTGAACGAACTTACGCGAAGCAACTTCGAAGTAGCAGTTACCCATTCACGTTCACATCGAAGAACTTGGCTCAGCTGTCACAACTATGCACTCAAAAGCGCTTCTTTATTTTCAAAATGCACGGGGATGCTGAGGACATTGAAACGGTTGTACTCAGAAAGAAAGACTACCAAAAGGTAATTCACTCTAGCCCGTTATACCAGGCCTCAATGTCCCACATTTTTGCGACGCGCACAGCATTATTCATTGGTTATGGACTGAGAGATCACGATCTAGATCTTATTCTAGGGGCGCATGCTTCTCTCTATAGGGAATTTGGCAGGCGACACTACGCCCTCTTCCCTGATGCTGGGAATGTTTTAAGGAAGTCGTTTTCAGAGAATTACAATATCAGAATTATCCCTTACAGCAGCAAGGACGACCACAAGGAACTTCAACTGATGATGGGAGAGCTCTCCAGACAAGTAAAAGCCCTTCCTCCCTCAACCGAAGACGAAGAGTTGCAACGCCTAAAGAGCTTATAGATATCGAGAGTCGATACTGCGAAAAACTTGGAACTTATATCGAGCTCGAGCGAGCTAAGTATCTTCGTTCACGGAGGCAGGAAGCACGCTTCACACCAGAGCAGCAGAAATTGATTCAAGCCAGCATTCAACACTGGGAAGCATTAGCGGACGAGAAGGCAGAGTTGCTACTTGGCACAATTGGAACTGCGTTCGCTCATGAGTTCGAAAACATTCTTTCATCCATCCAAAAACAGTCAGCTAAGTTGGCTAGTCAGGCCCCTGAAGGCCCCTTGCGGGAATCGGCTAATGGGATCCTATCGGCCATAAATCTGGGTAAGCGCCTCGTCCGCACAATCCAATCGCTGGGTAAGGATGCTGCTATCGAACGTGATGGCACCTTTGAAATAAATGATCTACTGACAAAAATGGCGGATGGGCTCTCAGCTTTTCTAGGGAATGATGTGAGAATCACCTTTGAACTCTTCACAAAACCACTTAGGATTACTGCTATCCCTCAAATGTTTGAGCAAGTCATGATGAATCTATTGGTGAACGCCCGAGACGCTATCTCACACAAAGGCTTGATCACCATAGCAACTAATTCTGTATCCATAACCAATGAATACCTGGCTGGCCATCCTGACGCTTTGGTTGGTTCGTTTGTTTGCATATCAGTCTCCGACAATGGATGTGGGATCTCACAGAAAGACTTGCCACGTATTTTTGAGCCATTCTTTTCCGCAAAAGAGAAAAAGGGAACTGGCCTTGGGCTTTATGTAACTAAAGAAATAGTCAGGAGGAACGGTGGCTGGATAGAGATGAAAACACGCCTAAGACATGGGAGTACTTTTTCCGTGTTCCTTCCTGAAGTAGATGCCCCCCTTTAATTCCTTCACGCCCTCTCGGGGAGCGGGTCATAATGGTTCGGCATAAGGAGCGGAAGTTCGGACGAGGATGCGTCCGAGAATGGACCACCCACCGACCGTATCTGTGCAAACAGTTCGCGGAACTCTTGAAGCCGATCGACAGCATGCTGGCGGCTTCGCCGTTTCTTCTGGCCAATCGCCCATTGTTCGTGGATTACATTCTGTATGGTCTACTCGGCAATTACCTGTTCAACGACAAAACCAAATTGCCCAAACTGAAGCACCTGCAACGCTGGTATCAGGCCAGGGACACGAAGGAATAGCCTTCGTTGCCCATTTCCCATCAATACCCTCCTGATTCGGATCGCGCCTAGTCATACAAAGAGCTGATAGCAACAAGCAGAAGTTGGGCAGCATTTGGATGGAGACACCAGGCTGACGAAGCATGGTTACTCGGCGAGCTTCTTTAACGCTTTCCCATACCGCCGATTGGTCTCGCTTAGCACTGTACGAAACCTCTTTTGGCGAGTCGCATCTTGCACAGGCGTCACGATGAGGCACTTCCCGTCCGTCTTGATGTTGAGCGGCGTCTCGGCGTCAATCTCCAGCAGATCCAGCACTCCGCGGTCGATCACGAGAGCTAGACTGTTTCCATGTTTGGTCAGCTTTTTGATCATCTCCTCACCTCCACAGTGGTACTACAATGTGTGTCCATCATATCACCTGATTCCAATGGTAAAGCCACCCCAAGCTAACAGAAGCTCGCTCATCCTATGCAGGAGCTGATGTGGATCAACGGCGGTTTTCCTTCGAGAGTTTCCTCAACATTGTCACCTTCTTTTTCTTCAACGGCTTCGATTTGGCACACTCGACCACCTCATCAAGCCACGAAGCTAGACCGGACGCCGTGCGATAGCCAGCTTCGCTGATGAACAGGAAACCTTTGAGTGGTTTGCCGGTAAAATCCATCTCCCGAGCGTGCGGTTTCGAGAGGAGCGCTTCGTAGCGGTCCGGCATGACACGAACCATGAGGCGGTCCTTTTCGATCCCACAGCACATGTGGCCGTTGAGCATGAAGCAGAGCCCGCCGAACATACGCCTCTCTTCTACCCCCTTTCGGCGCTTGAAGTAGTCCCTGATTCGTTCTGCCAATCGCTCGTTACAAGCCATCTCACGCCCTCTCGCTTCAACGCTTTGTATTCACCAACAGCGATCGTGGATTGGTACTCCCATTTTGGTATACTCTTCGGGACCATGCCACCCGATGCCCCGGCTTCACCGCCTTCACCGAGCGATCGCCGTGAATATTATCGCATCACTGTCTCGCTCCCCATCTGTCTTCAGCCTGAGTCAGATACTACCGAGAACGAGTTCGTCGAGAAAGCAGTCAATCTGAGTGCCGGCGGCATCGGCGTCACGCTGAACCAGACCTTCGAGGTGAACGCCATTCTCTCCTGCGCCCTGCTGCTTCCCGGCGAGGTGCTCTTTAAGTCTCACCTTCAAGTATTGCGTGTGGATCCCATTCTCTACCCGCTCAATACGTATCGACTCCATGGCCATTTCCTCAGGATGGCCAATCCGGATCGAGAACTGCTGATCAGACATATCATCCAGTTTCAGCGCGAACACCTCAATAAGCACTATTCCGCCTGAATAGGTACAACCCTCATAGTGAACAGGCCCCGGACCACTCTGGAGGATCCATTTCGTCCCCGCGAAAGGGGGATTCATTCTGCCGCTCAAGGCCGACTACACTGGGTCACTGTGGAATCCATACGCCCCCATCAGCGCCATCACTATCGCGTCCCGCTTGCCATACAATACCCCGTGATGTTTTCCGATGCGGAAACGATCGCGGAAGGAATAGTCATGAACCTGACGGTGTTTGGCTGCGCGATCAAATGCGCCGATACCATCCCAGAAGGGACGACACTGCGGATGCGGCTCATCCTCCCGGATCAGGCGCAGTCACTCCCGGTCGAAGAAGCGGAGGTCCGATGGGCCCAAGGGAATCGAATGGGGCTTCAGTTTCACAGGGTGGAGCGGGCGGCCGATTTTCGCCTTCATAACTTTGTGTGGGATCGGATGGTCGAACGGCTCCACACGATCACTCAGGAAGGACTGTCACCGTCTTGACCCCGAGGTCTCCTGCCTTTTCCCACTAGGGCCAGACACAAGAGTCCGATGCCAATCCAGACCACTTCGCGGAATCGTCGGAGCAACGCAAAGGTGATGCCCGTGACATCGCTGTAGCCGAAGGCTTGCAGCAAGAGGAGATTACCGGCATCCTGCGCCCCGAGACTACCAGGGATGAAAAAGGTCCCGCCTTTAATGAGGGCGGCCAAGGCACCCATCGAGATGACCGACCACAGGCTGGCAGAATCGCCTAGGAAATAGATGATCACAAAGACTTCTAATGATTCGGCCAGCCAGCCGAAAAAGCACACCCCCGTTGAGAGGGCAAATGTCCCACGATGCTGGCTGTAGAAATTCAGAATGGTCTGGTCGATCGAGCGTAGGTGTTCCCCTTGCGCTTCTAGAACCTGGATCCGCATTCCCAGCTTCTTCATGATAGCCAGCATCGAGGCAAAGAGCCCACGCTGTTGGACAAAGACAAACCCGACGATCGAACAGATCAATACTGTCACACTCACCACCGCAGCCGTGATGGTCTGGCCCGCCGAGCTACCGGTGCCCAAGATCAAAAATCCAATGGCGATCCCGACGAGGATATAGAAGACTTCGGCAATCGTCAGAGTCGTCTTAGCAATCACCACGGACGCAGCCCCTTCCGCCATCGGAACATTGTATTGTTTCAGCAGATAGGCCTTGAGGGGTTCGCCGCCCATGTAAGCTGTGGGTGTCGTCATATTCACAACCTCCCCGGCGGTCCTGATCGTGAGGAGCCGCCAAAACGAGATCACTTGCCCAAATGACCCCAATACCAGCTTCCAGCCATATGCCTCGATCACATACATAAGGAGAGAGGGAATCAGGATGATCACCAGGGGGAGGGGACCTAGCCGCAACGCCGCATCGTAGATATTACCGGGTCCAATCTGCCAGACAAGAAAGCCAAGAACGATGAGGCCAAGGGCTAGTAGGATATAGCGCAACACGTTAGTCGGATGGCGAACGAGCCATTTATGGCCGAGGAGATGAGACTGCGGATGGGCGGATGACCCAGCCCATGGCACCAGCAAACAGCAATGCGCCGGCTCCCGCAAAGATGAGAAACCAATACAGCTGGTCGAACAGGGCAAAGCCCAACAGCGCTACTGAAAAATCTCGGCTGGCCACATTTTTCAACATCATATCCGCCCAAGCTGCATGGGCAGGGGTGCTCCAGCCACTCACCGCTTTAATCTTTTGCGCCTTTTCGACGAGTACGAGGGAGAGACCGTTGCCAAACACCGCAGCGGTGCCGAGTGCGAGTGGAACCCAGTCGTCTGCTTGTCCGAGGTAAGTCGTATAGAGTCCCACGGCGATACCCGCAAAAATCGCCATGTGCACGATGTTGTCCAACACGATATCCAGCCAGGCGCCAAGCGGCGACTCGGTAAAGGTCAACCGCGCGACTTCGCCATCGCAGCAATCGATGACGGCCGCCAATTGGAACAAGAGGGCTGCCACGATACCGGCGCTGTAGGTGCCCATCCCAAATCCCGCAGCCGCCAGCAGACCAACCAGCCCGGCAAGGACCGTGATGGAATTGGGCGACAGCCCCATGGCGAGAAACAGGCGGGTAAACCAGCGAGAGACTTTGCGATTGAAATAGCGATCGACGAACCCTTCGAACTCCCCCTTGAGGGAATTGAACAACTTCTTTTCGGCTGCTTGAACGTCAGACAGCGTCCGAACAGGTTGATACCAATTCCCCTGCTTCGCCTCAGCCGAGACAACATGCACTCGACCATTCGTCGCAGCCCGCTCAAGCCACTGGCGGATCGGAGGGCTTCCCTTCTCACTCACGGCTTGATTCGTGGTGCTCATCAGGCTTGCCGGCACGACCACAAGCTCAGCCACTCGTAAGGCTGGACTGTCGAAACGAGGAGGGGCGAAAATCGTCGGGCGATCAGAACGGACTTTCGCTCGCAGGCTCTGCACCATGAACTGATCGACCTGCCCCTGTGAGGCTTGCGAGACCACAATGGCCTGACCATCCTGCACCTCGCGCCGCAACCGTTCAATCAACCCTCGAGAGAACACGCTATTGACGCTCGCGACTAATGCAAAGCCATGCACTTCAGCCGCCAAGGCTTCCCAGGTCCGAGGATCATCGAGAGGAAATTCACGGATCGGCATCCATCGGACGGGAATTGTGACGCGTGGCCCTTTGCCGAGCGCCTGTTTCAGCTGTTCCTCCTCAGAACCGGACAGGACGATTAATTGACGAATACCCGCCCGCTGCAAGGTGAGTACGGTTCGTTGAAAGAGCCCGATCCCCACGACACTAGTCAGGGGCCCTACGTCGTCGACCTGCGTCCCGATCGGACCGCTGAATACCCCGACCGACGGTAGCAGAATCGCCGTGGCCAACCCTTGAATCTCGACTCTTCTTTGGAGGATGCTCTTACTCATGGTTCTCTAGACACCTGTGTCTGCTCACCACTGTTCCCTGGCGCAGGGTCCCTCTTCATCGAACAGCGTACTATAACGAAGACTTTCTCATAGTTTTGGCAAAACTTCCAATTCAGCCTTTCTTACGTCTTCGATGAAATCAATCTCCGTCCAAGGCAGCCCTCCAATTCGTTCATAGCCAACCTGCACGTCCTGAAAATACGGCCGCAGCGCGTCCTCATACTCCATCTCCCATGAGCCTCGGTCGATGTAGCCACGGAGCGACGAGACAACATGAGTCGTGTCGGCGTGCCGAATCCGAAGAAATCCAACCCCTTCACCGGCGTAATCGTAACGTTCCGGCATATTCTTGGTCAGTGCAATCACTCGGCCCCCGGCCACGACCACCATGCACTCCTCTCCAGTTTGCTGTACCGTCTCATCCATCAACAGCGCATTCTCACAGGGTGACGCCACGAGACGTCGTAGGATTTCTGGATGGAATAGCACATCGGCATCCATCACGATGGTGTCGTCGTCGAGCGCGGTTCGTGCGATCCACAGTGAAGAAATACTGCCCCTATGAAACTGTTCATTGACCAAAAACGTGACGTTGACGCCGCAACAATCCTGCTCGACCGCCGCACGAATCATCTCCTGCTTGTATCCGACAACAATCTCAGCCCGGCGAATCCCAACGGAAACCAGCGACTCCAGATAGCGATGCAGGAGCGACCGGCCGCCAATCTCGATGAGGCATTTCGGGCGATGTTGGGTCACTTCCCACAAACGTTTCCCGACTCCCGCTGCCAGAATGACCGCCTTCATGCTGATTTGCAGACCTGTTCGAAGGCATCGAGAAATCCGCCAAACTGCGCCTCGGACAGTGCCCCCATATTAGCCACGCGAAAAATCTTGTTTTCCAAGTTGCCTTGCCCGGCATAAATGACATAGCCCTGCTGCTTCAGGCGGTCATGCAACGTCTGGTAAGAAACCCCGTCCGGCAGGTGATAGGCCGTGATGGTATTCGATTGCCGGTCCGCCGGGAGAAGCGCCTTCACATCGAACTTGGCCATTCGTTCACGAATCAGCGTCGCCATCTTCTTATACCGCTGGATGCGATTGGCCACGCCTTCCTCGAGCAACTCATTCAGTGCTTCGTCAAAAGCATAGTAGACCTGCACTGCGGGCGTGAATGGAATCGTGCCTCGCCCCTCATTGTTGATGTAATGAGTCAGATGGAGATACCACGAGCGCTTCGGATACGCGCGCATTTTCTCGACGAACCCCTTTCGCACAAGCACGAACGAGACGCCTGGAAATCCCTGAATGCACTTTCCCGCCGTCCCCGTCACCATATAGATGTGCGACTTGGCAATATTCAGCGTTTCACCTGCCAGCGCACTGACGGCATCCAGCACAAACACACGATTCTGATTGTCAACGATCTCGGCGATCTCATGAACAGGGTTGAGAAGTCCGGTGGTGGTCTCGTGGTACACCATGCCGACGGCATGCACTTCCTGATGCTGTCGCAAGGCCAGCAGCAGCTTCTCAGGGTCTGGCCTAACCGTCCAGTCATACTTCAACTCGCTCACCCCCAGACGATGGAGGCCCACGATCTGAGACATCCGTTCACCATAGACCCCGTTGTTGAGGATGAGCATCCGGCGACCGTGAGGAAGCGACGACATCAAGGCGGCTTCGACAGCAGCCGTCCCCGATCCGGTCATCACGACGGCAACGTAGTCCGATTCGGCTCCGGGAACAAAGGCTTTGAGCAGCTTGGTTTGGATGCGGTGAAGCAGTTCTAGAAATTCATCTTCGCGATGACAGATATCGGGTTTCAGCAGCGTCTGCCGCACCCGCTCGGACACATTCACGGGACCTGGATTGAGGAGAATCATATTCTCGCTTTCAGCAATCAGCGATCAGCGCTTTCAGAAGCTGACAGCTGACAGCAGGCGACTATTCAATCGCCTTCATGAATCGACGGGTGACATCCGGCGGGTCGTGCAGGACGCGACCGGCATCTTCCACAAATTCGTTCACCTTAATGAGCAACATGCTAGGCCCATCCTTCTTCAGCATGTCCTTGAACTCGTAGACGAGATCCTCGCGATCAAGGACCCGTTCCACATTCACGTAGCCCGCCGACTTCGCCACTTTCTCCAGCGGCACCACGTTGGAGATCGTCGGCTGGTTCCCGGTCGTTCCGTACACTTCATTGTCGAAGACGACATGGATAAAGTTCTTTGGTCTCAATGCACCGACCGTCGCGAGTGTACCCATTCCCATGAGCACATTCCCGTCGCCATCGAAGGTAATCACCTGTTTATTCGGCTTGGCGAGCGCAACACCGAGGGCAATAGCCGAAGCATTCCCCATGGAGCCGATCATGTAGAAATGAGTGGGCCGATCCGCGATCTTGTGCGCCTCGCGCGAGGGAAACCCGTTGCAGATAATGACGGGCTGATCGGTCAGCAACTCCAGCAAGGCCTCCATGGCCTGCGCCCGACTGATCAATGTGCCTTGTTCGGGCCTCATGGATGCAATCCCTTGACCACGCCTTTGGTGATAAACAAGGCGACCGGAATCCGCTGCTTCATGAATGTCTCAGCGACCCACCTAAAATCTTCAATCACTGTTTTTTCAGTCAGGGTCCGGTGCGGAATCTTGACGGTATCAAGCAATTGCGGCATCACCTCTCCCATCACCAAATGTTCCGGAGCGTCCTTCCCCCCCTGCCCACGCCAGGAAACAATCAGTATGCAGGGTTGTTGATAAATCATATTCAGCGAAATGAGCGCATTGAGAGAGGTACCCAGTCCTGAATTCTGCATGAGCACGGCGGGGGTTTTCCCAGCCATATAGGCGCCCGCAGCCATGCCGACCGCTTCATCCTCACGAACTGCGGGGGTATAGAGCCGACGGTTCATGAGTTCCGCAATGATCCCACCCAGAATCGAATCTGGCACACCGGTAAAGAAATTCACTCCCATGTCCTGCATCGTTTGGACAAACACGTCGCTTTCAATCACGGAACGATTCCTCCTAACATCTTGAGACACACCTGCAGAAAGCCGGCGCATTATAAGATACGCCCTGCGAGGTTCTCAAGAAAGATCCGCGATTGAGTTGAACTCTCTCGCATGGTAGCGTGAGTAGCAAGAGGGTTGCATCCGACTCCGTTGACAGAAGATGCGCGCGCGCACCCAACCAACACCCAATACCTTGCCGTTGGTCCTGATAATCGCCGTCGTGATCGGTGCTCACTCAGCATGGGCTGTTCCCATGACGAATGATCCGATGGGATTTCACGATATTCCTTGGGGCACTTCCTTGTCCTCACGCCAGGAGCTGGAGACGATACGTGCAGGTCCACATATCATCGAATATCTCCGCAAGAGGGAGCCGGTGTCATTCGCGGGAACAGAAATGACCAGCATTCTCTACCTGTCCCTGGATGATCAATTTGCGCGTGTCATAATCCGATACCAAGGAGACCAAGTCCACAAACACGTGCTGCGCTTCTTGGAAAATCAATTCGGTGGGCTGGAGCGTATTCCTGGGCAGATGGCACGAGGTCTCAATCAGCAATACACGTGGCGCGGATCAGATACCGAGATCACGTTGACCTACCAAGCCGGCACCGAGCGCGGCTATATCTTCATCGATAGCCGCACACTCGCACCACGGTTCAACGACTATATTACCGACTCCGCAGAGTAGATCGATGAACACAGGTTTTCGTAAAGGAAAGCCGCTCCTCGCAATAGGTATCTTCTGCCTGCTGTCTACAGCGACATCGTCGTTGGCCGTTCCACTCGTCAACGATCCCAATGGCTTCGAAGATATTCCCTGGGGAACATCCCTTGCGGAAATGGAACAGTTTGCGCGTGTCGAAGATGCCGGTCGCCTACAGACCTATGAACACACCCAACAGACTCCTGCGCTCGGCACGATACCCGTCGATTCCATACGATTGACCACGTTTGAGAAAAAGTTCGGCCGTGTGACGGTTCGGTACAGTGGGAATGAGACTCATGAGAGAGTCCTGACCTACCTTCAATCCGCATATGGTCCACTCGACCACACACCGGGACAAATCACTGTCGGTCCGGTAAAAGTCTATGCGTGGCATGGCTTTCATACGGAAGTGACACTGCGATTCGAGACTGGGGCAGCGCGTGGCATCATATTTATTGAAAGCCTGACGCTACCTGAAAAACTATTGGACGGGACCTCCGCGACAGTCTTCTAACGGTGGATAGATACTATTCCAAACATTTCGTTGGCATAGGCTGTGCTCCTTCGCATCATATGGGGTCCATTATGACAAAGGCTGAAAAACTTCGGGCTGCATACCCCCCCGGCACATTGAAGGTCATCGCCCCAACGATTTTCGATCAAACCACTGCGGCTGAGCTAGAAGACGCCGGAGCAAAGATCATCATCTACACCAATCAACCAGCACAGGCAGCTATCCGCGCGATGACCGATATGCTGCAGGAATTAGGGAATCAGGATCATCGCATCCAGGCGGTACCGATTTTCAAGAGATGGAAGTCGATTTCTTATGAAGAGCTTCAAACGGCCTGGACTAAGCTCCGGCAGTTATTCCCTTCATCAATATGGTATCCAGTCACCAGTTACTGCTCTACGAGTTGGTGCATCGTTCACTTCGCATGGCCAAGTTACATTTAGTGAATTGATTGTGAAAACATTCCGGACGAAGCTATGATGATGACACTCACAATGAATAACCGAAAGTCCTATGTTCCGTTGGATGGCCGTTACGCCGAACGTGTAACGGTCACGTGTCGAGTGCGCTATGTCGGTGAAGTTCCGACACAGCCTCACCAAGGAGAGGGACTCACCAAAAATATATCCGTTTCTGGTTGCCAAATCATCAGCGACCGCCCGGTAACACGAGGCACATTATTGACACTTACCATTGCGCTTCCCGATGGATTGCCTCAGCTTTCATTGAAATCAGCGCATGTTGTGTGGGTATCGGGTTGTCAATTTTCTGTCCGATTTATGGATCTGAGCCAAGACCATCGGAAGCGGTTGCAATCTTTCATTTGGAAAAGCATCTCCCATCAAACCGTAAGCGATCAACGAACTCGATTCCGGCTGATGATATAGTCCGGCCCTTATCTCCTCCTGTCTATAGTGCCACGATCCTTTTCATGACTGAGCGGAGAACGCTCATCAACTCATAAGACCTCACATACGGCGTTCAGAATGAGGCATCCCTTCAAGTAGACACATAACAGATTAACTTATTGTCATTTTCCGTCACCCCCCTTCCGACTTGGGCACTCCCCCTCCTCTGGTGGGATGGCAAGATTGACACTCAGCGCTAGCCTTCATCCATACGGAATCTCGAATACAGACTACACAGCGGCAAGGCAGAAAGAGCCTTTGGGACTCAAATGTTTGGCAGGTCAGGACTGAGTCGATTAATCCCTTTGAAACGAGCACCTAACCAGGAGGTATAACGATGAGACAGACGAAAGACTTGGGACAGTCGGAAGTGCCTTGCTCATCGCATTCGATTGAGCGTCGCAGAATGAGAAGAAGTTTCGTCTCCTTGGGGCTTATGTACTCAGGAGTCAACGGGGACGACGTTCTTATTGGAGACGGTAGCGCTGTAGACCTATCCGAAGGTGGGGTGGGCATTCGTGGAAACTGTCCCGTCAAGATTGGCATGGAGTTGACCTTGTTCTTATATCTTCCAGACGAGGAGGAGCCGCTATTCGTTTCGGAAGTGGTGGTCTCCTGGACAAAGGGATCTCTGTTTGGAGTTGAACTAAATGAAGTGAGCCTCCGTGATGGTGATCGGTTGCAGACACTGCTCCACGCCCAATCCGCTGCCCAAGCGGAGTCGGTTCAATGACCCTACTATCAGAGCCTAGTCGGGGATGTTCACCCCTAGCGATCCATGTCACCTTGTCTTCTGGACGCGCACCATGCTAATTCATGGTGAGTGACTACTTACTTACCATGAATAGGACACGGACATCTTCTCGTCAACGACATCAACTATCCCAAACCTTCAGCCATAAACAGCAGGGCTACGGGCATCAGTGAGGTGCTCACCCTGCAAACACTTTCCGACCAAGCATGCCCTGTACAACGCAATTTTCTCATAAAATGCGTATGCTCCGACTTGCGCGAAGCTGGCGACGGGCGCGTAGACGACAGGTACCACTATGAATCAACTCGTCCGACATCCATTTGTCGCTCTCGGAATCATTATCTTCATTGCGATCACCATTCTTGTAGCCTTTCGCCTGAGCACAGACTCCAAAACCGACAAGAAACCGGCACGGCTCATTACGGTCGGCACTGTGTCTCCGCTCCGACAAGATCTCGACATTCGTCTGGCCTATACAGCGGACATTTCGCCTAATCAAGTCGTCAATATCTTCTCACGGGTTGACGGATACATCACCAAGCTCCATGTCGATAAGGGCGATTACGTCAGAGCGAACCAGTTGCTCGTTGAAATCGATCATACGGACTATCAACATGCCGTCAATCAGGCAAAAGCCAATCTGGCAGCCGCCAAGGCGAAGGTCTCACAACAAGATGCGGTCGTCCGCAACACTAAGTTGACGCTGGATCGCGTGCAGACCCTCATCAAGGACCAATTTGTCTCCCAGCAAGACCTGGATACGGCGCTGGTCAATTTCGACGCCGCCAGCGCCGCACAAGAATCCCTTCAAGCGCAGGTCACCCAAATGGAGGTGGCCCTAGCCCAGGCGGAAACTCGCTTAGCCTATTCGTATATTCGAGCCCCATTTCCTGGCTATATCGCAGAACGAAATCTAGATACGGGGGCCTATGTCAGCAGCGCGACTGCCAGCACGTCGACGATGTCACGAGGCATCATGAGCCTACACGACATCAATACGGTTCGTGTACTGATCGAAGTCGTCGAGCGAGACATTCCACTCGTGAAGGTAGGTCAAAAGACCGAGCTCCGTGCCGAAGCGTACCCGGATTACATATTCGAAGGAACCGTCACGCGTGTCGTCCAGGCTTTGAATCGCGCAACACGTACCATGACGGTGGAAATTGACTTATCGAATAAGGATCGTCGATTAAAAGGCGGGATGTTTGCCCGAGTCGAAGTCATGGTGGGAACCCATCACCAAGCATTGCAGATTCCCATTGAGGCTGTCAGTCGACTCGAAAACATGCAATATATCTATATCGTCCAAGAGGGGAAAGCCCAGCGAGTGGATATCGAGATCGGGGCCCGTAACGGCAACCATGTAGAAATCACCAAAGGCTTGACGGGTCAAGAACAGATCATCGTCGCAGGCAAAGACTTGGTGCACGATGGCACACCTGTCCAGACCCAACCGCTCAACCAAGTGAGGAGTGAAGGGTAAGAGGTGAAAAGGCTGAAGAGTTCGGCTTCCTTGGCCTCACGATTTACCTCGGTTTCCCCACCAACCTAGAATGTGGCTCACTCTACTCGCACTACGCAATCGCATCGGCATTCTGATGTTATCCCTCGCGATGGTGGTACTGGGGCTGACGTCCCTTCAACGCCTACCAGTTGATCTCTTCCCGCAAATCCAGGTCCCAGTCGCTTTTGTGGGTGTCGTGTACAAGGGGGCGCCCCCGCTCGACATTGAGCAGAGCGTCGTCTATCCAATCGAAAAAGCTGTCAGCTCCGCTTCCAATGTCGAACATGTCGAATCGTTCAGCAAGCAGGGTCTCGGGGCCGTCCAGATCTGGTTCAACTGGGGAGCAGACATCAATGTTGGACAGATGGAAGTGATGCAACGCATCACGCAGATTCTGAACAGCCTCCCACCGGGGATCCTACAGCCCTTTATCGTGAAGTTCGACGTCTCCAATATCCCCGTTTCCATTGTATCGGTGTCGAGCGATGAGCTGGACGAGCGCGCACTCTATGATCTTGCGTACAACACCATCGCCCCACAGATCGAGCAGATCGCCAATGTCGCGGCGGCCACAGTCGAGGGTGGCAAGATTCGTCAGATCAATATCAACCTCGACCCCGCACTGCTCAGCACCCGCGGGCTCTCCATTCTTGACGTCGTGAAATCCGTCAAAGCCTCCAATTTAATTCTGCCGTCCGGTGACATCAAAGCTGGGAACCTTGACTATAACGTCTTTACGAACAATCAGTTCCGAACAGTCGAGCCGATCCAGGACGTCATCGTGAAGGTCAATCCGCAGGGCAGTCCGGTCCGCGTGCGTGATGTAGGGACCGTGACGGACTCATCCGATATCCAAACAAACATCGTTCATGCCGACGGTGCCAGATCGGTGTTTCTTCGTGTGAACAAGCAACCGATCGCCAACACGGTCGAGGTTGTGGATGCCCTTCGCGAAGCCCTCCCCAAGATGTTTGGCATCCCTGAGGGGGTGAAACTCGGCATTTCATTCGATCAATCACTCTATATCCGACAATCCATTCACAATCTTACCGAACAAGCCCTCCATGGGTCGCTGCTGGCCTCAGCCGTGATTCTGATCTTCTTGCGCAACCTCACAAGTACCCTCATCATTTCTGTGGCCATTCCGCTCTCCATGCTCGTGACGTTTGTGGTCCTCTATTTTACCGGCCAAACCCTGAACGTCTTTACGCTCGGCGGGCTTGCGCTGGGGATCGGCCGGCTGGTTGATGATTCCATCGTGGAACTGGAAAATATTCAGCGCCACCTCAATACCAACCCCAACCGGTGGAACGGCATCCTCAATGCCGCTCGAGAAGTCGCCATGCCGATCCTCGCGTCGACCGTCACCACGGTGGTGGTCTTCCTCCCGATGTTTTTCGTCGTCGGTGTCGCTCGTCTGTTGCTAATACCGTTAACCGTGACCATCGCGATCGCGCTCTTCACGTCCTTCCTCGTCTCCCGCACAGTGACGCCAGCACTCTGCTACAAGTTTCTCAAGTCTGAACAAGACGCTCAGCGGACCATGCCGTCCTGGTTTACCACACTGATGGATTGGAGTCGTCGCCGATATGAGGCTCTCGATAGAAGCTATGCAGAATCGTTGCAGTGGGTCCTGGGACATCGCCGGACCTTTATCGCCATGGTGCTACTGATCTTCGTCGGATCGCTTACGTTGGTTCCGATGATCGGGACGGAGTTCCTTCCGGTTTCCGATGAGAGTCAGTTTCGCATCGTCCTGCGGGCACCAGTCGGCCAACGAGTTGAAAAGACCGAACAGCAAGTCTCAGAAGTCGAACGGGTGCTCCGAGCCAATATTCCCGCAACCGAATTGGAGACGATCGTCTCCAGTACGGGTATCCTATCGCAAGGTCGCGCGTCGCTCTTCAACCCCAACACAGGACCTCATACGTCGTCCATGCAAGTGTACCTCGTCTCACCGGACAAACGGGCCAGAACGCAAGTCGAGATCATGAACGATGTGCGCCCGAAGATCGTCAAACTGTTCCCAGGAGTGTCGATGTATTTCGATCCCGGAGGGCTCGTCAAACGCGTCACCAGCTTCGGTTCCCAAAAGGCCATTGATGTGGAAATCTATGGCTATTACTTCGAAAAAGCGAGAGACGTCATCGCCCGCGTCAAGGAAATCATGGAGCAGACTCCAGGCATGGCGGATATCGAACCGAGTCGGGAAGAAAACTATCCGGAAGTCAACGTGACGGTGGATCGAGAGAAGGCGGCTCTGCTCGGCATCAGCGAAGCCGACGTGGCCAATACCGTCCTATTTTCCCTGAATGGAAACGGTCAGACCGACCCAATCATTTATACGGATCCGCAAAGCGGCAATGAGTATTTCATCAGCGCCTGGCTGGCCGAGGCACACCGAAAGAATCTCAGTGATCTGGAGAATATTCTGCTCATCGCCAAAACCGGCGAGCCTGTCCTCCTGAAGAATGTTGCGTCCCTCAAGTTGAACGCAGGACCGGTGAAGGTCGATCGAAAACATTTTCAGCGCGTGGTCCATATCACGGCCAATCCCACCACCCGGCCCCTCGGTGATATCGCCGAAGACCTAGAGTCGGCCTTCGCCACACTCCAGTTGCCGGCAGGGTTCAGCCTCAAGCTGGCGGGGCAGATTCAGCAGCAGCGCGAAACCTTCCAAGGATTGCAGTTTGCGACCATCCTGGCACTCATGTTGGTCTACATGGTCATGGCCGCCCAATTTAAATCCCTCATCGACCCTTTTATCATCATGTTTTCCGTGCCGATGGGCTTTCCCGGTGTCATCTTGATCCTGTTTCTGACGAACACGACACTGTCCACTACGTCGTTGATGGGGATTATCATGATGTTGGGCATCGTCGTCTCAAACGGTGTCTTATTGGTCGATTACACCAACGTCCTCCGCCGCAGAGGCAAAGGACTTCATCATGCCGTTGTGACTGCCGCACGCACCAGGCTGCGCCCCATTCTCATGACCTCGCTGGCCACGGTCTTTGGGCTACTTCCCATGGCAATCGGACTCGGGACCGGTGGTGAAACAAACGCGCCTCTCGCAAGGGCGGTCGTCGGAGGGTTGAGCGTGTCTACCCTCCTCACATTGTTTCTCGTTCCAACGATGTATTTGATTTTAGAGGAATATTTCCCGAGGAGACTCGAAGAATCAGCGAACGATCAGGAAGTGGCCTCCATTGGCGCCACCTCGGTTCCGGAATAGCCTGCGTTAACGCTCGACAATGTTTGGGAACAAGGACTTCAGCTGCATAGCCAGTCCGATATCCCCGGCAATCTGCAAACGCCCCGACATCGCCATCGTCATTCCGCTGAGATGCCCGTTCAGGATCCCAATGCAATCCTCTCCAGTCATCGAGAGAGTCACATGCGGATCGGCATGCGTTCCATCCTTCACGATGCAGGTCCCATTGTGCACCAGCAGATGGTACTGACCGCCTTGGTTGCCACGGAGGTCGAACTGGTAGACAGCCTCAAGATCCTCAGCGGCATCCTGATCAAGTTTTGATGGGAGGGAGTCGAACACCTCTCTGACAGTCGTGGCTTTCATGTGAAGACAATACCTATGGCAACAAATGGTTAAAGCCTTCGGGGGCGCTATGCTCACGCCCCCGAAGCACGGTCAACACAAAAGAAGGGTTTAGTACCGGAGTGTGGCGGTCGCAACACTCCGACTGGCACCGAAAAACTCCTTCGAGAACGACTCGACCACTGCGGGGTCATACCCCTTGCAACTGAAAATGTCGAGGTAGGCGTGATTGGTTTCGTTCGCGAAATGGCCGCTGATCAACGAGGTGGAGATCAACTGCACCATGGAGTAGCCGGCCACAGGTCCATCGCCAAAATCGACGACCTGACATTCACCAAAACGCTTCATGTCGATGAGCTCACACAGCTCAACAACGTAGCGCTTGATATAGTCCGCATCTCGGATAAGTTTGGGATTGCAATCGTGGAGGTCAACGGCGGTGCAAAGTCCCCATGCCTTACCGCTTCCCACCATGTCTTGAACTGGTCGGGCAGCAGCCGCAGGGGCGTTGGATGGTAAGATTGTGGACTCGGAACTAGCCGAGGTACTCATAGAGGGGGGTGCCCTTTCTGTAAGGAGGTTGAGCACATGAAGACTACCATGCGTGAACTATACCATGATTTGTTTCTCTCGCATGTGAAGGGGTGGAAAAATTTTCGGCTCTGGTGAAAAAGCCCTATCAATCGGTTGACAAGGTTTCATCTCTCAGGGACAATACCTCCTATGTCATCCTCTCCAGACCTCATCCGAGACACACCTCGAATCGAGCTACCCGAACGCCTCTGCACGTGGTGCAAGGTGCTTATGCGGAAGCGGCTCGTGGGCGGCAACCAATTCATTCATTACACCTGCCCTAAGTGCGTTTTCCAACATACGCGCCGGCTGGGACTGAAGCCTCAGACACCAGCCCACTAACCCGGTTCTTCACGAATAGCCCCACCTCACTCCTGGGAACCCTTCCAAGCCACCCAGACTATAGTGACAGGTGAACCAACTGGCACAGCGTTGCGTCCTCTCCCAGACAAGAATGAGAGAAAGGCATAACATCAATGGATTACGGATGTTTTGCGAGCAACGAGAGGAGGGGAAAAGGACAAGTCTTCTGAACTCACCTATGGAGTCAGGGCGAGTACTCTACTGTGGCTGGCTTAAATGAGGCACTCGATCGAATGATGTCGCGGAAATAAGCGGCCCGCCACACTTAATGTCGCGTAAATGCGTTCTGCACATCATCGTCAAGCATGCGGGCGAACCGTGCTTGATTCTCGGGGGTGATCGACGTGATTTTTGCGCCTATCTTTGGCGCACGCACATGTACGACCTCTACCTCACACGTGAGAGTCTCCTCTTTTCCACACTCGATCAAAAGTTGTACGATCTCCCCTGGCTTCACTACCAAACGGCTTTCAAGTTGCACACCCGAATCGCTGACATCGACCACTGTACAAGAGACCACGAGAGTTCCTCGTTGCAACCTGCCGATACGCCCACTCAGCACCCGTGATTGCTTGCGCTTAAATCCCATACATGAGCCTCCTGTCGCCGAAATCATAACAGGAGGATAGGGCGTACCAAAGACAATTGGCGAAATAGCTAGATCTTCCCGGCCACCAGAGCTCGTACCTGTTCCATCCGTTTGCGGTTGACACCAAGATCGCTGTGGCCCGTGCGGGAAGCCGACCGAAAGTGAACTGTCTTCGTGGTTTCATCAAAGAGAAACTCTACATCATCGACGAAGCGGAGTAGCAGACTGGTGAACTCGTAATGGAGATACGCCTCGTCCTCTTCAACCAGCGTTATCCGCAGCAAGGTCGCAATGGCCGCTTTCAAGGCCTCTTTTGCTTCTGCCCGAGCCTTCTTGTACTGGAGAGGCGCAATGGCATGCTGCGTATCGGTCGCCTGAGTCGACACGCAGTTGGGGCTGGAGGGGCAAGGAGGAAGAGTCCGCTGGCTCATTGGGCCCGCACTGTACTCGCTTCCAGCACCGCCCGCAACCAAATCTCCACCACCAGCACCGCATCCGGCGGAATGAGCTCCGGAAGACCTTTGTCCCGATAGGCCAAATGGGGGCTAATGCGCACCTTCCGATAGCCGCCGACTTTCATGCCAATCAACCCATGCTCGATGCCGGCCATCACTTCACGACGACCGAGTGTGACAGTACGATCGATCAGCGTGACGCCGTCCTGGATCCGGATCTTCTCTTTCGGCACATACTCCACCTGTTTCTCATTGAGTAGTACCTCATCTCCCTTGTTCAGGTAGAGCCGCACGTTATAGACGACACGGTCGGCTATCTGAACTACGCGTCCATCCCCTTCCCGCTCTTCAAGTAACGTGAGACCACTCAACTGTTTCATGATCAACGGTCAATAGGACAGGGTTGCCAACCTCGGATTTGTTTCACGTTGGCCCTCAACGGTCACTGACACCCGTCCGAGGATACGGCCGTCGGCCGCTTCGATATCGACTCGCCAATCGCCTGGATCCAGGCCCTGCTTGAAGCTGTATGCCCGATACCCGCCCTCGCGTCCACCTGAGATCTTGAGCGGGATTTTGTCCGCATGTGTAAACGGTCGGCTGTCGTTCGGACGGTAGTACCAGTGGTGATAGATCGTGGTGTGGAGATCAACCGGCGCAAACACAGCGGTGAAGCAATAGATCGGCTCATTTTCCGGGAAGGTCGTATCTGAACGTTTCCAGACTTGATACCACCGCTTCTCAAACGACAATTCAAACTGGTCACCGGTTCGCTTAACCTCATGATACATCCCGCCGAACTTCATCGCGAGCGGCACGGGCGGAATCCAATTCAGAAAGTAGAATCCGACCAGCATGCCGATCAGTGCCGCGGCAGGAACCGCCACCCCAATGGCTTCACGTCGCGATCGATCGAGATTATTCCGATAGATCAGCTGAGCCACGCGCAACGTCACCACGACACTCACGATGGCCCCAATCACAAAAATCGCCGCATTCATGACGCCAGTGATGACGGGCAAAAAGAACGTGAAGAACGCAAAACAGACTACCGCATAGAGACTGATCAACAATCGCAGATTTGACAGTCGGTCACGCAAAAACTCATTGGCCACCAAGAGCAGAATCAGCAGGGCAAAGAAGACCGCGGTACCGGTGAACGTGGCGCTTTTCGAATAGAAAATGGTATAGGCGCTGAACAGGCCGCCCAAGAGAAACTGCATGGCCATTGGATAGTAGGGCCTGGCCTGGACCAGCTTCTGGACTAGGCCCGGAGTACTGGCCTGCTCGTCACCCTCTACCGCAGCGACACCCACTCGTCCGGTCAAAACGATTAACGCACCGAGCAAGACCAGATAGAGCAGCAAGATCAAATTATCGAGCAACCGGTCGATCCGTGTAAGCGTCAGCGTGTCATAGGTCACACCCGAGAGAAAAAACACGGCCGGCATGAACGGTTTGGCGAGAACGGACTGAATCTTTACCAGGGGCCTCATGCCGCTCCTGTGCGAAATCTTGTTTGATTATTCAACGCACATGCCGAATCGTGCGGCAACCCACACCATGTCGAAGACGGATTCTCGGGATGCTCAAAACAGTCGTCGTTCATCAACCCGCCCTACCCCGGCGCGCCAAGACGCGCCTTATCCCAAGCGAGGCCGCGGACAAGAACATTATTGGAGGCATACCCTCTGGGGTCCATTGAAGATTTTTTCGAGGCGATGAAGAACGTTGGAGGCCTTGTTCAGCATCCTGTCACACAAATGCGGGCAACGGAGCGTAGGCAACGGGATGACCGATCACCCGTTCCAACCAGGGCGCCATCGCTTCTTCGGGAAGGGGTGCCTGATTGAGACGCACTTCGATCTTGAACTGTCCGTTGACCCCGACAATGCCAATGATCGCGGAGGCATCGTCCGATTCGGGCAAGAGCTCCTGTGTCTGAAATTCACAGAGCGTGGCGTACAGAAGGCCGTGCGGTTGAATCGCCTGCAGCACTTCGGGGAGATCATCCAATGGACAATGCACTGAGCACCGATAGGCAAGCCGTGCTCCAGGCTCGATCTGCTGGAATTCCGTCAGTGCCGCTTCGGAAAACCCTGTCAGATAGGCTCGAACACCGGCCGGTTCCGGGCCGAATGTCTCCGCGAGCTTGCTGGCCGGCACCAGGAACTCAAATGCATCGGACGTGTTGTACTCGAACTGGCAGGGACCAAACGCATCGGGCCAGGAGCAGAAAAATGGAACAGACGTATCAGCCGACTTGAGCACCACCGCATTCTTTTCGACAGAGGTTTCAACCGGCACATTCACGATAGCGATGGCTTCCAGAAATGCGGCGCGCCGCTCGTCCAACCAGCGAGCCCGTTCGATATCACCACGTGTTTCACCTGGCGTGATGACCTCCTGCGTTTGAAGGCGGATCCGGATGAATGAGTGCGCATGCCGGAACCCGATCCAGAACATGCCACGTTGCTCATGAAACCGCAGCACGTCTCGGATGCGCCACGGATGGCTGATAGAGCAGTAGGTGCCGATATCCTGAAAGCGCTCGTAGACCGTATGATAGGCTCCAGACAGAAGGAAAAAGTCGCCGCGCCACTGCTCACGCATATGCACCAGCGTGACATCTTCCGTCGCCCAGGGATCTAGCTGATCGAAGTCATCAGCGGACTCGACAGCCCATTCCTCCACGTAGCAGATCACGTCGCTGGCAGGCGAGACCGACTTGAGCCCGAGCGTGGCGAGTCGGTCCCCGACGGCAAGCGCCTGACCGAAGGTTAGTGGTGCCGTCGTTTCCCATCGCCGCTCACGCACTCTGGAGGATCCTTGACAATAGATTGCGGGTGCCGTCACCGCTCAGGCGCACAGCGCCTCTCACGACTGCGTCACAATAGTTCACTCTTGCAGGAGGCGGCGCGCTGGGCGCAACGCCTTGTTGTCGATCGTCGTGTCGGCGATCAGCCGATCCAGTCCGTCTTTCAAAGTCGCCGCCAGTTGTTCACGCACGTCATCTTCATTGAACCAGAACACCGTTCGACTCCGACCCCCTTCAATGGTACGAATGGTGGTGCTTCGGTCGACGAGATTCCGAGCCTGAACCGTCAACCGGCTGCTGGTATCAATGACGGTGGACAAGACGCGGCTCTTCACGGTCACGGAAAAATCCTGCACCTGCCCGCTGATGATAATATCAGCATCCGTGGCAGACCCGACCGGAGCCACACGCACATTCCACACCCGATCTCGCCACCCGCGAGTTTTTAAGCGATCGGCGAGTCGCTGCGTGATCGCGCCTGCAGGCCGATCACCCAACACATCGAACTGCGTGGTGCCGCCCCAGAGATGCGTGCGCGTGCCCACACGGCTCTTGTCTGCCCGTCGATCGTCAAACGGTTCAATGACGATCTTGACCGGCTCGATGTCGGTCACCTGCACCATCGGCGGCTTCTCACGCAAATCCAGATACCGCACCTCTCCGGTTCCCCTACAGCCGGCCAGCATGGTCGCCATCATGATGGCACAGCCCACAACACGCAATGACGATTGCTTCACAGGCTCCTCCCGGTCAAAGGTCAAAAAGAGTGGCGGCCCAGTCTACCCAAGTTTGGTGCCGGAGACAATTAGGATAAATAAGTTACGGGGTGACGAGGGGAAACAGTGCCCGAAAGGTTTCGCACGCCAGCTGAGCCAACTGACCCTCCTGTACTCGAGGATCACCCAAAGGCACACAGCGAACGACCTTCAGAAACGACCGTTCAGCCAGCACGGCAGCAATCTGGGCCTTCCGGTCATGAGTGATCGGCAGCGTATAGCCCTCCCCGCATTTCCACTCCCATAACGATGGGGCCAGCGAAATTTCGAGGTCTTTGCCGGCGAGCTGATGAAATCGACCGAGTAGCTGGCGCTTGTATCGCCCGATCTCCGAGCCTTCCAGCAAGAGCGCATAGGCCACATGATGTCCCCACCAAACCAGCGTCCGGAACGTGAACGTGTTCCCGCCGGAGAAGTGTTTAGGACAATCCAGATATTGATACGGGAAATCTTCCAGATGCTCGCCTTTGACCAGCTGATGGAGGTGTGGATTGAAATCAGGAGGGGCGACAAGCGACAGACCTGCCAGCTCATTCTGCAATGCGTCATGCGTGGCCTCAAGCATGGCTCGTATTTTTGTCGTGATCGCAGCTTTCTTCCGAAAGAACTGTGCGTCGGCCAGCAGCACAGTCTCGTCATCGGTGAACACAGTAGCGTGGGACATCATGGCAGGGATGTGAAGGGAAGATACTCTCTTCCTCTCAGCTCCCGATTACTTATAGCGTGTTTCAAACGCCGAAACCCTCAGTTCGTATAGTCGCCGGCAGTCGGCACAACGCAGCCGCACCAGATCCTGAAAGACATCCATCTCACGGAGCGTTAAAGAGGCATGATGAGTTGCAACACAAGCCTTGAGGAACTCTTCACCCGGCGGCTCGTCTCGTGAAGTGCCTGCTCCCGCTATGTGTTGGGCCGAGGCAGCGTGCGACGTGACTGTAGCGACCGTCAGATAGTGAGCCGACTTGCATGAACTGCAGATGAGAACCAACGCGTTCTCATCTGTCATTCGCTTAGCGGTCACACACAGAGGGTGCACAGACCAACACTGCTGAAGAAAGGCCCCACTTCGGATAACCTGCGCCATAATGGTTTCAATCAGCCGTCACGCGGCTTACGGTTTGCGCATCAATGTTCAGCTGACCGGGCATCGTGATCACACGGAAGGAGAGCAGAACCGCTTTTGCCCGATGCCGGCCAGCAAGACCAACAGGACCTTCACACGCTGAATGGCGTTGGAGAAGACACTGAACCGTCCCAGGCGCAAGGGCGCAGGACGAGACGACGAACAGGAATTCATGACGGAACTGCCACAGGAGGCCCATCCTTCTTCAAAGAAGGAGCGACTGTCCCCTCCTGAACCGAACGACAGGTTTTGCACACCCGTGGCCGGGCTTTCAGAAAGGAGACTTTTCCACTGGCGAGGCAACTGTAATGGACGAATTCGTCACAGAGCGTGCAGCGAGACCAGCCTCCTCGGAGCATCGTTTTGTCCCGATAGAGATTGTCCTGGCACACCCGGCAAAGCCTGGCCTCGACCCCGAGCAACATCGGCTCCCATTCCCCGCCGCCTTTTCGAATACTCATAAGAGCAGGAGTATAGCGGGGCGATCGCGGGAAAAACAAGCAAGCGTGAGGCGCAGAGCGCAAGAGTGTGCCATGGTCCTGTTTGATTGCAAGACGCGCCCCTATTCCCTCTATGAATACACCTGTTACGCACATCTTCCGATCGCAGGCGCGTGCATCGAAAGAGATTCATGAGGTGAATACAATCTGGGCGATTGTAGCGGAAACGCTCATGAGTACGGCGAATAGAACACTCCCCATCATGCGTTGGGCGATAGGGTCGGACATCATAGACGGCCACTCTTCGTGGCACAGACGAGGTTCAGTTGACGCTCACGTTCTGCGACGGCAAGACGCTTAGCCTGGCGTTCTCCGTAGTGAGACACCATGAACTTGCGCTTACGACTGTCGCCTTGTTCGTCGACCCAGGAGGCCAACCAAAAGACACGAACGGACCCGGTCGTTGCATTGTCCACTTGTTCGTATCTGCCGACGCCTGGAATACCCGATGTATTGTTCCGACGAAGACGAGTACGGACCCATATGGCATGGACGTAGGCTGAGTATCGCCGAAGCAGTTCACCTCGATAGGCCTTAGCCGCCTTCAATGCCTTGCCTTTCCCTCCATGCATTGCATCGGAGAACGTCTTCACGACGATATCGTTGTGTCGCTGCACCGTGACCCGCCACGCATGGGTTCGGCTTGCCTCATGATCGACGCGGATAATGTTGCGGAAAGCGGGCATATTGTAAAGCATTCACGGCGGCGTGGAGCAACCAAAGGTTGTACAGCCGCTGGTTCGAGACACGCGTCGCGGTTCGTACTACGAGCGCTTACCGCGAAACTGTTTGAGTGACGCAACGCGTCGCCCAAATAATGTTTAGCCCATCCATACAAGAGCCGGATCTTCGACTAATCCGTGACTCGCCAATAATTCGTCGGAATCATGCGCCACAATCATCCCTACTGCGATCAGCGATAACGGCACCCATTCCTGTTGGACCAACACATGGTGAAACACGACGCATTTTCCTCTGATCCAGTGATACCGTCAAGATTCACCCTCGGGCACATGACGATCACCCACCCCTGATTCCTTTTACATAACCCGCATTGTCTCATAACTACGTGCATGCACCGCCCACCAAACAGAACTTATTCGACCCGGAGCCTATTGCAATGATCTTGGCGACGGGATAAACACCTCTCCCCCGCATGCGCGGTGTGCTAGCACAGGAGACCACGAGTTCCCTCTCCCACCCCGTTTGACTCATCTTTAATCGTTTGTTACTCTCCGCGCGAGTGAGGCCAGTTTCGCAACGAGAGCACAATTTCATGAACATTGCAGATTATCTGGAACAGAAACGCATTGAGGTTGACCGTTTTCTCGACTTTGTGGCCCCGCCGACCGCGGTGCCACCAACGACGCTGCATGAGAGCATGCGTTATAGCCTGATGGCAGGCGGGAAGCGGGTACGGCCCATACTCACAATCGCCGCGGCAGAAGCATTAGACCAGACACCGCCTGGCCTTATGGCGGTCGCCTGCTCGCTGGAACTCATTCATACCTATTCCCTGATCCACGACGATCTGCCTTCTATGGATAACGATGACTTTCGCCGGGGAAAACCAACGAATCACAAAGTCTATGGCGAGGCGATGGCCATCCTTTCCGGGGATGCCCTGCTCACAATGGCCTTCGACCTGGTTAGCCGGCCAGATCTCATGAAGGGCTGCGATCCGGTGCGGCAAGTCCGCATCATTCAAGAATTGTCTTTTGGCTCCGGCAACATTGGCATGGTGGGTGGCCAGGTGTTCGATATCCAAGCTGAAAATAAGGACATCGATCTCCCAACCCTTCAGAACATTCATAAGCACAAGACCGGCATGCTCATGCGCGCTGCGGTCCGCATGGGCGCCATTGCCGCTGGAGCAAGCGACCGGCAGCTTGATGACATGACCGGCTATGCTGAAGACATCGGGTTGGCCTTTCAAATCGCCGATGACGTGCTGAATGTGACCGGCACCAGGGAAGAGCTGGGGAAGAATCCCAACACCGATGCTGAGCGCGGGAAAAAAACCTACCCGACGTTCTACGGCGTGGATGGGGCGAAAAAACTGGCCGACGACTGTGTGACCCGCGCCATCAATCGCCTGTCATCGTTCGGTCCTTCCGCCGATCCTTTGCGCGAAATCGCGCGGTATATCACAAGCCGCAAGAACTGAGGCTCCCTGCTGACAGGTCTTGCAAAATCATGACGCCTGTTCGCTTGTCGGCACCGCTATTGCTGCCCCATTAAGAACTCACAGCCTAAAACTTGATGGAAGTCTTTGACCTCTTTATTAAGACGATTGTCCTTCGCCCCTATGTCTTTCTTTTTCTGGCCGCATTTCTTTTCTCCGCGATCAAACTGATTGGCTGGCCACGCACCTGGCGCTTCTGGCTCATCAGCTGGGCAACGGCGTTCGTCTGTGAATTCTCGTCCACGCGAACCGGCATCCCCTTCGGCTGGTACTTCTACAATGGCTCAACGGTCGGTCAGGAACTCTATTTTTTCGACGTGCCGTTCATGGATTCCATCTCGTTCAGCTTCCTGCTGTTTGCTTCCTACTGCGTCGCGCTCGGGCTGCTGCTGCCACTTCCATTATCGCCAACAGATGCCAGTTTTCCGCTACGGCAGCTGAACTTCGATCTCAGTATGCGAACGAGTTGGGGTGTCTATGCCCTCACCACGTTCCTCTTCGCCTTTGTCGATATAGTGATTGATCCGGTCGCCCTACGCGGCGATCGTTGGTTCTTGGGCAAAATCTACTATTACCCCGACCCGGGCTGGCATTTCGGTGTTCCCGTGGCCAACTACATCGGCTGGGCGGTGGTGGGACTCATTTCACTAGCTATCTATTTCCCGCTGGACCGACGCCTCACCCCTCCCTCGCCACCCCAGCTACTCACTCAGCGGCTATTGCTAGGAGTCGGGCTATATTATGGAGTCTTGGCCTTCAATCTCAGCATGACATTTTGGATCGGCGAAACGTTCATGGGCCTGTGTGGCTTGCTCATGCATCTCCCTATCTTCGTCCTACTCGTTGCCCGCCTTTCTCACGTTCGGCAATACCACCTCACCAAATAGTACGGTGGTATTCACGCTGAAGAATTTGTATAGTGAGATAACGTCTCCTGTGGTTATGGAGAGAAGAGACGGTGGTGCAATCCTAAACTGCCGCAGAGCCTCATCTCGCGACCCATACGCTTGATAGACTTCGTTATGGCGAAACATTTCAACTTCATCACCGTCATCGTGCTCCTGCTCACGTCCTTGTGGCTCTCCCCTGTGGTTTTGGGCAAAGGCCCAGAACTCCTGCACGTGCTCGGCATTGTGACCTTGATCGATGCGAAACATCTTGAAGTGAAAACTACCAAAGGGCCGATTGTGTCGGTTCTGCTCACCAAGCAGGTGAAATATAAGAACAAAAGCAACCCGAAATCACTCGACCCACCCGCTGTAGGCGACCGTGTCATTATTGAAGCGTCGAAAGATGAGAAGAACAAGAAGGTTATGGCGACTGTCGTGCATTATTCACCAATCAGGAACACTCCAGCCCCTCGGTAATCGATGCCAACGATTCGTTTTTCGAGAACTGTCCAAGAATCACCGTTCCACGGAGGAGTACGCCATGCGCTCATGCGTATTCTCATCACAGGAATCGCGGTCTTCTTGGCGATCTCGATCGTCCCCGGCCTGGAAGCAGACAGTCTGACGGCCGGCATTGCCGCCGTGCTGATCCTGACGGTCTTGAATGTGATCCTGCGCCCTATTCTCTTGCTGCTCGCGTTGCCATTAATCGTGTTTACACTCGGCCTCTTTCTCGTGGTCTTGAACGCCTTGTTGCTGGGTTTGACCGCGTTCCTAGTCAAGGGGTTTACCGTCTCAGGGTTCTGGCCTGCTGCCGGTGGGGCGCTTATCATCAGCTTGGTCACCACCATCCTCAACAGATGGACCGTCGATCGTCGTCCTCTCGCAGAGGTTCCTGACGAACCGCGACGCCCTCCCAAAATTATCAATCCGGATTGAGCCATCCGCGATTCTCCAGAAACACGCAAATGACAGGATTCCCGTCGATCGCTCTGGTGAAAGCATTCAATGACCATATGATTTTCTGCGTAGGTCACACCCTTCATGTTTACACCCTGCCACACAATTTTCATTCCTACTCATCTGTGAACCCTGCGTGTCTACGTTGAAAGCGCTTGATACTGTGGATGATCTGATCTCTTGACCAGGAGGAGCTGTTATCCCGATTGAGAGGTATGCCTCTTGCTGTCCGTACACTATCACTCATTTATACAGAGGGAGGGCTACATGGAGCCATCTTTGGCCATTCGACAGTCACCAAGAGGTCGTACAACAGATCGTCTCTCGTTCGCTCGTTCACGCACGATGGCACTATGCCTGAGCATTGCAGCACTCGGCCTCCCCACTGCCGGGATCTGCGCATCGACGCCTTCGCCGGTCCCGCTCTTTGTTGAAACCCCGAACGGTATCCCCCCGGCGATTGACCAGGCATTTTCCTCACCTGAGATGTCCAAACAATGGATACGTCGCCACCGCTCTCTGGGGCTCAATCCCGCTGCATTGGAAGCCATGAAACTCGCCCGAAAAGATTCGAAACAGGATATCTCACTGGACCTCTTCGATGCCGGCACACGGACGCTAGAGCTCGATGAACCAGAAATACATCGCAATAAGGCGAAGGTGTGGCGCGGGCGGGTGCGAGGTGAACAGGACAGCGACGTCACCTTAGCGGTACGCGGCACCAAGATGGTCGGAACGATTACCTCGGGTCAGCGTCTCTACAAAATCGAGCCAGCTGAGCACAACCGCCATCGTCTTGTCGAAATTGACGAAGATGCCATGCGGCCGGATCACCACCCACTCGTGGTGCCCGATGATGGCACTCCGGAAGAACCTCCCGCCCCAGAACCCAACCTCCAGCAGCCCGATGCCCGTTCGGCTGCCGCGACCGACGCCGTGACCACCGCAGCAGCGCCGACGAACACTGTCGTCGACCTGTTAGTCGTCTACACCTCCACGGCACGAACCAAGCAGGGTGGCCAGGCTGCCATGAATGCGCTGATTACACTAGGCGTCGATTTGGCCAATCAAGCCTACCGGAACAGCCAGATTGCGATGCAACTTCGGCTAGTCCGCGCTGCCGAGGTGGCCTATGCCGAAACAGGCAACATGAGCACCGATCTGACCCGTTTACAAAGAACGAACGATGGTTTCCTGGATCAAGTTCATCAATTGCGCAATCAATATAAGGCCGACATGGTCGCGATGATCGTGGACAACGGCGGGCCTTATTGCGGCATCGCCTATGTCATGGCCAATGGACCACGAGCCAGCTTTGCCAGTTATGCATTCAGCGTGACAGATCGCGATTGCGTAGCGAATAACACCCTCACGCATGAACTGGGACATAATATGGGGGATGCCCATGATCGCGCGAGCGGCGGCACCGGTGTCTTTGCCTACTCATATGGATATCGGGACCCCATCGGAAAATTCCGAACGATAATGGCCTACGCCTGTCCCAATGTCTCCTGTCCGCGCGTGAAGTATTTCTCAAACCCAAAGATCTTGATCAACGGCCGTCCAGCCGGGATCGATCACAGGATCAACCCGACAAACTCCGCGGACAATGCCCGCTCCATGAACGAGGTCCGGAACGTCATTGCGGCCTGGCGCACAGGAACCGCAACTTCCGCCGCCGCAACTCCCGACGACGTGAAAGATTTCCGGGCAAAGTCGCGCGATGATTCGGATGAGGATTCGGATAGCGACTCGGATGATGACTCAGACGATAAATCAGGTAACGATTCTCGTGGAAAGTCTCGTAGAGCTCTCCCTTAACTATTACGACAGAGGGAGGGCCGGCTTCCGGTCCTCCCTGTCATGATCGCATCGAGATCTCACGTTTGATAGAATGAGCGGCTTGTGAGGCTAGCTCGGAATGACGATTCTGTGATTTACCGATTCAGTTATGTTCTCCTCGCTGTAGTCGTGGGGATTAGTATTGGCCAGCTTGCGTGGGCTGATGAGCCCCCGATACCAAAAGGCTTGTGGCACTCCGTCCTGACGTCTCCCTCCGCTGGCCAACCACCGATGCCACGAAAGCCGTGGATGCTTCGCGAACGAGAGATCACACTCGACGACCCACTCCTCCAGATTCTAAAGGATGCAGGAGCCAGACCGCTTCCTAGAATCACCATCGAGCTCTTCGACAATACCAACCCTGAACTGGACGTCAGCTCCTCGGTCTCCCGTATCAACAACACCGCCGTCATTCGCGGGACCTTCAAGCCTCCTGTCCAAGGCGACTTCACCTTCGTCATCACCGGCAATCTTCTGATCGGAACCATCCAGATTGGCGAGCGGATCTATAAAACCGACCACATCGCCAATGGGCGGTTGCGATTGGTTGAACTCGACCCCGACAAAATGCCGAGGGATTGATCGTCAGTCTGCCCACGTTCATGGAGAGAGTAGCTATTCATAAACGTTCCCGCTACAATACCTCGGTTCAAAGTTGAACGTATGACTACTGTACCTGCTCAAACCAAACCGGCCCCGGAAACGCTTCTTCAACGGACGTTGAATGCCGCGTTGAACGACATCGGCACGGATGCCGCAATGGCGGCCATCTTCCACCAAGAAAATGGCCCGCTTGTTGAGCATGCGTCGCGCGGATTCACACCGAGAGATGTCCAAGCTATTCTCCGCACGCTCTCGACGCAACGTGCCGCCGCCTTGACTCCGACAACCCAAGACCCTGACGGTGGGCGTGCCATCCGCCTGCGGGTGATCACCCCCGGGGCGAAATCTCTGCTGATCATTCCGCTTCGCCATGTCAATACCGTGTACGGGTGCCTGGTCATCGGACGGAAGGAGAACGCCGCGTTCTCCAAAAAGGACAAATCTCAGCTGGAGCAGATGTGCGACGGCATGACCAAGACACTGGACCGCGAAGGACTCTTCAACACCAGCGTGATGTTGAGTCGTTCTTACGTCACCCAGGAGCCGAGTCCTCCTCAACAAACCGGAGCGGACTTGTTTCCACCGATGGCCAAGCACTTTTCACCCGAACTCCAAGAAAAGATCGAGTCGGTGTTGGCCGACGCGCATGAATATGTGGCCTATGATCGGGCCTGGGCGTGCTGCTACGATCCGCTGGCGGGCAATGTCGAGGTCTTGGGATCTGCCGGCGATGTGAAACTCGACCCCAAAGACGCCAAGAAAGATTTAAAACCCGGTCAACGCTTGACGCTCGACAGTTCGGCGGCGGGATGGGCCGTCCGCCATCGTAAACCACGCGTGGATCATGATCTGGCGTCTACGCAAGGTCGCTTTCTCGATCACAAACATCTCTTCAAGGACCGGTTTCAGTCGTCACTTGTCATCCCCTTCTTCGTCAAAGGCCAGGTCGGTGGGACGTTTACGCTGGGATCGAAGGATCCACAACGATATCAGACGACCGATGCCCGCACACTGGAGCCCATTATTCTTAAACTCGCGGAGCTCTTACAGGCACCGGCGCCGCAGGCTGCCGCTCCTGCTCCGACGACGGACCTCGACGGGACCACGGGCCCATGGTCACCCACAGCCGTCCCGTCTGAGCCGATCATTCGAAAGCAAGAACGTCAGGCTGCGATCGGGGAATTCAGCGCATTCTTGGCGACGGAAATTCGCGAGCCGCTCGCATCCATTCGCTCGCAACTCGAAGAAGTGACCGGTGAAGGGATCCTCGACTTCGACCCTCAGACACGGGTTGAGAATGCCATGCGCGACTTGATCCGGATTGAGGCGATCCTCAATGAGATTCTCGACTTCGCCAAGCCGCTCGAACTAAATCGCCATCTCTGCCGCATTCCGGAAGTACTCGAAAGCGCCCTCGTGGTGGTCGGAACCGACCTGGAAGCGACTCGTATTCAGGTCACCAAAGACTACGCTACTATCATTGCGCCGGTGCGCGGCGATGAAGCCAAGCTCCAACAGACGTTCTTGAGCATTTTCAGGAATGCGTGTGAGGCCATGTCTCCCGGCGGCCACCTCCATATCCAGGTTTCACAGCATCGTGCCGGACGGGGGTTTGAAGTTCAGATTCTCATTAAGAACGATGGGGTTCCGATTCCCGCTGAAATCGTCGACAAAGTCTTCGAACCCTTTTTCACCACGAAGAGCTCAGGTATTGGCCTCGGTCTCCCCAGCGTGAAGAAAATCATCGAAGAACACGGTGGGTCCATTGCGATCGGAAGCGCGACCGGCGAGGGCACGACCGTCACCATCCGTCTGCCTGGTGTCAGCCGAGGACCAGCCTTTCGACACCGTGGGCGTGGACGCCGTCCCACTCGTCGACCGAGCTAATACATCCGTCCTTTTCTCACTTTCACCACCCACGGTTCATCACAACACGATGGGATTCGAGAGACACCGTCCGTCATATCTCACCCGTTTGACAGAATGACCCTCCATCGTTATGATTCACGCCTCAGATAGAGTCATCCAAACTGAATACGCTGATTGATGTTTATCCATTGTCATAGCTCAAAGGGAGAATGGGTATGAAACTCGTGACCGCTGCAGTTGCAACAGCCTCCGCAGTCCTATTGGGAATTTCCATGGCAGCAGCCAATCCGGCGCTGCTCCCCAAACATGACGGTTATCCGATGAAGAACTCCGGCAGCCCCGTGACCGGCCAACCAACAGCAAACGATCCAGGCCAATCGGATGCGTACGGAACCTCCTCACTACTGAAATCCGCAGATTCGGTCAAGAACGCGGAACAAAAACTGATGAAAACCGATAATGAGCGTATCACGGAAGGGCAGGGTGCCGGCAGACTTCCAAATGTCCAAGGACCTCAGATCACCATTGCTCCACCGGTGACCTCTGCAACCAAAATTACCGGTGATCGTAAAATCGACTAACGACAGATTCGCCACATATGAAAAGGGGAAGTCCGAGAAAACCGGACTTCCCCTTTTTGTTGTCTCACTGGATCACAAGTCTTCCTTGCCCCCTATGCCCCGCTCTCAAGCAATCTAAACCGCCACGGCTTTTTTGCCCAGGCCCCTGCATAGTCGACACCGATTCTAGGGAACGTTCCGACCTGTGTACGCGAAACCCGTTCACCTCGATCCTCGAACCAAAGTTGGCTGCCATGCGTCAGGTCGAGTCGATGCAACGACCGATCAATCTCTAGCTCACGGCAGAGCTTCCCAGGACCATCGATCAATCCGCCGTCGACCTCAATCGCCCGGATCAACACAGCAGCTGGAAATTCAGCCCGCTCCGTGACCACGTTCAGCATGTGGTACATGCCGTAGATCAGGTACACATAGGATATCCCTGGAGGGCCGAACAGCACCTCCGTCCTTGCCGTCCTCCCTTTTGACGCATGACAGGCCTTGTCCTGCGAGCCGACATAGGCCTCCACTTCAATGATTCTCCCAGTAACGGTCCCCTTTCCGTTCTCACGCACCACGTACTTGCCGATCAGCGACCGAGCCACGGCCAGCGTAGGACGGTTGAAAAACGTTCGCGGGAGAGTCTTCGATATCGTCATGATCAGTGATGCCTGTGCGTCGCTGGCGCATGTTCAGAGTGATGCGTTCACCTCAGCGATTCGCCATGCAACATAACCCATTCGGCAGTTCAAAAGTACCACGCGACTCCTGCCATCACCGTCCGCGGATTGCCCGGCACGAAGTGAATATCGTTCACTCCAGTCGCCTCATTGCGGAGCCGCGATTCGAACGCAAAGATCGCCTGCTCCCACTTGGTATTGAACAGATTTTGGACGAACAGAAATGCTTCCAACCGTCCATGCGGCAACTTGACCGGCACACGGTACCGCTCCGAGAGATCGAATGTGATCCACGAGGGCGACGTGATGCTCCGATCCTCGATGAGCGGCCGAACACCAAGATACGTGGCTTGCAGTTGAGACGTGAGCCCTTCCGGCCATTGTAGGATGGCTGCTCCGTAGGCGGTATACTCAGGCGCCAATGGAATCGCGTCTCCATTGCGGAATTCCGCATGAGTCCAGGTAAAACTGCCGTTGATATAGAGCGGGCCCCACACCTTGCCTCGGGCAGCCACCTCTACGCCCTGACGCCTAGTGGCTCCGCGTATCTCCGTCGTCCCTTCGTCACCGACCAGGACAAGTTCCGACTTGAGATCCAGTCGCCATACTGTTGCGATCAACTCAAGCCCCTCCGGGCCCCATGGTCTTGAGCGAACCCCGACCTCGTAGCTTCTCGCCCTCGCTAGCGGAGAGGCTCCGATGGCCACCGCTGATCGGGCGTCATTGCTGTGGAACCCTTCGCCGTAGTTGACGAAGAACTCAGTCCTGGCCCAAGGCCCCAAAATCATGCTCATCTTCGGAAGGACAATGCCGGACCCTTTTCGACCGTCTGGTTGCTCAGCACATGTCGTACAACGGTTGCTCACATCAAATGTGAAAAACTCCCCTCGCACCCCTCCAGAAAGCCTCAGCCAGGAAAACGGCTGGACTTCGGCCTTGACGAAAGGGGAATAGGATATGCTACGGGCATCACTGTCTATCGTGATCCCGGTCGGAGTCCGCAGAGTCTGAGTCCCCAACTTTGTATGAACATCGTCGACTCTTGTCTGAAACCCCACCGTCCCAACGATCGGCAGGCCCAGTAGTTCGATCCGCTGCTTGAAGCCAAGGTCGCCACCATAGATAGCCCGGCGATCGAACTGGGCAAAACCATCACCATTGACCGGATCATTGAGGAAGAATGTAAAATCCGTGAACAGATCGAGTCGATAGTATTGGCCGTACGCGTTGGCAAACAACTGACCACCTGTGGTGGTGTCATAGTGATAGTTCAAGTTCCCCGTCGTTCGGAGTGTGTTGCCTCCCTCATACGGATTGATGGAACCGAACCGGTCCAGAAGACCGGCACTCACGGCACGAAATGGAATTTCACCGGAACCATCCCACTTGGAATGGAGGAAGGTGGCCTTGAAACTCACCTCGTCTCTTCCGGTCAGATTCGTCGTAACTTTGCCCAATAGATTGGTCCGATAATATTGATTATCGTTGAGGTACGGACCGTTCGTATAGAATCCCTCCGCCGCAAATAAGGTACGCACGCGGTCCTTCGTCGGAGAGAACATGAGCAGGTACCGCTGCGTGCTATATTCCCCACCCGTTCCCTGAATGACTCCTTCTTTCACCATGTTGCGTGTCCGAAAATTCACGGCTCCCGCTGTCGCAAAATCTCCGTACTCCGGTAAGTAAGAGCCCTTGTGCACATCGACCCCCTCGATCGTCTCTGGGATAATGAAATTGAGGTCCGTGTAGCCTTGTCCATGCGCATGGGTTCGCAGATTGATCGGCATCCCATCGAGGAAGAAGCCCACGTCAGTCCCATGATCTGCATCGAAGCCGCGAAGGAAATATTGATCGGCCTTCCCCGCGCCACCGGAATGTTCCACGGCCACAAAGCCGGGGATCAGCCGAAGGATCTGCGCAGGGCGGCCTTGAGGTTGCAAGAGAATCTCTTTGTCGGGGATGAATTGTTGAGAGGACGCCGCCACCGGTTTTTCACCAAGCACAGCGACTTCCGGCACTTCCAGCTCAGGCTCGTCGGGATCATGCGCAGATGCACTGTCTCCCCAATAGAGGGCTGACACCAGGCACACCCACAAGGTCACGAACAACCATCGCTTGCTCAATAGAGGTTTCATTGGAACACTGTTAGCGAAGAGATTTTCCCGTCGTGGTCATCGTCAACTTCCCGTGCTTCACACCCTTGACCGACACCAATGCGTCCGCCACTTTCTTGATCTCCGTCCCCTTGCCTTTCACCACCAGCACTTCAAGGCAATGATTGTGATCGAGATGCACATGCATCCCTGAAAGAATCTGCCCGTGATAATCATGCTGAATATCGGTCAACTTGCTCGTGAGGTCTCGCACATGATGGTCGTACACAAACGTAATGGTGCCGACCGTCTCCTTATCGTCATCCCACTCATCTCCGACCAAATTATTACGAATCAGATCACGGAGTGCCTCCGAACGATTCGTGTAATGCTTCCGCCTGATATGACGGTCGAACTCCGCCAAGAGACGCTGATCCAATGACACGCCAAACCGGACCAACTCGTCCATACCGCCTCCCTTTCATTCGTAGCATGAAATAGGTTTTCGTAGCACGCCTTGGCAGAGATCTCAACCCAGATGGCACTGTTCCTCTTTGCTCTACGACTCGACCGGCTTGTTTGGATGTATAAGCGAAAGGAAAACGACGCTAGGCGAACAGTTACCGCAGCATCTCGTTCTGAGGAGAGGAGATCACGAGCAGCAGACATCCGTCATCCGTCGACGTATCATGATGGACCGTCCCGGCTTCGGCACGGTGATAATCCCCAACCGCCATCTCATGACCGGCGATACTACAGCCGCCTTCAAGCACCAACAGCTCTTCCACGGCGGTGTGGCGATGAGGCGCATAGCTGGTGCCAGCCGCAAAACGAAGCAGCGTGGTAGTTCTGCGGGAAACTGGATCGAAAGAGAGCAGCTTCGCTGTCACCCCTGGAGCGATGCCCCTCCAAGCCCCTTCCGACGTCCTGATGAAGGTGAGCCCCTTTGTCGGCTGTTGAAGAGTGATCTTGGCCTTCCAATATCGGATCCGCTCGGAGGTTGTAGATCGAATCATCAGTATCCGCAGGAAGCTTGAAATGGCTGCCCGACAAGATCCCAGCCATGTGACGAAGGAATCATTTTCTTGAGAGAGGGGCCTCTCACCTCGACTTTCCCCTCCCTCACCCGCTAGAGCAGGCGCTTCACTTGAGGCATACGTGAAGTCTGTAACGTCACGTGGGGCATCCGAATGCATTTCGATTCTTGAAAGAAGCTGCTCCCGCACCAACGCTCGTGGCTTCACAGGAGCGGCACCTAATGCCAGGGTATTCGCGGCCAGTTCAAACTGTTCCGTTTCGCGAGCGGCCTCCAACGCAATGTGGCTGACAAGCCGTTCGCGAAGGGTCCCGGGAGGCACAACCGGAGCCACTGCAGATGCCAAGACACCCGTGACCGCTTGATACCCCATGGCCGCTTGGCGCAGAGAGGATTCCTCTGTCGGTTTCATTCTCAAGGCCTCACGCTCTTCAGGATCCAGAACCTCAAGGGCATGGCGTATCGCCTGTTCTTCCAATTCTTCTGGTAACCTATTTTCACTCACGATACGAGACCTGTCTCATAGGGCGCGAGCGCTTCGCGCAATTTGATCATGCCCAGCCGGATTCTCGTCTTGACGGTGCCCAAGGGCAGCTGCAGTTGCTCGGCGATTTCGCTTTGACTCAACCCATAGAAATAGGCCAGTGCAATAGCTTGCCGCTGCTCCGTGGTCAGGACTGCCAATGCCTGCCGCACGAATTTCCGACGCTCTTGTCCTTCCACCTCTTGTTCTGGCGTGTCTGCGTCACTGGCAAACAACTGAGCGGCATCTAACGATTCAACCCGTCCATACTCAGCGGCTCCCGCACGAAACCGATCGATCGCTCTTGTTCTAGCCAGCATCATCAACCAGGCGCCAGGCGTCCCCCTAGTTCGGTCATAGGTATTGGCCTGACGCCACACCTGAGTGTAGACGTCCAACGTGACTTCTTCGGCTGCTTCACGATTGTTGAGAATTTTAAGGATGAGCCCAAAGACCTGTGGGCTCGTGCGGTCGTACAACGTCGCAAGCGCGGCCTGATCGCCCTGGGCCGTTTGGGTAATCAGTTGGCCCCACTCCTGTTCCTGAATCAGCCTGCTCGTTTCTAGAGACATCCCCAACATAGAGTCTCCCCCAACTACTTCTACGAGAGGATGGAGGAGATTGGATTTATGGTTGTGACACTTTTTGTTCGTTGCCTTTTGAAGAAGTGACTATAGCACCAGGCAAATCACAGCAACAAGAATTCACCTAGCAAGAATAGATCCAAATGAACATCGGTCTCGTAATTACAAACAGACCACCGGCAGGTGCTGATGCCAAAGACAGATTTCCACCTATAACATTTCACTATGAGGAGGAGCACTGAACCATGAAATCATCCACCGTTTGGCCTCTGGGAGTCGTGTGCGCCGTCGGACTCATGTCCGGCTGTGGCGGAAGCGATAACGTGCCCATCGTCACACCCCCTGGCGCACCCGCCGCATCAGCGGACGATCAGCGCACGCTGGAGTCGGATGCGCTGACGTCGGAAGAAGCCACACTCGTGAGCCAAGCTGACTCGGAGCCCGATCCGACGCCTAGGACGGATCTGTAACACAACCCGCTCCCAAGGCGGATTCATGCAGAAGGAGGAGACCATGTTCGCTCGCATTCGACCACTCATGTTGACGCTACTGGCGGCGCTCACCGCGTCGCCGGTTTTGGCTGCCAGCCATCGCGAGGCTCCGTTGATCGCCAATGACCCAGCGGCCGATATCACAGACTTTTATTTCTTCCGGAGCTGGCAGGATCCTGACAAGGCAATCCTGGTCATGAACGTGATTCCCAGTCAGGAGCCGGGGTCAGGCCCCAACTACTTCAACTTTGCTGATGATGTGCTGTATGAAATCCACATCGACAACAATAAGAACAATATCGCCGCAAATATTGTCTACCAGATCAGATTTAAAACGGAGATCCGCCAACCCGGCAATGTCTTTCCCTTGTCCTATGTTGCACTGCCCCCGATTACCGCTCTTACCGGGAACGGATCGGAAGGGCTGCTGTTGCGCCAAAGCTATACCGTCACAGAAGTCCGCTCTGGGCAGCAACCGAGGAACCTTGGGACCGGTGTCATGTATGCCGTCCCATCAAATGTCGGCCCTCGCACGATACCAAACTACCAAGACCTCGCAGAGAAGGGTATCTACCCCCTGAAAAACGGAGGGAGGATCTTCGCCGGGCAACGGGATGAGACATTCTACATCGATCTTGGAGGCACGTTCGACACATTGAACCTCCACATCTCGCCGATCCTGTCTAATGCCGATGATGCCAACGACGCGATCATCGTCGGAGCGCCGGGTGCCGGCACCGCCGATACATTCAGCGGCTTCAATGTGAACACGATTGCGCTGGAAATTCCTATCAGCGAGCTTCTCGGCCCAAACGGCAATAAGCTGCTTGGCGCCTATGCCAGCACAAGCCGGCCCAAAGTCAGCGTCATCAAGAAAAACGGCGGTCGTGACAACAGTGCGCGCTTTGTCCAAGTTGCGCGCATGGGTAATCCACTCGTCAACGAGTTGATCATTGCGACGAACATGAAGGACAAGTGGAATGCCACGGATGCGGAAGACGAGAACGAGTTCGTCTCGTTCTACTGTAACTCCGCGCTGGCCACGGCGCTCAATGTCGTATTCGGCACCGGCTTCCCGACCGCGAATCGGGAAGATCTCGTGAACGCCTTGCTTCGCTATGCACCCGGTCCGGCGGTCTGCGGCTCCGGCAGAACCAATGAAGCGCTGGCCGATCTCCTGCGTGTCGATCTGGATACCCCCGCAACTCCGGCTGCAGGTCAAAAGCGACTTGGCCCCCTGGCACATGATGCATCAGGCAACGCCACACCCGACAGAGCTGGCTGGCCGAACGGACGTCGTCCAAACGACGATGTCACGGATGTGGCCCTGCGCGTCGTGGCCGGAATTCTGACCAACCCCGCCGTGCCGAACCTTGGAGACGGCGTGAATTTCAATGTCGGATCAGTTGGCAACAACAAGACGGCCAACGGCATTGCAACGGTGTTTCCTTTCCTTCCGACACCGTTTGATGGGCGCGACCGTCGACACATCGATCCAGGAGAGCCACAGTAGCCATGACCATGCGGGTGCCGCACGATAATGCGGCACCCGCATCATGACAGGACCAGGCCGTGAACCAAGACACGACGATACAAGAGTCAAGAATGCCATTCCTGCAGGAATGGCTCGGGTCGATCACGCTTCACGGACTCATGCTTCTCAGCCTTTTCCCGCTCTTCCGTCAGTCACTGATTACGATTCACAACGAACCGTTTCACTGGGACGTTGCGCTTGTGCAATCGACACCGATCGCTCACGAGTCAGTTCAAGTCGCCGATGCCCCCACGGCGGCTGTACTGAAACAGCCAGATCTTACAGCCACCGCCTCTCACGCTAAACGCACGACCCGTCAAGCAACTCCATCTGCTCAACGCATCACCTCATTTGAGCCAAAGGCTGAAGCACCGGTCACACCGACACCAATGCCTGACAGTTCTTTATTGGACACCTCACCGAATGCATTGCCCCCTCCTCTGGTCCAGGCGCATGAACCTCTACGACAACCGACTGACACACCGGTCAGCTCAATGGCAGAAACACCACCGCAACTGGGAACAGCCGCTGCCGCCACTCCCATCGACGAGAATACTCGACCTACTGACGCTATCCAGCCATCGGCGCTGTCAGCCACCGCATCAAACACTCCCGCCCTTTCCGAAATACGGCCCGACTACGGTTGGCTTCAACAGGCGATCTTCCAACGGCTGGAGGAACTCAAGCGATCTACTCACCCATCACTCGATGACTCACGCCCCCTCAAGGTCACAGTCAAGGCCGTAGTCTCACGGGAGGGAATCTTGCTGGACTCTGCAGTGGTGAAGAGTTCCGGCCTGGATCGCATCGATCAGGAAGCGATGGCACTCGTGCAGCGAGCCTTCCCGATGCACCTTGACCGCCCATTGGACCGACAGCAGGTCGCCATGCGCATCCCCATCACTTATTCACGCGAGTAACCCATGGCTCGATTGCTCACAGTTGTCAGCGTGGTCGGATGGTTCATGTTGAGCCACGTCGGCGGCGCGTACGCTGAACCCTACCGGCCGACCGATGATACCCAGGTTCTCCAGCGGCTCAGTTTCAAGGCGTCCGATCCCATTGTGCGTGAGATCGACACCTTGCGTACCAAGCTACGCGGAAATCCGGACAATCTTGAATCAGCCGTGAAGCTGGCCACTCACTACATTGAACAAGGCCGATCGGAAGGCGATCCCCGTTTCCTCGGACAAGCACAGGCGATCCTCAGTCCCTGGTGGAACAAGCCGACCCCTCCACCCGCCGCACTCCTCTTACGGGCAACAATCAGGCAGAACGCCCATGAATTCGATCAGGCCCTAGCCGACCTCGACCAGGTGTTGATGGTTGAACCAAACAATGCGCAGGCATGGCTCACCAAAGCCTCCATTCTCCAGGTACAAACTCGGTACGACGAGGCGCACCGCGCCTGTCAGCGACTTGCACGCTTGGCCGCCGCTCATGTGCTGCTCGGATGCCTGGGCGATATCGCGGGAGTGACTGGTCAATCGGTGAAAAGTCGTGAGCTGCTCCGACAGGTACTGTCGGATACGACCCTCTCGGGGCGCGAGCGCATCTGGATTGCGACGATCTTGGCTGAAACAGCCGCCCGCACCGGGGCAATCCGTGAGGCTGAGGAATCGTTCGCTGAGGCCTTCAAGGTCGGCATCAAGGATCAATACTTACTCGGCGCCTACGCCGATTTCCTGCTGGACCAACGCCGTTATCAGGACGTTATGTCCCTCCTCCAATCTGAGACGAGGGCCGATGGATTGCTCCTGCGTCTCGCTCTCGCGGAACAGACGTTGAAGCTGCCCATATTCCAAAACCATACAGCCGAACTGGCAGCCCGTTTTGCCGCCGGCCGTGATCGCGGAACGACCGTCCATGTCAGGGAAGAGGCACGGTTCACATTGGCCTTGCAACATGATGCTCACCGAGCACTGCCGCTAGCTCAGGCCAATTGGAACCTGCAGCGAGAACCGGCGGACGCCAGAATCCTCCTCCAAAGTGCGCTCGCCGCAAAGAACTCACCGGCGGCCCAACCAGTGCTTGACTGGATGACGAGTAACCACGTGGAAGACTTTCATCTGCAACAACTCGCGAAACAGATTCAAGGAATATCATTCTGATGCGCGTCATTATTGTCATAGCGTGGCTGCTTCTGAGTCTTCCAGCTTATCCTGCTTGGGCCCATAAACCCAGCGACAGCTACCTCTCACTGTCTGTTCAGAACAATCACATTGAAGGGCAATGGGACATCGCCTTACGCGATCTTGCCGATGCAATCGGATTGGACAGTGATGGAAACGGTCAACTCACCTGGGGAGAGGTTCGCAGCAAGCATGACGAGATCAGGGTCTATGCACTGTCACATCTTGCCTTATCGGCTGATCAGCAGGCCTGTACGACTCAGGTACTGGAGCAACTCGTCGATCATCACACAGATGGGGCGTACTCAGTCCTGCGTTTCCGTTCAGATTGTGGTGGACCGATTGAACGGCTCGCAGTGGGCTACCGTCTTCTATTCGATATCGATGCACAACATAAGGGGCTCTTGCGTCTGACCCAAAGCGGGCAGACCAGCACCGCCATTTTCAGTCGCGAACTGCCGACTCAGGAATTCTCGATCACCGAGCGGTCACGCTGGACCGAGAGCCTACAATTTATTCACGAGGGGACTTGGCACATCTGGATGGGGTTCGACCATGTCCTGTTCTTACTTGCCCTCTTGCTTCCCTCAGTCTTGATTCGAGTGGAAGGTCGCTGGCAGGCGGCGGGTGATTTTGCATCGGTCTGCTGGAACGTCGTCAGCATCGTCACGGCTTTTACCATGGCCCATTCTTTGACATTGAGCCTGGCCACCCTGGATATCATCCAGCTCCCATCTCGATTAGTGGAATCGACCATTGCTGCGTCAGTCGTACTCGCGGGGCTTGGCAATTTATATCCCACAATGATGAGTCATCGTTGGATGATTGCCTTTGGGTTTGGCCTCATCCATGGGTTCGGATTTGCCGCAGTACTGACGGATCTTGGGTTGCCTCACGACTCATTATTGCTGAGTCTCGTCAGCTTCAACATCGGGGTGGAAATCGGCCAACTCGCCATCGTTGCCGCGTTCTTACCATTGGCCTACCTGATCCGTCGTTCCTGGTCCTACCCAAGGTTGGTCCTTACTGGCGGCTCACTGGCGGTGATTGTCATTGCGCTCGTCTGGTTCACCGAACGGGCCTTTGATCTTCAGTTGTTTCCGCTGTAGCAAAATGGCACTCACAGCTGCACGACGACTTTCCCTATGTTGGTATGTTGTTCCAGCATCGTATGGCCGGCGCGGAGATTCTCGACCGTCAGTCCGTTCAACACGCGGTTGACGGTCGTGCGCATCTTGCCGGATTCAATCAAGCTCCTCACCTCCTCGAGGATTTCCCCCTGAGAGGCCGCACGATAGTCGAAACTCGACTTCGTGAACATGAGTTCCCAATGCAGGCTCACCGATTTCGACTTGAACACTGAGAGGTCCAGTCCATCTCCATCATCGATGATCCCCACTTCGCCAAATGGGGCGATGATGTCGGCCATCTTCGACCAATGCTCACCTGAATGGGTCGTGCTAAAGATGAAGTCCACAAATTTTATCCCCAGTGCCCTTATATCAGCCACAAACGTCTGATGAGAGACCACGTGATCAGCGCCAAGACTTTTGACCCACTGCTGACTCTCCGGTCGTGAAGCCGTGGCAATCACCGTCATGGAGGTTTTCAACTTGAGCAACTGGATCGCTTGCGACCCAACGCCGCCGGCGCCACCGATAATCAGGATTGTCCGCTGCTCCGACCCGGTGAGGCGCATTTTTTCAAAGAGCATCTCATAGGCCGTCAAGCTGGTCAGCGGAAGCGCGGCCGCTTCCGTAAAGGAGAGGGTGTTCGGTTTCAAGGCCACCAGCCGTTCATCCACCAGTTGCCGCGTGGCATAAGACCCTGCCCGGTTGAGATCTCCGCTGTAGAAGACTTCATCGCCGACATTGAACCGTGTCGCCTCCGAACCACGAGCCCGCACAATACCTGCGGCATCCCAACCCAGGATGACCGGCTGACCAATGGCACCGGATCGCCGGCTTCGAATCTTGTAGTCTATAGGATTCAACCCAACAGCCTTCACCTCAACTAATAAATCCCGACCGCTGGGCGTTGGATCAGGCAACTCCATCGGTTGCAGATTGAATTGATCGAGCGAATGAGCATGCGTATAACCAATGACTTTCATCACCACCTCCATGTTTATTATCTAGAAATAGGGCTTACTATAAAAGACATGTCCGCACATTCGACACTATTCATTCACTGGAACAATGGAGAATCGAACAGGTCGGGACTAAGCGCATAGCCGGTCTGACCTCAGTCCAGGTCATAGTCAAAGTTCATGCTCACCGGCAGATCACTGGAGGTGACTGTCATCGCGCTCATCTGGTTCACGGAACAAGCCTTCGATCTTCCACTCTTTCCCCTACAGCAGAACCCTTGGAATCTCGTCAGCGGCAGTCACACCTATGCATCTCGTGGCTACATCAGGTTCTATCCACTGTACTATCTTGTGTTTTCCTGAAATTGAGGTTACTTTTTAGCCACAGGCAGGACGCCATCTGGAGGAAACATGAGAGGAATCGATTTCGTCACAAATAAACGAGGCCAGAAGACTGCAGTGCTCATTGATCTGAAGCGCCATGGTCAACTTTGGGAAGACTTTTACGATAGTGTCGTCGCCCGGAATCGAGTCCGTGAACCACGAGAATCTCTGGATGCCGTGAAAGATCGTCTTCGCCGCCTAGGCAAGCTCCGTGGCTGAGTATTCCATTACTTTTGCCCGTTCGGCACGCCGCGAATTGGAAGTTCTCGACTCATCTGTCATCCCCCGCATCCTCTCCAAGATCGAATCTCTTTCACTCCACCCCCGGCCACACGGTTCTCGGAAATTGACCGGTGAGAAATATCTATGGCGCATTCGTATCGGCGATTATCGAGTCATTTACTCCATACTCGACAAAGAACGACGCATTGACATTACCGCCGTGCGCCACAGACGGGAAGCCTACGACTAAGGAGCAGTGCAAGTCTGCGAATATGCAATTCGCCCTTCTCGCCATCGCAGACATACCTCTCGCTCTGTGGAATCAAGGTTGATAGGATTCTTCCCGTTCTAAAACCAAATAACATGAGATCAATCATGAGAACTTCGTATTCAAGTACTCCTGACCCTATGCGGCATCTTGAGATATTTGGGTTTCTAGCCCGTCACTACAAGAAGCTTGCTAGGACACTTGATCGGCACTTAAAAAACGAGAGCCAAGCTTTTGATCGCAAGGTGACAAAATTAAGAGTCAGTACCGCCAGAGAAAGTCTGAAGTCTTGGGCGCTAAAAGATCTATATCCCGACGCTGCGAGATACGGAATATTCATCGCCATGTACTCCCAATTTGAATACTACCTCAACGAAACGTGCAAAGAGCTTGAACCCATGCACAAGATAAAACTCTCCGACTTAGATCATCGAGGTATCCAAAAAGTCTCTGTATACCTTACAAAGGTTGCAGGAATTGAGTCGCCCTTCTCCGACAATTCTTGGCAGAAACTAAATGACCTCAATAAACTGAGAAATCAGATTGTGCATGCTAACGGAAGAATTGACAGCACAAATAAGATCAAGGACGTTGTTGAACGAATCAACACTTGGGCACCACTGAGTACTGAAGATTCGAGAATAACCCTCTCTAGAGAGTTCAATCCGAAAATTAGTGATATGCTTCACAGCTCCGCCAAAGAACTCTTCACCAAATTAAGGTCTTACGTATGGACCTAACTTAGTCTCCATGCTGTGGCTGAATTGTGTCAGAACTATCTTGTCCGATCTGGCTTCATCGAATCTTCGTCTATCTCCAACTCCTCTGTAAGTGATTGAGAACGAAACGATGAGGTACTTTCAGGATCTATAGTCTCTGACCCTGCAGAGGCTTCAAATCTCGCAGCCTCTACCCCCCGGCACGCAGCCATCTCTTTTCTCTACTCCCCCTGAATAGGGATGTACATGATGTTGCCCTGGCGGTTCACGAGCAAGAGGGCGAGGTCGGTGGGTTTGAGCGGATCGGCGAGGCGTTGCAGGATCGAAAAACTGTTCACATGTTGTCGGTTCAGTTCCAGCACGACGTCGCCTGGTTGCAAGCCGGAGGCTTCAGCGAGGCTCCCTTCTTCAATATCCGTCACGACGACGCCATTATTCACCGGTAAATCCATCTGCCGGGCCAAGGGAGCTGTCACGTCATCGAAGACCACGCCTGATAATGGATGGGCGGTGGACGCGGTAGAGGCGGCCTGAGTCTTCTTCGTTCGCTCACGCGGCGCTTCCTGAATGACCAGATCGGCCTGATACAGCTTCCCCTCCCGGATGAGGTCCAGGCGATGTTTGCTGCCGATCGAGGATTGCGCCACTAAATTCCGCAGCTGGCCGCTGTCCATAACATCGCGCCCATCGAAGCGCACCACAACGTCGCCTCGCTTTAGGCCGGCTCGTTCGGCCGACCCCTTGGATTGCACGTCCGTCACGATCGCGCCTTTGACATCCGGTAGGCGCAAAATTTTCCCCAGCGGAGGGCTGACATCTTGCGTCGAAGCTCCCAGAAATCCTCGAACCACGCGACCTGTCTTAATGAGGCTCTGCATAGCCGCACGAGCCATGTTGCTGGGAATTGCAAACCCGACCCCCACGCTTCCGCCGGTGGGACTCGCAATTGCTGTGTTGATCCCGATCAGCTCGCCCTGGATGTTCACGAGCGCTCCGCCTGAATTTCCAGGGTTGATCGGCGCGTCTGTCTGGATGAAGTCTTCGAAGTCCGCCACGCCGACATCCGCGCGACCGACCGCGCTTACGATGCCGAACGTGACGGTACGGCTTAAGCCCAGCGGGTTCCCAATGGCGAGCACAAAGTCGCCGACGGCCAGATGGCTCGAATCTCCCCAGGTAGCAATCGGTAGATTCGATGCCTGGATCTTCACCACCGCCACGTCGGTCTTTGGATCAGTGGCAACGACCTTGCCTTTGTATTGGCGGCGATCCGCCAGGATCACTTCCACATCGACGGCATCGGCGACCACGTGGTTATTCGTGATGATGTAGCCGTCCGGCGAGACAATCACCCCAGACCCCTGCCCATATTGGCGACGCGACGGAGGTTCTTTGAACAGCCCGAACGGCAAGGCTTCGTCGCTGAACGCCTGGTCGCGCACCATCACGGTTGACGCGATGCTCACCACAGCCGGAATGACTTTAGTGGCCGTCCCCTTAACTTGGCTCTGTAAATCCTGACCGTTCGTGGCAGGAACCTGTTGGCTGCCAGCCAAGCCCAAACCGGGAACTAACAGGCTGCTCAGAACTCCCCACACGACCATCTGCACCATGAGCCTGCTACTGTTCACAAATACGCCTCTTGTGCATGAGCGGGTTCTCAACCTTTCAAATTGCCGTGGCCAGCCTATCATGCACAACTCGCACACGCATTCATAATTCAATATGACATCGGCAACAGTGTACGGGCACGATAGTACCCACCATCAGGCAGGGTGTAAATACTCACCCGGCTTTCGCACCAACTCCAGCCGATTCGAAGCCGCCAATGGTGAGTTGGTCGGCCAGTGAACCAGTGTGTTACGATCATCGTCGACTCATCTTCACTGTACGATTTGGCTGTTATCCAAGAGGTAGACCATGCCACACCGCGCGAGCTTCGTTGCATTCATTATGCTCTGGACCGTTTCAGGGATGCTTGTCTCCCCTGGGCATGCTGAGGAAAGCAAGTTTGGAACCCCCAAGGGGGATGAAGGCACCAGGATTTTCAAAGCCACTGAGCATCCATTTTATAGCGCTGAATTTCGCCTCAAGGGTGATCGAGCAACGCTCGTTGGAAGCATGGGTGATACAACGCCCTGGGATCATCTCGACTATGCGGGCAAACACCTGAACGCGGTGAAGGGAACGATTGAGATCGAGGTGAACGAACACACCAATACGGGACGAGTGGTCGCGGAATTCGTCGAGGGAGCTGACCAGTATCGCGTAATGTTCGATCGATTTGCCGCAAAAACTCCCCTTCAGAGCGGCGGTGTGGCCACCAGAATCTATGAACATGGAGATTCCAATAACGGCGATCCGCTCTATCCGAAAACCTGGTTGTACCTGGGTGGCTGGGGCACGGCGACGGTGTATAAGAATGACCAGGTGCTCTATAAAGACTATGACGCACACTTCATGGTCATGGAGCGCTCGCGCGATCCGAAGACGCATGAGATCCGCTACCCGGTCAAGCGCACTATGCCCGGTGGCGAAACCGATCCTGCAGGGATGGAAATCGATCTCTGGGTGCGCTCGAAGGAACAGAACGCCAACAACTTTCCTCCGTTTGAAACCTTTGTCCATCTCTGTTGGGAAGAAGTCACCTGGCGCTAAGGATGAGCACCTCTCTCCAACAGCTTCTTCTGATTACCATCCTGTTGCTCGCTGCGCCGGTAGTTGGGTATGGACTTGAGAGCACGACCCACGTGTGGACCTTTGACAATGATCCACCGGAGACTCTTCCCCCTGAATTCCAGATAGGGACCCTATTTGATGGGAGGCCCGCCGGGAAGTGGACAGTGATTGAAACCGATCGAGCCAAGAGTTCACCTCGCGTGCTCGGGCAGCTCATGGGAAAGGGCGCGGAGCACGCGTATAAAACGGTGCTCATTAACGGGATCACGGCATCCGACCTCGATCTCCACGTCTCATTCTTGCCGATCGACGGCAAAGCCGATATGGGAGGCGGCCTGATCTGGCGGGCCACAGACGACCGCAACTACTACCTGACAAGGGCCAATCCGCTGGAGCAGAATATTCGAATCTATCGGGTCGTGAATGGGGTTCGGCAGATGCTCAAGAACTTCGACCACATCATTGATGTCCGGCAGTGGCATACCCTCCGCGTCGTCACGAAAGGGTGCCAGGTCCAAGTCTCCTTTGACCACAAGCAGGTGTTTGACTTGTGTGATCAGACCTTCTCAACCGGCCAGGTTGGACTCTGGACTAAATCTGATGCCGTTACCTATTTCGATGACCTTAAACTGCAGATTGTTCGCTGAAGCGAGTTCGTACACGTTCTCGTTGATAACACCTCTGACTACGTCCAACCACCGATCCCAGACCCACCCAGCTGTGACAAACCACGGCTTTCCCCTCATGTCCTGGGCGCATACATGATGACAATCATGCCGGCCAAACAGAGCATGGCACCCATCGCGTCATAGCGATCCGGCCGAACTCCGTCGATACCCCAGCCCCATAGTAAGGACAGCACAATGAACATTCCACCGTACGCAGCATAGACACGCCCGAAGTGCGCTGGCTGTAGAGTCGGAATAATGCCGTAGAGAATCAGGATGGCGGCGCCTGCTGCGGCATAACCCCAATGCCGACTTTCCCGGAGCGTTAACCACATGAGGTATCCGCCACCGATTTCACACAATCCAGCAAGCACATAAAGCGGGAGCGAACCAGCCAAAGACATCGATTCCTCCTTCACGATAGACTACGAATTGTGGCAAGCGAGATGTCCTGCTGCTTGCTCCTGTTTCGTTTGGCAGCACGCTGTTCGATCCACCGATACAGGACCGGTAAGACGATCAACGTCAAGACCGTTGATGAGATTAATCCGCCGATGACCACCGTTGCCAGCGGTCTTTGGATCTCAGAGCCTGGTCCCGTCGCGAGGAGTAACGGCGTCAGGCCGAGCGCAGCCACGAGTGCCGTCATCAATATGGGCCGGAGTCGCATGACCATGCCGGTCAATACCGCCTCATCAAGCGGCATCCCCTGTTCGCGCAGCTGGTTGATGTAGGCGATCTTCACAACCCCGTTTAGCACGGCCACTCCGAATAGAGCGATGAAGCCGACGGAGGCCGGGACCGAGAGATAGAGCCCACCAATCAACAGCGCCGCCAGGCCGCCGACCATCGCAAACGGAATGGCGAGAACAATCAGCGCGGCCTGCCGAAGATTCCCGAACGTCAAAAACAAGAGCAGAAAAATGAGTGCGATGACGACGGGCACCACGATGGCCAGGCGAGCCATCGCCCGTTGCTGATTCTCGAATTGTCCTCCCCAGGTGACATAGTAGCCAGTCGGGAATTGCACGAGACCGGCCACGGCTCCCTGAGCCTCCTCCACGGCCCCGACCAGGTCTCTCCCAACCACGTTCGCCTCGATGACTACTCGTCGGCTGGCCTGTTCACGGCTGATCTGCGCCGGACCTTCTACTACTTGGATGTCGGCCAACTCCCGCAAGGGAATTCGAGCACCACCCTGTGCCGTCACCCAGAGGGACTTGATCGATTCAATATCGCCCCGTCGGTCATCCGGAAACCGCACGATGATCGGAAATCGCCGTTGCCCTTCAAAGACGTCTCCGGCACGGATACCGGCACCGACGGCTTCGATCACTTCCGTGATGTTGGCCACATTGATTCCATGCCGCGCCACCTTGGATCGATTGACGTCAAGCTTCAAGTAATACAGTCCTGAGACTTGTTCGACACGGAGATCGGAGATGCCCTTCACTTGTCGCAGCACACGAGCGATCTCTTCTGCCTTCACCCGTAAGACATCGAGGTCGTCTCCGAAGAGCTTGACCGCCACTTGAGAGCGAACACCAGACACCAGCTCATCCACACGCATAGCGATCGGCTGAGACAACCCGAACGCAATGCCAGGCACTTGCCCCAATCGCTGACGAACCAGGTCTTCAATCTCATGTTTGCTGCGTGCCTTCCAATCTGATTCAGGCTTGAGCAAGACATACATGTCGCTGAGCTCCATTCCCATCGGATCCGTCCCTAACTCATTTGCGCCCGTGCGGGTCACCACCGAACGTACATCCGGAAGTTCCAATAACAGCCGCTCGACCTGTCCAGAAATCTTGAGTGATTCACTGAGACCGATGCTCGGCAGCCGCACCAAATTCACCACGATCGACCCTTCATCCATGATCGGCACAAACTCCCTCCCGACAAAGGGAATGATGGCGATGCCGCAGACCAGAACTATCACGGTCGCCATCACAACCACCGTGGTACGACGAATGGCCATCTCTAGGAGTTGCCGATACAGCCTCCGCCCTGTGACCAAGGCTGATCCACCCTCCCCCCTGGATCGAGGCCGCATCAGTAAGACTGCCAGCACCGGTATCACCGTCATCGAGAGCACCAGCGAACTCAAGAGGACAATCACCACCGTCAGCGCCAGTGGGATAAACATCTTGCCTTCGATCCCTTGGAGCGTGAGCAAGGGGATGAATGTGAGCGCGATAATCAATTCTCCGAACAGGCTTGGCCGGCGCACCTCCAGCACAGCACGAAGGACCACAGGAAGCCGCTCCGATACGGTAGCGAACGCAGTGTGTTCTTTGGAACGTTCGCTCAAATGCCGCTCGACATTTTCTACCTGCACGATTGCGGCATCGACGATCATCCCGAGTGAAATGGCCAATCCTCCCAGCGACATCAGATTGGCAGAGAGGCCGACTCGCTGCATGATCAAGAACGTGGTCAGCGTGGCGAGCGGTAATGTCAGAGCGACGACCAGAGCACCACGCAGACTTCTGAGAAACAGATAGAGCACGAGGACTACAACAACGGCCCCCTCCAACAAGGCCCGCTCGACCGTTTCAAGCGCTCGGGTCACGAGTTCAATCCGATCGTAGAACGGCGTAATTGTGACGCCATCCGGCAATAGGCGATTGATCAATCCCACCTTCTCCTTCACTGCGGAAACAACCTGTCGGCTGTTTCCTCCGCGCAGCATGACGGCGATACCTTGCATCACTTCGCCGGTTCCGTCTCGTGTGACGCCGCCCAAGCGAATAGCATGTCCCTGACGAACCTCCGCCACATCCCTCAGGTAGATCGGCGTCCCCTGACGGGCCGTCACGACAATGCGTTCCAAATCCTCAGCCGACCGTGCCAGCCCCTGGCCATAGACCACCAACTTATCGCCGCCTCGCTCGATGTAACTGCCGCTGGCATTTTGGTTATTCTCCGTCACCGCTGTCTGAACCTGCCGCAAGGTAAGGCCCAGGCTGGTCAAGCGATTGGGATCCACGAGCACCTGGTACTGCTTCGACAATCCACCCAGAGTATCAACGTCCGCCAGCCCTGGTACGGCCCGCAGCATCGGACGAATCACCCAATCATGGAGTGTCCGTAATTCCATAAGGCTCTGTGATGGCCCCTCCACAAGATACATGAAGACTTCGCTGAGCCCCGTACTCACAGGCCCGAGGACTGGTTCGGCCCCCGGCGGCAACTGTGAACGGACCTGAGCCAGCCGTTCGAAAACCAGCTGCCGGGCAAAATAGTTATCCACCGTCTCTCCAAACACCACCGTAATCACTGAGATCCCGAACCGCGAGATTGATCGAAGTTCAGTTTTCCCAGGCAAGTTAATCAATTCAATCTCAAGCGGAAATGTCACGAGGCGCTCGATTTCCGGAGGCGCTAGAGCAGGAACACGGGTAATGACCTGGACTTGGACCGGCGTCACATCAGGGAAGGCATCAATCGGCACATGAAGGAACGCGACCACTCCGCCGATACTCACGCCGAACGCCGCCAGCAGCACAATGACCCGCTGCTCAAGTGATGCGCGGATCAGCCGTTCGATCACAGCGGGCCTCCCATCGACATCTGACCGCGAAGCGCTTCAGACTTGAGCGCGTAACTGCCTTCCGTGACAACCTCATCGCCTTCCTTCACTCCGGCCTTGACCTCGACGTATTCGTTCGACGACTCTCCGATTGTTACTTCGAGCCATTCAAACCGACGCGAGCCTCGTGTGACAAATACCATGGTGCGGTTACCGACCTGCTGCAACGCGGTACGCGGTATGGTCAAAACCGATTGTTCCTGCGTGCGTACCGTCACCTCGGCGAACATTTCCGGACGTAAACGCCGATCCGAGTTGGGAATCTGCAAACGTGCCGTAACCGTCCTTGTGGCCGGATCGATCATGGCACCGATGTAGGTAATGGCGCCGTGAAATACTGTCTCCGGATAGGCGGCGACTCGAACCTCCACCGCAAGTCCGGTTTTCAGTGTGCTGATCTGCTGCTCTGGAAAGTCCGCCCTGACCCACACCGTGGAGAGATCCGCCACGGTGAAGAGCGTCTTACTCGAGTCGACCACTTCGCCGACCGTCGCATTCCGCTCGATGATTTCACTGGAGAAGGGAGCCCGCAGAAATACCTGAGCCACTTCGGCATGGGGCAACCGTTCAGCAGATAGCCGCTCAATTTCGCGTTCCGACATACCTAACAAGTGAAGTTTCTCTTCTGCTGCGTAGAGCTCTGCCTTGGCATTTTCATGCTCGGCTTCCCGCCGTTGATATTCGCTAATCCCGATCGCACCTTCGGCCGAGAGCGCCTTGGCCCGTTCAAAGGCCTTTTCCACCACTCTCATCGCCGTGCGCCGCTTGCGATATTCCAGCTGTGCCTCACCAAACGCCGGACTATCGAGCAACATAAGCCGCTCTCCAGATTGCACCCGATCGCCAAGATTGGCATAGACGGCTACGATGCGTCCCGGCACTCGTGGGCCGAGATGGGCCAGCCGGTTCTCATTGGGCAAAATCTTTCCTCCCTGCGCCTTCAGCGACATTCGCATGGAACGGTGCGCCACCCGCTCAGTATGAATCTGTGAGAGCATTGAACTCCCATCCGGCAGCTCAATCACACCTGCTTGAGTCGCAGGTGGTATCGCTTGCGGAGGCCTTTTCTGCGTCTCGTCCTGTGTCGGCTGGCACGATGCAGATACGGCAGTAGTCGCTACGGCTACAGCAAGCCGCACAATACATTTCGACGAGATAGCCTTCCAGGAAGCCATCTTGGCACCTCTCCTCTCACCATGGCCTTTCGTCCAAGGCGTGTCTATAACCCAGCTAGATAGAGTGAACGTGCAGGACGTCTATGCGAGACGATTCGGAGGACCGCGCGATGGGATGGCGTGAATAAATAGGAAGGAAGATGGAAGAGTGGCGACGCTCCACCGTATCCAGACATTGTACTCCATACCGACATCAGCATTCGGCGAAAGCCCGAGCACTTGAATGAGCAGCGGCTTGAGGGATTTGCGATCGGTTGAATCGGTCAGTAGCGACAAACCGAACTCTGCATGGCTGTCACCCGAATGTGCGAATTGTGCGTGACCGTGAACTGTCTGCGCTGGTTTGTCGAACTCACAGTCGAGGTCAGGAGACCATACGGTGTGAACCGTCCCGCCATGAACATGCCCAACTTCTCCATGGCGATGATCGGCCTCGGGATGCACATGGAACAGAGGAGCCGCCAACATCCACAAGGATGTCCAGGCCAAGACCATCAGACGAGACCAGGAGAGGATATGACGCCGTGCTACCTTCATAGTAGTAGGCTAGCACAGTGGCTTAGATGCATCAAACAAGATGCCCTGTGCTGGTCGCCCATACCTCGTCCTGCAACAAGGTTGATGCTGAGGATACCCAGACTGGCAGAAACCCTCAGAACCACACTCTCACACCAACCACAAATCGGATCTGACTTGGGTCTCCCCCCTGTTGGCGGACGAGCCTGGCAGTCTCACCGAAACTGCGGTCGAATGACAGGCCGATGTAAGGAGCAAACTTCCGATGAATTTCGTAGCGCAGGCGAGCCCCGAATTCCAGATTGTTCAACCCGGAGCCGGTTGTAAACTCTTCCACCCGTTGGATAGCCACGTTTGTTTGAAAGCGGCCTTGAAGGATGAGACGTTGCGTGAGCAGAAAGTCTTTCGTATACGACAGTCGAGCCGACACAGCGCCACCCTGATCAATGAATAGCGACGATTCAAACTCGTAGTTGTACGGGACAATTCCCTGTAGCCCGATCACCCCCATACCGCGCGCCACATTCCCGCCACGAAACGATTGCGTTTCCATTCGACCACCCACTTGAATGTCGTAATGTTTCCACAGAAACCGTCCATACAGCAGTTGGAAATCCACATCGTAGTCCGCCTTGAAGGCAGTGTCCTGTTGCCCTTCACTCTTGAACCAAAGCCGGTTGTAGTCCCCGCCGTACCAACCTTCGATATCCCAACGGTAATCACTGTTACTGCCGTTGCCGCTGGTGCGAGGACGATATTCCAGAACGTCAACCAACGTGAACAGACGATGTTCCTGGTCATTCACGGGACTGGGCCAACCCTGTTGCGGCGCTAGGTTCGCTAGGGTTCGGGCTTGCTCCGGCAGAGGCGCCACTGTCGGAGACCTGCCTGTTCTGATAGCCCTGTCCCCTGGTACGGATTCAGCCAAGGTGCGTGTCGCGCCAATACTTGCGCTCAGCATGCAGACTGCCAGCATCGCACAGCAGTTCTGGAGAGTTGCACACACCAGCCCAATCTCCCGTTAGCTAGGCAGAGACCTCAACAATACGGAACATTCCCGCTTCCATATGCAGAAGGAGATGGCAGTGAAATGCCCAAGGCCCAGAGGCGTCGGCAGTGATCGCAACGGACAGCCGTTCGGCTGGCTTGACCACGACGGTATGTTTGCGTGGAAGGTACGCCCCTGAACCGTTTTCGAGGTACATCCACATCCCATGCAGGTGGAGGGGATGTTCCATCATCGTATCGTTGACGAACGTAAGCCGCAGGCGCTCGCCGTCGCGAACACGAATGGGCTCCGGCGCATCCGAATACTTCTTGCCGTCGAATGACCACATATAGCGTTGCATGTGGCCGGTGAGATGAAGCTCGATCTCCCGTTCCGGCGCTCGCTGGTCTTGATAGGGAACGAGGCTCTTCAAGTCAGTATAAACAAGGACACGCCTGGAACTCTGCTCAAATCCTCTTCCCGGTTCGTGCATCCTGTTTTGAGCGTATTCAGCCACCGTTTGGTTACCGGTTCCGTGGTGATCGGGGCCATGCTTAACCGGTATCGCACCTAGGATCGGTGAACGGTCTCGACCAGCACCCTCCTGGCCATGTTGCATACCTTGACCGTGCATCGTGTCATGATGATTCGTACCGGACCTCATCACGGTATGGTCATTATGGCCGTTGCCATGTCCCATCATTCCCATGTCCTCCATAGTTCGAAGAGGACGGGCACGACGCTCAGGACTCTCCCCTTCCATTCCAGGTCGAGGGGCAAGAGTTCCCCGCGCATAGCCACTCCGATCCATGGTTTCCGCAAAGATCGTGTATGCACGGTCCTCGGTTACCTGGACAATGACATCGTAGGTTTCTGCAGGGCCAAAACGAAACTCTTCAACAGTAACCGGCTGGATGTTCTGGCCGTCAGCCTGCACCACCATCATCGTCAAACCAGGAATGCGAACATCATAAAACGTCATCGCGGCAGCATTGATGAAACGCAGCCGCACTCGTTCGCCGGGTCGAAACAGACCCGTCCAGTTGCCGGCGGGTGGAAGGCCGTTCATGAGAAACGTGAATGTGGATCCGGTCACGTCGGCAAAGTCCGTCGGATCCATTCGCATCTCGTCCCACATCATATAATTCTTCAGGGCCGGCCAGAATCCCCATCTCGCTGCGTCTGAACGAAACTCCTGAGCGGCGCGCTTTTGGAAGTTGTAATAGCCGGAGAACTTCTTGAGGTTGCCCAACATGACCTCAGCGGACTCATCACTCCACTCAGAAAGCATCACGATATGGTCTCGGTCATACCGAAAGGGCTCCGGCTCGATGGGGTCGAGAATCATCGCCCCGTACATACCCTGTAATTCCTGACCACCCGAGTGGCTGTGATACCAATAGGTCCCGCTCTGTTTGATGGGAAATCGGTAGGTGAATGTAGTTCCCGGCTCAATGCCGTTAAAACTGACCCCCGGCACGCCATCCATGTGCGAAGGCAATAGGATTCCGTGCCAGTGAATCGAGGAGACCTCTTTGAGATGGTTCGTGACGTTGAGGATTACGTCTTGGCCTTCCTTCAAACGAATGAGCGGACCAGGGATCGCCCCGTTGATCGTCGTGGCAGTCCCAGTTCGCCCATCAATTGTGAAGGACCGTTCACTGATCATCAGGTCGATCACTTCACCACTCAGCGTCGAAGAATCTGGATCGGGATGAGCGGCACGGAGTAACGGATGATTCGCACAGGAAGGAAGAAGCGGTTGCACCGCGGCGAGTAGCCCCAACACTCCTGCTCGCTTCAGTAGGAGGCGCCTCGATATGACCTTGTTCTTCATCTTCGATGAGCGGAAGGCCCAAGAGTTGTTAGAGAGCTAGTTTGCGTAGCCGCAAGGCGTTCGCAATCACCGACACGGAACTGAACGTCATCGCGGCACTGGCGATCATGGGGCTCAAGAGGACCCCGACGAATGGATAGAGAATCCCGGCGGCGATTGGAATCCCCAGCGTGTTGTACACGAACGCGAAGAAAAGGTTCTGGCGAATGTTCTTCATCGTCCCTCGACTCAACCGGCGCGCTCTCGCGATGGCCCGGAGATCTCCCTTGACCAGCGTGACCCCCGCGCTTTCCATCGCCACATCGGTCCCGGTTCCCATGGCAATTCCCACGTGCGCCTGCGCCAAAGCCGGCGCATCGTTGATCCCATCTCCCGCCATAGCCACGACATGTCCGTCTGCTTGGAACCGCTTGATGACCGCTGCCTTTTGCTCGGGCAAGACATCGGCCTGCACTTCGTCGATCTGGAGCCTGCGCGCCACCGCCTCAGCGGTCGTCCGATTGTCGCCGGTCAACATGACGATCCGCAGTCCTTCACGATGCAATACATCGATGGCCTCCGGCGTAGTGGACTTGACCGGATCAGCCACGCCCAGCAACCCCGCTGGTTTGCCATCGATGGCGACGAACATCACCGTCTGCCCCTCCTGCCTGAGCGGTTCAGCCTGAGCAACCAACGATTCGGCATCGATACCTAATTCGTTGAAAAAGGGTCGCGTCCCCACGGCTATCGAGCGACCCTCCACTGTTCCCATAACACCCTTCCCCGTAAGCGAACGAAAATCTTTCGCGCCAGCCAACGCGAGGCCTTTCTCGCGAGCCCCTGACACAATTGCGCCAGCCAGCGGATGCTCGCTACTCTGTTCCAATCCACCTGCAAGCCGAAGCAGGTCGATTTCTGTCATATTCGGGAGAGGAGCCACCGTCATCAGACGCGGTTTGCCTTCCGTGAGTGTTCCCGTTTTATCAACGACCAGCACATCCACCTTGGCCAAAGTCTCCAGCGCTTCCGCGTTTCGGATCAACACCCCTGCCGTCGCGCCACGTCCAGTGCCGACCATGATCGACATGGGCGTCGCAAGCCCCAATGCACAGGGACAAGCGATGATCAACACCGCAACCGCATTGAGCAAGGCATAGGCCATCCGAGGTTCCGGGCCGTAGACCGCCCAAATCACGAAGGTGATGATCGCCACAAGGATCACAATCGGCACAAAATACCCAGCCACGACATCAGCTAGCCGTTGAATCGGCGCCCGGGTACGCTGGGCCTCGCTGACCATGCGCACAATTTGCGAGAGCAACGTCTCGCGTCCGACTCGCTCGGCCCGCATGAAGAAACTCCCCGTTCCGTTGACCGTCGCGCCCACCACTTTCTGCCCTGCTCGCTTTTCCACGGGAATCGATTCACCGGTGACCATCGATTCGTCAACGGCACTCGTCCCATCCACGACTACACCATCCACAGGTATCTTCTCACCTGGTCGGACGCGTAATCGGTCCCCCACCTGGACCTGGTCCAATGGAATATCGTCCTCGCGGCCATCAGCCCGGACAATCCGCGCTGTTTTCGGTGCCAGCCCCAAGAGCGCCTTGAGAGCGCTACTGGTTCGACTCCGCGCCCGTAATTCCAGCACCTGCCCCAGCAAAACCAGCGCGATGATGGCAACCGCTGGTTCAAAGTAGACGGCGAGCTCTCCGCCGTGACCACGGAACGAATCAGGGAACAGGCCTGGCGCGAGAGTCGCCACGACGCTGTAGAGATAGGCCGCACCGGTGCCAAGACCGATGAGGGTAAACATATTAAGGTGGCGATTGACGAGCGAGGCCCACGCTCGTTCAAACAACGGCCACCCGATCCAGAACACCACCGGCGTCGCCAACAGGAACTGAAACCAGACCAATGCTCTGGCTGAAAAGAAGTGCTGCAACGGCCGATTCGGCATCATCTCGGAAATCATCAACGCCAGGATGGGTAAGCCAAGCACAACGCTCTGCCAAAATCGGCGAGTCATATTGACCAGCTCAGGATTAGCCTCCTCCATCGTCACCGTAAGAGGCTCCAAGGCCATCCCGCAGATCGAACAACTCCCAGGATCAGCCTGCACAATTTCCGGATGCATGGGACAGGTATATTCAGTCCGCGTGCTCGCAACAGTCACGTCCGCTGGCTCCAGCGCCATCCCGCAGACAGGGCAGGCGCCCGGTTTGGTTTCCGACACCTCTGGATCCATCGGGCAGACATACTGGACGCTACCGCCGGCTGGGGCAGGCATCGGCTTTGGAATGCGCTGGTCCGGTGGGGTCAGATAATAGTCGGAATCGGCTCTGAACTTTTCTAGACATCGAGTGGCACAGAAGTAATACGTCTTTCCTCGGTATTCATAGGAACCGGCTGCAGTGGCTGGTTGCACCGTCATGCCGCACACGGGATCGATCTCACCCGGCGTCGCCTGCACCATCATCGGCAACGGTTTCCGTGGAGCAGGCATCGTGATCAGATTCAGTGGTTTCTTGCTCAGCGCACGGTCGGGGTCGGCGCGAAATCGTTCCAGGCAGGATGTCCCACAGAAATAGTAGGTCGTGCCTTTATGGTCATACCGACCGGCCGCCTTGGCCGGATCGACGGTCATTCCGCAGATGGGGTCGATCTCCTGCTTAACGTGGGTGTGCGACAGACCTTGGGTATCTTGACTATCCTCAGTCATGCGGTCATGTCCTTCATGCTGCGTCCCGCAGCAGCCGCTAGACGATTTATGAATCATGTGTCTTACTCCTTTCATTTTATCCGGTACGGTTACTTATTGTCGCGTTCAGAATTACAGACGGAACAGGCCGTCAAATATTACAGAGAATACGATGGGCGAGAAGAACACGTTGAAAACTCTAAGAAAACGAGGGAAAGAGGCGCAATGCGTGTAAGCGTGTGAGGTGGCTATCCGCAAGTGCAGTTGAGGCAGCCGTGTTTACTACAGATCCCACAGGCACCTTCAAGGGAGTTTCGTAAGGACTGTCGAGCTCTGTGCAAGCGAACGGTAAGGTTGTTCCGTGATACCTTGAGATCTTTCGCCACCAGTTCCGGCGATTCACCGTCGAGATCGATGCGCTTAATGAGTTCCGCGTAGTTCCCGCGGAGACCCGGAAGGAGACGGTGAAGGCAGACGCATGCGGTAGCCCGTACCTCATCCAGCGGCGGCTCTTGATGATCACCGGAAATGGTCGATTCTTCCAGGAAGGCTTGATTACGACGGGCCTCAGCTTCCAATGCACGATAATAATCGGCAACCGCATGGCGAAGAATGCGGTAAAACCAGGCAACCGCGCTTTCTTCCTTATCCAATGAATGAGCGCTAGCAACCGCTCGCGTAAGGCTTTGCTGAAGGATATCGTCCACGAGAGTCGCTTCGCCTACTCTGCGTCGAATAAACTGCCTGAAGGCGGACTCGTTCTCCAAGAGTCGTTGAATGATCCCGTTGGCTCTCGCCTCCGCCATTACTAACCGCTACTTCTTCCGGTCCGCTTCGAGAATGCTCCGGATAATGCTGATGACGTTCTCAGGTGTCATGTTCGCACCATCGACCTTGATATTCCCGTCCAGCAAGAGCGACGGCGTGGATGACACCTTGATCCGTTCGCCCCATCGACGCCCCTCTTCAAACAGCTTGGCCGGCTTTCCACTTTCCATTCCCATTTCGAACATGTTGACGTCCAACCCGACCTCCCTGATCAACATGGCGCGAATGGAACGATCCAGCACCCCATCGAGCTTTTCCTTGTGAATGATGCGGAACAAGACAGCCTTCATCTGATCGCCTTTGCCCATCAGTTTTGCCTGCTCATACATGTCAAACGGGGTCGGCAGCTTCCCAGGAATCACGGGAAATCCGACCATGGTGACCTCGACCTTATTCCCAAATTCCTTCAGTAACAGAGGGACCCCTGTCTCCTCGAAGTGATGACAATGCGGGCAATAGAAATCCGCAAATTCGATCACCTTCACCTTGCCTGGTTGATGAGTCGACGGCTCATCCTTGAGGATCTCGAACTTGCCCTTCAGTTCCGGCTTGTCCACAGCGGCACTCACCGGTGCATGCACAAACCCAATCGCACCCACAACTACAAGCACACACGTCCAGATCGACATCGTCCGACCGTTCATCTGAAACTCCTTTCACGGGTAAATAGTCGTGCCCCATTATAGCGGATGGAGCGCCTCCTTGTGCTCTGTTATACTCTTGTCATGCGAATATCTTGGCCTGTTTGGATCGCGTCGGTGCTGTTGATTGTATCCGGCTGTGCCTCAAACGGAAACCTGACCGGCGCCGTGCCTGCAGCCCCTTCTCAGATCAGTTATGCGCAGGTGCAGGAGACACCAGGATCATACAACGGACAGCCGGTGACGTTCGGAGGGAAGGTGCTGGGCGCAAGGCGCTTGAAGGAGGGGACACGGATCGAAGTTCTTCAATTGGCGCTGAACTCCTCTCTCCAGCCAACCATGGACCTCAGCAAATCCCAGGGCCGATTCATCGCGATACAGAAGCAATTCCTTGATCCTGCAACGATCCCCCCCGGTACATTTGTCACCGTTACAGGAGAGATGGCTGGGTCTGTCACTCTCCCACTCGATGAGACGGAGTACACCTACCCACTTCTCAACGTCACCAATCTGCGCGTGTGGACCGAGAACGACGAGGAGCCTCCTCGCATTCGCCGTCCCATCGGCCCTGGCCCCTATTGGGGACCCTACTGGTCTCCATACTGGCACGCCTGGCCCTACTACTGATGAGCCTCATCGGTCAAGCGACCGTCATATGCCCACCCCTCAGACCAGACATTTCCTATTGGCACCCAACATCTCAGGGGCAAGATGCCTGCCCGATGGAGAAGCACAGATGACAAAGATAGCTCGTCGGGAGGATCGAATGAAAAAACACGGCTCCTCGAACCTAAGCTCGTCCGTCGTGAACACACTGAAGGAACACATCGTTCACTGGCACTACCCGCCGGAACACCGGTTAACCGAAGACGAATTGTGCAAGACTTTCGGCGTGAGCCGCAGTCCAGTTCGGGAGGCGCTCCGGGTGTTGGCAGCTGATGGCTTCGTCAAAAAACTGCCGAATCGGAGTTACGCGGTCAAGCAGTATAACATCGAAGAAATCGAGGAGCTGTATGAGGTACGCCTAGCCCTGGAGCTCTATACCGTCGAACGCCTCGCGACCAAGAAACAGACGACACAGCTTGCTGCCGATCTTGCCGACCTTAAACAAACCTGGACCGAACTTTTGAAGGAATCGTCCAAGAAACCAGAGGAATTCGCCATCCTGGACACACTCTTTCACGATACACTGGCCCGAGCCCTGGGAAATAAATCTCTTCTGCGGCACCTTCGGACCATCAATGAACGCCTCAGGCTGTTTCGAATGCTCGATTTCGAGAGACGAGACCGTGCGAAACACACCTGCCACCAACATCTGGAGATTTTGAATCGGATTGTGGCCAAGGATGCCCTAGGTGCGCGTGCCGCCATGCAGATGAATATCGAGGAAGGACGCCGCCTCATCCCTACAACGATCAAGGATGCGCTGGCCAGAGCTTACTTAAAGAATACCTAAATTGTACTGCGTCTGCTCTGGAACGATGGTCGGCATCTTGGGTTCGCCTCGTCCCATCCCCCCTCCCAACGCTCGACATTGTTCATACCGTGAGAGTGCGCACGAGCAAGACGTCCAGACAGATTGAACTTCGTAGACCTTATTGCATACAATGCATAGCGTTGGCGCCGCAGGAAGTAAAACCGGTTGTCTGCCCGTACCTCATGTGCCATCCACCTTGGATTATTCCTGAGGCTCGGAGTCCCGAAAGAACATAATGATTCGAAACGACCGAATGGTGGAAAGAGAACCATCCAACCTGAGTGCATCAATTGTCGCCACGCTGAAAGAACAGATCATTCACTGGCACTACCCACCCGAACATCGGCTGACCGAAGTCGAACTCTGCAAGATATTCAACGTGAGTCGGAGCCCTGTGCGGGAAGCACTCCGTGTACTGGCAACCGACGGATTCGTAAAAAAATTGCCGAATCGTGGCTACGTGGTCAGGCAGCACAACATCAATGAGATCGAGGAGCTGTACGAGGTCCGCGTCGCGTTGGAACTATATGCCGTTGAGTGCTTGGCGAGAAGAGGTCCGCTCAATGAGAATGATATAGAAGACTTGGTTAAGCTGAAGCGGACATGGACCGACCTGCTGAACGGATCTTCCAAGAAGGCCGAGGAACTCGCCAGACTAGACACTCAGTTTCACGAGATGCTCGCCCATGCTGCAGGGAACAAGACGCTTTTGCGGTACCTTCGTACCATCAACGAACGATTGATGCTTTTTCGTATGATCGATTTTGACAAGGCCGATCGAGCCGAAAGCACATGCCGTCAACATCTGGAGATCCTGAAGCACATCGCCGCCAAGGATGGACGGAAGGCGCGCGCCGCCATGCAACAAAACATCGAAGAGGGGCGCAACAACGTCCATACGGCGATCAAGGATGCATTGGCCAGAGCCTACTCGATGAAAACCTAATGAACGCCCCGTAATTTCGGGACGATGGGGTACCCATCGTGCGCTTCCAGGCCCTTTCGGTCGGCATTCAGGTACCATCACATCCTTTCAGCGGAACCGTGCATAGCGTGTTCCGCCAGGCCTGCAATGTATCGCTAGAGTCTGGTACGCTGCTGACCCTACTCCCATGCCAGAAAGGCAATGTCCCTCACGGCATTCGCTTAGACACCTCATCTCATTTTGACTTCCTTCATACCCTTCGAGTTGGACAATCAGCCGCATGTCGGGGAGGAATACTCCGCATCAACGGAACTGAGTGTTCCGTCGATCTGCGACCTGCACGCCCCTGGCACATCGATCTCAAAGGGTTGCACATCGATCTTTGCCGGCCCACTCATGCTCAATCCTGGGCAGTTGCTTGGTCCGAATTGAAATTGCATCATTATAAAAGTGGCATGTCGGAGAATCTGGGTGCTTTTTTCCTATCAGAAGGACGACCTATCACGCCAGCGGCCACGGAGATTCTTCTCCAACAGGGTGCTTACACTATCCCGTCACTCCTACAGACGACATGTCGCCTCCAATTAAGAGAGGCCATGATCTCCGTTCAATCACTGATCGGACTTGGGTACGGATTGACTCCCTCAGGCGATGATTTTCTCGTGGGTTATTTGGCCGGATTATGGTGCACGGCAGGGGCCAGCCTATCTCGGATGCAATTTCTGATGGCCTTAGGCTCTGAACTGTCCCAAGTGTCACAGAATACCAATGAAATTAGCTGCACCTATCTCCGATCCGCAGCCAAGGGCCATGTCTCTGAATCGATCGCGAAATTAGCGCAGCGACTGACCCAGGCAAACGATATGAGCAACATCAGGGCAGCCACGCAAGCCGCGTTGCAAGTCGGCCATACTTCTGGCTCCGACGGGGTGTTAGGCCTGCTGTTGGGCTGTCTTGTCTGGCAGGGCCTGCCTCCGCATCTGATTTTCAGTGACCTTCTTCGTTTGTCTGTTCTCTGCGATTCAACGGCCCAACCATGAAACCAGAATCGAAAGATGTAAGAGGTGATGAGACGATGGTCGTTCCTCGAGCTGATTCGGCCTATGACTCGAACCCCGGCTTTGCCCTTGACTTGGTATACAATCTTGTGTTCAAGTTAGCTGCCAAATATCAGATAGTAAGTCGGCCGTACTCTTCGGTCGTTCGTTCCTTATTCTTAGACGAGGCATCACGCTGCTGGATTTGACGTTCGCCACATAATAAGCCATCGGCGGGAGGTCACCTACCCGCCTGACGTTGACGCCGTGAGCCTGCCAAGGCGAGACGTCGATGGGAGACCGTCTACATGGCCAGGGCGACAAAAATAATCCGGAACTTCTATCGTGATTCCGTCTCGTTGATGCAGCTGTCTTCCACGATTACCAAGCTGCCTGGCGTGGAACAAGCGTCGGCCATCATGGCCTCTCCCAACAATGTGACACTTCTTGTGGAAGCGGGCCTGTTGGCGGAACCCGTTGAAGCCGGCGCCAACGACTTGTTGATCGCTCTTCAAGGAAATGCCGAGGCACTTGAATCGGCGCTTACTGCGGCAGAATCCGCGCTGAAGCAACCTTCCCCTTCGTCGACCGGCAATGAACAATCACGCGGCATGTCTCCGCGCAGCATCGAGATGGGGCTTGGGAACCTCGTCGGCGCAAACCTCGTTTTGATCTCCACGCCGGGCGAGTACGCCGCGGCGGAGGCCTTCAAGGCCTTGAGTCTCGGCCTCAATGTCATGCTCTTCAGCGACAACGTCGAGCTTAAGGACGAAATCGCACTCAAACAGTTCGCCCAGGAGCGTGATCTCATTGTCATGGGCCCGGACTGCGGAACCGCCATTATCAATGGCATCCCGCTTGCGTTCGCGAATGTGGTGCGTCGCGGAGTCATCGGTGTCGTCGCCGCATCTGGCACTGGTCTCCAACAGGTGACCTGCCTGGTCGACCGATGGGGCAGTGGCATCTCGCAGGCGATCGGAACGGGCGGACACGATCTGCACCGCGATGTCGGCGGTATGTCCATGCTTCAGGGCCTGAAGGCACTGGCAGCCGATCCCTCCACCTCCGTCATTGTGCTCATTTCTAAACCTCCGTCACCAGAAGTAGTCAGCAAGGTACTGGGGGCAGCCAGCGGCGCAGGCAAGCCGGTGGTCGTCAATTTTCTTGGTGCCGATCCCGATCGAGTGAGACGCGAGAATATTTACCCTGCCGCAACGCTCGAGGATGCAGCAGCGGCGGCGGTGGCGCTCGGCAACGGCAGGATTCCCGAAGCCAGGAGAGCGACTGTGACCTCTCCTTCCATCACACCTCTTGGTCCACAACAGCGATACATCCGGGGCCTCTATAGCGGCGGCACCTTTTGCTACGAGGCGTCGCTCCTCCTGAAGAAAGAACTGGGGCAGATCAATTCCAACACTCCAGTGGAGCCAGAGGATCGTTTGAGCGATGTCTGGACCAGTCGAAAGCACACGGTCATTGATCTGGGCGACGATCTCTTCACTCGCGGACGCCCCCATCCCATGATCGACCATCGGCTCCGAAATGAGCGGCTGATCAAGGAAGCCAGCGAACCCGAGGTAGCAGTAATTCTATTGGACGTTGTCCTTGGCTACGGATCTCACCCAGATCCTGCCGCTGAAATGGTCCCGGCGATTCAGAAGGCGCGGGATCTTGCCACCAAAGCGGGCAGGCACCTGGCCGTCATAGGATTCGTCTGCGGCACAGCAGCGGACCCTCAGGATCTGTCCAAGCAGGAAGCGGCTTTTCGAGAAGCCGGGGTAATCCTTGCGGAGAGCAATGCTCAGGCCGTGCGCATGGCTGCCTCTGTCGTCCAGAAGGCTAGCGTCGTCGGAGGACGATTGTGATACAGGCCCTGTTTCAGGAGAAGCTCCATGTCTTGAATGTCGGCCTATCTTCCTTCGCCGATTCCATCACGAGGGCGGGCGGTTCTGTGCTCCAGATCGAATGGGCCCCGCCTGCTCAGGGGCAGCAGGAGGTCGGTCGTGCGTTGGCCAGGTTGGTCAACCTGCTCTCCATTGAAACCGCCAACCAGACAGCATTCGATGCTTACCAATCGGCCCAGCCGGTGTTGAACGGCGTGGGCACCGCCAGCCAGATGCTGCCCAACATCGCAGAGCGAATGATCCTGCACAGTGGTCCTCCCATTGCGTGGAAGGATATGTGCGGGCCCATGAAGGGGGCCATCGTCGGAGCTATTCTCTATGAGGGCTGGGCAGAAAATCTCACCATGGCAGAGGCCATGGCTTCCAGCGGCGACATCGCGTTCGAGCCTTGCCACCACCACAATGCCGTCGGGCCGATGGCCGGGATCATCAGCCCATCCATGCCGGTCTGGATAGTGACTAATACGACCAACGGATATCAGGCGTTCAGCAACTTTAACGAGGGCCTCGGCAAGGCGCTCAGGTTCGGCGCCAACGGTCCCGACGTGATCACCCGTCTCAAATGGATGGGGCAGGTACTCGCACCAGCCCTGCGAGCGAGCGTTGAACTCCTAGGCGGGGTCGACCTCAAGCCTATGATGGCGCAGGCCCTCCACATGGGCGACGAAGTGCATAATCGTAACGCTGCTGCCTCCTCGTTGTTCCTGAAACGCCTCATCTCAGCATTGTTGAAGACACGCACCCCCGCTGCCGACATCGCGGCGGTCGTCGAGTTCATCGCCGGCAACGACCACTTCTTCTTAAATCTGTCCATGGCAGCCTGCAAAGCGATGACCGACGCAGCCCATGGCGTTCCGGGCAGCAGTATGGTCACAGCCATGGCCCGTAATGGTGTCGAGTTCGGCATCAGAGTCAGCGGCACCGGAAGCCGATGGTTTACGACACCAGCCCCGGTCGTCGATGGACTCTTCTTTCCCGGATACAGCGCGGCCGACGCAGCGCCTGACTTGGGAGATAGTGCCATCACTGAAACCGCCGGTGTCGGCGGATTTGCCATGGCGGCGTCCCCGGCCATCGTCAAGTTTGTCGGCGGCACGCCGCAGGACGCGATCGACAATACCATGGCCATGACGCATATCACCATTGGCCGCAACAATGCCTTCACACTGCCGGCACTGAACTTCGCCGGCTCACCGGCGGGCATCGACATCCGAAAGGTCGTCGATACCGGTATTCAACCGATCATTAACACGGGGATTGCCCATCGCGAAGCAGGGGTCGGGCAAATTGGAGCAGGGATCACTCGTGCTCCCCTCGCCTGCTTCACACAAGCCGTGTCTGCGCTGGCCAAGTTGGTAAGTGCGACGTGACGCACTCGAAGGAACCCTATGGGAACCTCTAACAAACTTGCCGTCGTCGCTGTCGGAGGCAACGCGTTGATCCGCGACAAGGATCACCAATCGATTCCGGATCAAAGTCGCGAGGCGGTCATCACGACACATCACATCGCGGACATGATCGCAGTCGGGTGGAATGTCGTCATCACCCATGGGACCGGTCCTCAAGTCGGCTTCATTCTGCGCCGCTCCGAATTAGCCTTAGAGGAAGTTCCTCCCGTGCCGATGGACTATGCCGATGCCGACCTACAGGGTGGCATCGGATACATGTTCCTCAAAGCCCTCTACAACGAATTTCGCAAGCAGAAGATCGATCGAAAGGCGGTGGCCATCATCACGCAGACCTTGGTGGACCGACACGACCCGGCATTTGCCGATCCCTCTAAACCGATCGGATCTCAGATGGACGAACAGACCGCGCAACGGCTCGCTTCTCGCCAAGGATGGGTGGTCAAGGAAGATGCGGGACGCGGGTGGCGGCGAGTTGTGCCGTCGCCGCAGCCAAAGACCATTGTCGAATTGGCGGCCATCAACCTCTTGGCTCGGGCTGGATTTGTCGTCATTGCTTGCGGTGGCGGTGGGATTCCTGTGATTCAAGACGAGGAAGGGAACCTGATTGGCGTCGAAGCTGTTATTGACAAGGACTTAGCGTCAAGCCTGCTGGCCCGTGGTATTGGGGCTGATTTGTTGCTGGTTTCCACAGGGGTCGAAAAGGTGGCGATCAACTTCAATAAGCCGGACCGGCGATGGCTGGACCGTATGACCGTGGCTGAAGCAAGGCAACACTATGCGGACAATCAATTCGATAGAGGCAGCATGGGACCAAAGATTCAGGCCGTGATCGAATTCATAGAAGGGGGTGGACAAACCGGGCTGATCACCAATCCTGAGAATATTGGTCGCGCCCTGGCCGGCGAAACGGGAACATTTATTGTGAAGTAATGCCGCACGCTTAGGATGCTCAAAAGGGCTACCCAGCAAGGCCGCAGCGAGTGAAAAGGCAAGACGTACGCTTCGGTACGTTGCGCCTTTGAGCGATGCGAGAACGCAGCTGGCGGACTTTTTCAGCATCCTAGTAGGTCGCCATACACATCTCACCCTGAGGGAGGGGCATATGTCCGAATCACGCAAACTGACGAGACGCCAAGTACTACAGGGGACTGCAGCTGCCGGGACGCTGGGCATGTTGGGCAACGTGAAGTGGATCGGCCACGCCTGGGGCGCATCGGACAAGGTGAAGATGGGCTTCATCTTTGTAGGCCCACGAGACGACTATGGATACAATCAGGCACATTTTGAAGGGAAAGCGGCGGTCGCCAAGCTTGATTGGGTAAAAGCCTTCGATGAAGAAAAGGTCCCGGAGACCATCGAAGTTCAGAAAACCATGGAAAGCATGGTCAAGCTGGACGGAGCACAAGTATTGTTTCCCACCTCCTTCGGTTATTTCGATCCCCATATAATCAAGGTCGCACCACAATTTCCCAACATCCAGTTTCTGCATTGCGGTGGGCTGTACCAAGAGGGTAAACACCCCAAGAACGTCGGGAGTTACTTTGGCTTCATCGATGAGTCGCAATATATCGCCGGCATCGTCGCAGGTGGCATGAGCAAGAGCGGGAAGCTGGGGTTTGTGGCGGCGAAGCCCATTCCGCAAGTCTTGCGCAACATCAACAACTATACCCTCGGTGCCCGCAGCATCAGACCCAACTGTACGACCAATGTGATTTTTACGGGCGACTGGTCGCTGCCGGTCCGTGAAGCGGAAGCCACGAACAGTTTGGTCGACCAAGGCATCGATGTCATCACCTGCCACGTCGACAGTCCCAAGGTCGTCATCACAACTGCCGAAAAGCGGGGCGTCTATTGCACCGGGTACCACTGCAACCAATCCAAGCTTGCCCCGAAAGGGTATCTCACAGGAGCAGAATGGAATTGGGCCAAGGTCTACATGGATTATGCCGACATGATTCGAAAAGGGCAGACTGTACCTCATCTCGTGCGTGGTGGTTTAAAGGAAGGAATCGTCAAGGTATCGGACTATAACCAGGTCGTCACCGACGCTGTTCGCAAACAAGCCGACGCCGCCAAAGACAAATTCATGGGTGGGGGGATGGTCGTGTACAAGGGCCCGATCAAAGACAATGCCGGTCGCGTCGTCATTGCTGCAGGCAAGGAACATGTCCAGACGGATATCTGGCTGGAAAGTATGGATTGGCTGGTCGAGGGAGTCATCGGTTCAACCAAGTCGTGAGCATAGCCGTGCCACAGACCTTGAATAAAGCGCTGGAACCGTTCCTCATCATCGTCGGATCCCTGACGGTCTCGATGGTGTTATTCGGAATCTTTGTGGCGTCGGCCGGAGCCGATCCGTTCGAGGTCTATCAGACCATGTATCGTGCCGCTTTCGGTACCTCATTCTCATGGCAGAACACGTTGGTGCGAGCCGCGCCGTTGATGCTGACAGCCCTCTGCACCGCACTGCCGGGGTATCTCGGCTTAATTGTTATCGGAGGCGAAGGCGCCGTCGTCATGGGAGGCCTCTTCGCGGCCATTGTGGCTCTCACCATGCCCACAGCTCCTCCCATAGTCGTTCTGACCACCATGGCACTCGCCGGCATGCTAGCCGGCGGCGTGTGGCTTATGATCGGAGGAGCATTGCGGCACTATCGCGCCGTCAATGAAACCATTAGCAGCCTGCTGCTGAACTACATCGCCATCGCTCTGTTGAACCACCTTGTCACGAGCACCTTTCGCGATCCGGAAAGCCTCAACCATCCTTCGACGCATCATATCGGAGAGGCCAATATGATCGGCGTCATTCCTGGAACAGATCTCCACTGGGGATTGGCATTCGGCATCGTGGCCTGTGTCATCGCATGGTTTCTCATGAATCACACCGTTTTTGGCTTCGCGTCTCAGATCGCCGGGGGCAATGTTCGCGCAGCCCAGGTCGCAGGCCTACCGGTCGGACGGCTGATCTTGATCATCTGTTGCGTGGCGGGGGCGGCAGGTGGACTGGCAGGGATGTTGGAAGTGGCGGCCATCCATGGCAGGGCCAATGATACCCTCAATGCCAATTATGGGTATGCCGGCATTCTCGTCGCCTTCGTGGCACGCAATAATCCATTGGCCATCATTCCCGTTGCCGTCTTACTGGGAGGCATTCGCGCCAGCAGCGGGTTATTGCAGCGTACGCATGAGTTACCCGATGCGACCGTGCTCGTCATGCAGGGAATCATTTTCCTCGTCATTCTCTTTAGCGAAACCCTGTACGGTCGTTTTGCGAAGTTACAGAAACAAGGAGCAGCCTGATGGAAGTCGGGTGGTGGGGAGTGCTCATCGCCGTGCTCGGCGGAGCGATTCGAATCGGTACGCCGTTTCTGTTTGTGTCACTGGGCGAATGCTTGACCGAGAAAAGCGGCCGCATCAATTTGGGCCTGGAAGGCACACTGGTTATGGGCGCCATGACCGGCTACGCCGTCTCACTGCATAGCGGGTCTCCGTGGCTGGGAGTCTTGTGTGCCGGCCTGGCCGGCATGGCGCTCGGGGCCTTACACAGCTGGATCTGCAGTTTCCAACGAGTCAACGATATCGCGGTCGGGATCGCGATGATGCTGTTCGGCACGGGGTTGGCCTTTTTTCTGGGGAAGCCCTATATCCAGCCATCGGCGCCTCGGCTACCCTCCATCGACCTCGGAGGGTGGAGCGATGTGCCTCAGATCAAAGCGGCTCTCCAGATCAATGCGTTGTTTCTGCTAGGAATCGTCGTGGCGGTCCTGCTGGGATGGATGTTGAAGAATACGGCCTGGGGATTAAAAGTCCGAGTCGTCGGCGAAAGCGCCGATGCGGCACGCGCCCTAGGATTGCCGGTTGATCGTATACGGATCCTCAGCACGGCTCAAGGAGGATTCTTGGCCGGAATCGGTGGGTCCTATCTCTCCCTCTACTACCCGTTCAATTGGAGTGAAGGGCTTTCAAGTGGCCAGGGATTGATGGCGGTAGCACTGGTGATCTTTGCCCGCTGGCAGCCGATCGGCTGCCTCTGGGTGTCGCTCTTGTGGGGAGGGGCAGCGGCCTTGGGACCGTCCCTGCAATCGGTAGGGATCACAGGTGGATATTATATTTTCAACGCAATTCCCTACATCATGACCTTAGCGGTAATGATCATCACCTGCTCTCCCAAACGAACTCTCGTGGGAGTCCCGCGTGAGCTGACCGTGACTCGTTAGGACATATCGCATGACAGACCCCGCTCTACACAGTGAAGAGGTGAATAATGGATAAGAAGTATGTCGCATCCGATCCCTACCCCTATCCATACAATGGGGATTTACGGCCCGACAATACGGTCTTTCTCATCATCGACATGCAGACTGATTTTTGCGGCAAGGGTGGCTATGTCGACAAGATGGGCTACGACATTTCTCTCACCCGAGCCCCGATCGCCCATATCCTCAAGGTGCTGTCGAAAGCCAGAGCCATTGGCATGCATATCTTCCATACGAGAGAAGGCCATCGTCCTGACCTGGCAGACCTACCGGACAATAAGCGGTGGCGCAGCCGGAGAATCGGAGCCGGCATCGGAGATCCCGGTCCTTGCGGAAAAATCCTGGTTCGAGGGGAGCCTGGATGGGAGATCATCCCTGAACTCGTTCCTAAACCTGGCGAACCCATCATCGATAAGCCTGGCAAAGGCTCGTTTTGGGCGACCGATCTGGAGATGTTGCTGAGACTTCGCGGCATCCACAATGTGATCTTGGCCGGGATCACCACCGATGTCTGTGTCCATACCACCATGCGCGAAGCGAATGATCGTGGTTTCGAATGTCTCTTGCTGGAAGACTGTTGCGGCGCAACTGATTTGGGGAATCACCAGGCTGCGATCAAGATGGTCACCATGCAGGGCGGAGTGTTCGGCGCCGTGGCAAAATCGGACGGCCTATTAGAGGCGCTTTCATGACGGATGGAGCTCCTCCAGATTTGCAGGCGTTGGGGATTACCAAACGCTTCGGACCACTCGTGGCCTTGAAGGGCGTGCACTTCCACCTCCGATCAGGTCAATTCCATGCCCTGCTCGGTGAAAACGGCGCGGGCAAAAGCACCCTGGTCAAATGCATCATGGGGTATTACCACCCTGATGAGGGGAAAATTCTATTGGATCAGCAAGCGGTCACGATTCGCAGCCCACGGGACGCACAGACTTTCGGGATCGGCATGGTGTATCAGCAATTTACGCTGATCCCCAACATGACGGTCCTCGAGAACCTGGTGATCTCCAAGGTCAAGCTGGACCCCATCATCAATTGGCAGCAGGAAGAGCATCAGCTGACACAGTTCATGAACACAATGCCGTTCAAGGTGTCGCTCTCCGCTCGCGTCAGTTCGCTTGCCGCAGGCGAAAAACAAAAAGTGGAAATCCTTAAACAACTCGCGCTGCGGAACCGCATCCTTATTTTGGACGAACCGACCTCGGTCCTGACCCCACAAGAAGCGGATGAAGTCCTGGGCCATCTCCGGGCCATGACCCTGGCGCAACAAGTGAGTGTCCTCATCATTACCCACAAGCTTCGCGAAGTGGCGGCCTTTGCTGACGAAGTGACCGTCCTTCGCAAAGGACAATTCGTGGGTTCAGGAAACGTCTCGGAATTGAAGGTATCTCAGATGGCGGAGATGATGGTAGGTTCGGAAGTGACGGCGAAGCCGAAGCAACGGACCGTCCTGTCAAAGAAAGTTCCAAAGTTGATCCTGCAAGATATCCGTGTCAAAGATGATATCGGGGTGGAAGTCGTGCGAGGGCTGCATCTCACCATCCATGAAGGCGAGATCGTCGGAGTGGCCGGGGTATCGGGCAATGGCCAGCGAGAACTGGTCGAGATCCTGTCTGGGCAACGCCAAACCACGTCCGGCACGATCCACGTGCAGGATCAGCCTTTTCAGCCGACTCGCGAGCAGATCATGCAGCACAAGATTTTTTGCCTGCCTGAAGAACCGCTCCAGAACACGTGCGTCGGACGCATGACGGTGGCGGAGAACCTCGCCTTTCGGAATTTCGATCGTGAACCTCACGCGGTGGGCGGCTGGCTCGTTAGTCGCCCGGCACTGCGCCGCAGCGCGGTTGAGCTGATCGATCGCTACAACATCAAACCGCCCTATCCCGACACGCCCATTCAGTCGCTCTCGGGAGGCAACATACAGCGGGCAGTCCTAGCGCGTGAGCTGTCGGCGGAGGTGGAGATTCTGATCATCGCCAACCCCTGTTTCGGGCTGGACTTTCTGGCCATGGAGGAGATTCGTCTGCAGATTGTCGCCGCGCGCAATCACGGGACAGCCGTGCTGCTGGTCAGCGAAGATCTCGACGAAATCCTGGAGCTGTCCGACCGCACGGTGGTGATGTTCAATGGGCAACTCGTCTATGAAACCACGTCGTCCGGCGCCGACCTGGCGATCATTGGGCGACACATGACAGGACATACAACATGAATACCGTCATAGCCTCTCCTTATCTTTATCCATTGCCGGCGAAAGGCTCAGGCAATCACGTGGCATTGGTGATCATTGATATGCAGCGCGATTTCGTCGAGCCGGGCGGATTCGGCGCGGCGCTTGGGAATAAGGTCGAACATCTGCAGAAAATTGTGCCGACTGTCGCGAAACTCCTCAAGACGTTTCGCGAGTTGGGATTGCCGGTGATTCACACGAGGGAGGGCCATCGCCCCGATCTCTCGGATTGTCCGCCGGCCAAGAAACGGCGTGGAGAGTCCACGCTCCGCATCGGCGACCCCGGTCCGATGGGACGCATTCTGGTTTTGGGAGAGCCGGGAAACGATATCGTCCCGGAGCTGCACCCTGCGACCGGCGAACTCGTCATCGACAAGCCGGGCAAGGGGGCATTCTACGCCACCAATTTACAGGAACGTCTGAAGACGCTCGGCATCACTCACCTGGTGTTTACCGGCGTGACGACTGAAGTCTGTGTGCAAACCAGCATGAGAGAAGCCAACGACCGAGGTTTTGAATGTCTCCTGGTCGAGGATGGGACGGAAAGCTATTTCCCCGATTTTAAACAGGCCACAGTCCGCATGATCCAATCGCAAGGCGGCATTGTCGGCTGGGTCACATCGGCTGATCGTCTCATCGAATCTCTTCAGCAGACCTATGCAGGGAGCACCTCGTGAATCAGAACGGCGTGCTGCTCGCGGTCAACGGCACGCTGATGCGAGGACTCAAACTTAACCACAACATGGTGGCGGCCAAGGCAACGTTTGTTCGGGAGACGATGACCGAGTCAACATATCGGCTCTGGACGATCAACGACGTGCATCCCGCGATGCTGCGCGTCACCGATGGAACCGGCGTGAAGGTGGCGGTCGAAGTCTGGTCAGTACCCACTGTAGGGCTGGCGGGGATCTTGCTGAATGAACCCCCGGGTCTGTGCATCGGAAAGGTGCGGTTGGAAGACGGGAGCATTGTCTTGGGCGTGTTGGGCGAACCGGCACTCGTCGAAGGTCATCGGGAGATCACCGAATTCGGTGGCTGGCGGTCATATATAGCCCAGCATCCCCGCTAGGACTTCTCAAACAAGAAGTCCCGTATGATACATACGGTTCAAGGCTACAGCCTCTTCGAATAGGACCGAGCATACGCCGGTTCTGTGGATCAGATTGATTTGTCACGGACGCTGGCCAGAATTAAAGAGGGAGGTTGCGATTTCGCACCTCCCTCTTCCCCGACAGAGTTTACTTCGCCTTGCCTTTTGGCTTCGCCGAAGCTTGTTCGGCATGCGCGAGGGACTCCTCCGCATGCTTCATTGATTCCTTGGCATGTTCAAGCGCTTCCTTCGCGTGAGGGTCGTTGCTGCCCTGTATCGCTTCTTCCAGATGCTTAATGGCCTCTTTCTCGTGCGCAATTCCTTCCTTCGCGTGCTTGATGGTTTCCTGCACATGCCCAGCGCCCTTGGCAAATGCGACACTCGAAACCCCACCCGCGAGAAGACTGCAGACCGCAACCGCAACAACACCAGCTTTCAATTGTGTCATACCCCCTCCACATGGTTTGATTGATGACGTCCGAACCCTGGGACAAGTATACACAGAGTATGCCCTCAGGCAAACATCATCGTCCCAAGCGTCGCACGCACACAACTTTAGGAAATGGATTGTGCTGTGTGTCCCCGAAGGGCCAGGGAGTCGGAAGGAGGCAACCACCGACTCCCTGGTCAGGCCTGGAAGAAGAGTGCGCAACTACCAGACCCGTTTCCTTTGATTATCCACCGAGTGACGCGAGAACGCCGCTGGCGGACTTTTTCAGCATCCTGTTAGACATCTTCGACAGAAATGAGCCGGGGCGGAGGTAGACGGAGGCAACACCTGCGCCCCGGATCGGTCCGAGCGAGGGGGCGGCTCGACCGGACATCGATAGCTCGATACTTCTCGAATGGATCGGAATCATTCAATCATTTCTTCCATCACAGATACATGCCGATGATCACAAGTATCCTCAACATCAGGCTCACCAGCACACGGCATTGAGGTACAGTCCTGCCCTGTGAAGACCATAAGAGCCAGGCGCTGACTCGTATTGCCGGTACATTAGGCTTGCTGAAAATATAGGGCGGGGTAAAGGAGGAGGCAGTCAACCTTCACCCCGCGCTTAGTCCGAGCCGGAGGGCCGCCTGCTCGGACGATGTATCCAAATATCTTTGTTATGAATAACTGCACTCAGGCTGAATAAGGACCAGCGGAATAGAACAAGATTATCCGCCGTGCTTATCCAAGCCGAACGAAGAAGGTCGAAGGTGGCGCACGAGAATGGAATATAGAAAGAGACGAGAAAGAAACCGGTCTACTAAGGGGAATATCTTCATGCCAACGTACCAGCTCGGCGACCGCCAATGATGACCCCACAGCTACGCCGACATCTGCCGTAGCCTGACAAGCCCAGGCACAGAATACGTTTTGCGTGGATGAACTTTCTTGACCATGGTGTTGCTGGTGCTGAACCCTGTCGGCATGAGCGAGGGCACAGCCGGCGCTCATCGCCAAAAGCACAATATAGATCAGCACAACACACCCGGTGACGGAGATAATAGGCAAGGAGCAATTTTGATGTTTCACGTACTGCATCATTCTTATGATCATAGTCTATACGTAAACGACGACGGCCTGTCTACCGACGCTTGCTCATCAATGCTACGCATTAAGACCTGCCATGTACGGCAGCTGGCGGTCGTACTCGGCTTAGGCCGAGAAGTCACGGGTCCCTGATTCAATGAGTTTCAGGAGCCCGTGGCTTACAGCAAACTACTTCAGCCTGAACGTGATGGTGCCAGGAACACCATGGCTTGCGCCAAACTTGAGCTCGTACTCACCTCGAGCGTGCTGAAACTCATCGGTTCCTCCCACGATCGGAAGCACAATGCTCCCTGCCGCAAAGTCCTCATCGGTCACGATGCCTGAAACCGTGATCTTTCCCCTGTCGAGCAACACAAACCCAAGGGTGCAGAGATTCGCGCCGCGATGAGCTGGACGGATATCAGGAGGGTTGCCGAATGGACTTGTGGTGGTACAGACGGCGCTGTTCCGTCCGGCTAATTCGCCGTTCTTCTGATAGCGAAGATCGTCGCTGAAGAGGTTTTGGTTTCCTACTCCGTTCGTAGTGCTCGGTTCTTTAATTTGAGTCCCTAACCCTGAAGTTCCCTCCTGGTGAGTTCCCGTAAGGACAATGGTCTTCCTATCTCCTCGTTCTCTGTCGGACCTATCGTCTGCCAATACCCAAGATGCGCCGAACCCACATGTGGCCACGACGATGGAACAAACCGTGAGCAGTGCTCTACCAGCCGAGGATCTACGCCGAATCATTCTGACCTCCAGTGTGATGGGTATAACGTGCACGAATATAGTTTGTGTAATATTTGTGATATACGGTGCATTTTTATAGGCTTACTTCGACTGCTTGTCTACCTACGCGTGCTCACGGATACTACACATCGCACCGTATGATGAGACCGCCCACCGGCGCGTGGCCTCATAACTTGACTACCTCCAAACTCACCTGGTGAAACCCGAGGCTGCGGATCTCGTCCACGAGTCCGACGAATCGTTCGAGCAGCGTGACCCGGTCGGCCCGAACCACGACCGGCGATTCTTTCTGATGAGATGCCAGAAGGGAAGCCAATCCACCTGGTGCCACAGCGCGATCGTTGAGAAACAGACCTCCCTCCGCGGTGAGAGTGACCATGATCGGCGTGTCTTTTCGTGCGTTGGTTTCCTTCGCCTTCGCCAGATTGACCGGCACCTGCCCTGTCGAAATGAAGGTGGCAGTCGTCAGCACGATCACCAGCAACACGAGCATCACATCGACAAGCGGAACGACGTTGATCTGATTGACCTCACGCTCCATGCTGAACCTTGTACAGCGTGAGCAGTTCACTCACCCGCCGGCGCAGGACGTTGTTCATGACGACGCAGGGAATCGCGACGAGTAGTCCCACGGCCGTGGCCTTGAGCGCCAAGCTAAGACCGATCATGATCGAACTGACAGCCAGTGTTCCGGAGGTGCCCATCGTATGGAACGTGAGCATGATACCCAGCACAGTTCCCAACAGCCCGATATAGGGGGCATTCGCGGCAATCGTCCCGATGACGACCAGCCGCTTCGTCAAAGCAATTTCATAGGTCTGCGGCGTGGCAAACTGTGCCGAGTCCACCTGCGCATAGAACCGCCACCGCTCCAACGCCACGATCAGGGCCCAGCATCCCAGCAACGTCAGCAACCCGATCACCCCGTAATCCACCGCATATTTCAAACTTTCCATGTTGTAGTTTCTTCACCTTTCTCCGTTTGACCATTCTGCCGATTATCTATAGCCGATCACAGAGATCCCATAGAACGCGCACGAATCCGCCCTGCCCGTTTCCGCCACCAGAGATAGAATCCTGTGCCGAACAGCACGGGACAGATGAGTCCTGCTACGAATACGACCCACCGACCGGTCAACCCAAACGCTTGGCCGCTGTGAAGCGGCCATTGCCACTGGATAAAGTATTCTCCTACTGTTCCATGATCGGGACTCTCGATATGGAGGATCTCACCACTATATTGATCTATCACAACGCAACGACGGGTCAGGAAGAGGCTGAGTCCCTCGATGTTCTTATGGCAAATCGTGTACGTCCCCGTAGGCTTTCGTGGGAAATACAATCTGTCTATGCGCCCTTCTGGAAGCCGCGCTCGCACGATGTCGACTACATGTCCCAGAGATATCGGCTGGGGAGAGGCCGGCACTCTGGATTGCAACTCAACGCGATCGATTGTCGGAGAGACAATCCGGACCACCGAGTGAAATGGCCTCGGCAGATTCAAATACACCCCGGACACAAAAAGTCCCAGCAGGACACAGAGACATGCAAGTCCCGCTGCTTTATGCATATCAAAATTGACACGGCGGATATGCGCCTGCCAGTTGATCGTCAATGCCGATCGCCATGGCCCACCGGTCGTCCACCAGAGATACATTCCCGAGCATAGCGAGATGATGAGCGTCAACCCAAGAATCCCCACGACCGTATCCCCGAACGGCGGATCCCCTGTTCGCGGAAGCAAGAGCGCATAGTGCACCCCAAAGACAAACTCAATAAACGTCCGTGGGAACATTCCAGCCCAACCAGCCGGGCGAACGAGTCGAACGCCGGTTACTGTGCCCGTATAGGGGTTGACGAACACGTGATGGAGGGAAAAATCAACCCTGGTTTGTGGCTCCGGCACGGACGGCACTAGAACATTGAAGTGGTAGGCAACCGCATCATGCCGCGGATAATAGGCCGAAGTCGGCTTCGAACCCGGTGGCATCGCCTGCATCACAGCTGCCCAAATATCATCAATGGGGAAAAACGAGGACTGCCCGTCTCGGTGCGGTTCGACCTGCAGGAGATGGGGATTCAGCCACTCGTCAATTTCAGGCCAGAACACCAGGATGCTGCCGGCCAGCCCAATCAGGACCAACGCCGCCCCGGCCGATAGTCCCAACCAAAGATGCACGGTAACCCAGAAATGTCGGCATCGTCTCATCCCTTCGGTTGGCATCGCAATCTGGCTCTCCCTCGTCGATCATCTCAGAATCGTGCCATCACACTGGCTTCGAGCGTCCTCGGCGCGCCGATCAGCAGCTGATCCGGATAAAACGTAGAACCGTAAATTGCATAGGTTGTATCCGCTAGATTGCGTGCTCGGAGCGTGACCACAAACTGTTTGTACGGCACAGATACCCACGCATCCGCCGTCATATAACTATGCAGCCTGATCGTATTTGCGGCGTCATTGTACCGATCCCCGACAAATCTCCAAGCTGCGCCTATATCGAACGGAATCGGTGTTGGAACTCGATAGATCGTCCAGAGATTGGCGACTGTTTGCGGCACCTCAAACGGCCGATTACCGTTGCGTGAGACGAGATTGCCACCCGACAGTTGGGAGAATTCATCAAAGTTGGCCGAGAGGAATGTCACATTGCCCTGCACCCGCCAGGCATCCGTGAGGCGCAGGGCCACGTCAAACTCAACTCCCTTGGAGGACTGCCGCCCGACATTCACGGATTCGGTCTGCGAGACCTGAGTCAAGATGTTCTTCCGAACAATATCGAAGTACGCCAGAGTCCACTGCACACGGTTATCGTAGAATTGTCCCTTTGCACCGACCTCCCACTGATTGCCAGTGGCCAAGTCAAAGAGCTGCGTACTGCGCAGGCCAAACAAGCTGCCGCCGACCGGGTCGGCCGCCGTCGCATATTGTCCGTACAACGTCACCTGCGGCAGCACATCGTACACCGCACCCGCACGCCAGGTCGTTGGTGTAAAATCATGGTCAAAGCTTTGCGCGGGATTAGACGCGCCGGTGGCTGTAAAAAACTCTCGTGTGAGATTGATATACTCGGTCCGCACGCCGGCCACCAGTTTGAGCGTATCCGTGACGCTGAATTGATCCTCCGCAAAAACCGCGATGTCGAGAATCTTCGCCGTCTGAGTCGCGGTCAGCCCGCCGCCGAACAGACCGGCAACAGGAGAAAACGGATCGACGCTGCCGCCGTTTGCCGTAAAGAAGCTCGGGCGTGTGAAATTGATGTAGCTGAAATCGATGCCGCTCACGAAGCGATTCTGAAACATCCCGATGGGATGATTGATCTGAAGCTCGAAACGATCTCCGACGGTATACTGATCATGTTTCACCAAAAACCTGTCGCGATCGACCAATCCTGTCGTCGCGTTGAAGAGATAGGTTTCGGCATTCATCCAGTCTCGTTTGGCCGTGTATAAATACGTTTGATTGCGGAGTTGGAGAAAGTCGGTAGGCGCCCACGTCGTTTTCAACTTCGTCCAGGTGGTCCACGCGCTCATATCGCTGTCTTGCACGTTGTAGTTCTGACGAAGCATCCGGGCATCGATGGTGCGACCGTCCGGCGTACTTACGATGCCGCTCACGCCGTGCGTGGCGAAGGCTGATGAGACCAGCGGCGTTCCCCAATACGGATTCGCGCGATCATACGCAATATCGAACGAGAGTTCGAAGTTCAAGCGCGGGGTTACGTCGTAGAGCAGTCCGCTCGTAAAATTCCAGTAGGTATACGGCGTGCGCTGGACGCCCATGGCACTGTCGGAGTTTTGATAGCTGAGATCCACGCGGTAGTGCAGCTTATCCGTCAACAACCGTCCTCCGCTTCCAACACCGGCACGGATCGTATTGAACGATCCGTAGGACACGAATGCCTCGTGCCCAGCCGCCTCACGCAGCGGTCGCTTGGTGACCAAGTTGACCATCCCCGCCACCGCTCCTTCGCCGTACAAGACGGATGCCGGCCCTTTTAAAATCTCAATTCGATCAAGATTCCATGAATCGCGCGGTCGGGTGACAAACCCTGCCGGTCCGAGCGATAACCCATCGAACAACAGACGAATCTGGTTATTGGCGAACCCCCGCATCGAGAACGTGCCTGGATTCACGCCGAGATCATTCACTGTCACCCCGGTCGCCGCTTGGATCGCCTCCGAGACCGTTCTCAAACCCCGTTCCTCCATTGTCTGCTGGGTAATCACTTCGACGCTGGCTGGAATCTCTCGCAGCGTCAGTCCCAAGCGCGAACTCCCGCGACTCTGTTCTTGCAAATTCAAGGTCCCGGTTCCTTCCGGACCTATGCGTTGTCCTTGCACAACAATGAGCGGCGCGGTAATAGGCGCCTCCGATTCGCCCGTGTCATGTGTAAACTCGCCGGCCTCTTTCTTCGAATCACCTTCCGTCCCCGATATGGTTTCTTCTGGTGAGGCTCCATCCGCCGAAATAGCAACAGGAACAACAATCGATTGCCACAGGGCCACGATCGCAAGGCCGATGACCCAGCGCCACCGTAAGCCCCTACGTGCCGGACAGGTGAATGTCGTACGATCACAAACAACAACTGCTTTCATGCGCTGCTCCTCATGATTATTCATCTCCGTTAGAGGCATCTAAAAAAGGGCGGGGCAAAGGAGGAGGCAAGCAACCTTCGCCCCGCGCTTTCATCCGAGCGGGAGGGCCGCCGGCTCGGACAACACGAACAGCTATCTTGGCGTTGCAAAGAAATGTGCGCGGCTGGATACGCGTACGTGGGACGATGAGTCTAGCGGGAATCGCTTATCCGAGCCTGACACTAAGAGATAGCGATGGATGGAGGTGCACGAGACCGTATGACAGAAGAATGTGTCGAGAGAACAGGTTGGCTGGGAATAAGATCGGTCAGTCCGATGATCATCCCCACGACAGCGGAGGGGAGACCAACCGCGACGGCGGTATCTGTTGTCGCTTGACATGCCCACGCACAGAGTAGGGTCTGCGTGGATGATCCTTGATCATCGTGGTGATGTTGGTGACGCTGAGACCGATCCGCATGGGCGAGCACACAACTCATCGCCATCACAAGCAGCGCGCCATAGGCTATGGCCACGAGCCCGGCAACACTCAAACACAATCGGGACATATTAGAACGAGCCATACACCTCACCACAGTGTCGTTTTTTACCTCACTGATGAGGAGCCGTCTACCGACGGTTGCTCACGGATGCTACAGCGAAACTAAAAAAGTACGGATGACTGATGGGTCCTATGAATGCTTTGCGCTCTGCCATGCACCGGCCATATCACTCTGATTGGCCTCAATCAAACTTGTGATTGAATCGCGAAAAATGCGCACACTGCCCTTGCCAATCTTTGTCCCTCGTAATCGCCCTTCCTCTACCCATCGATAGATCGTCCAGCGACTGACTGAGAGCACAGCAGCAGCTTCTCCCACTCGCAGCAATGTTTTTTCCTTGGTGCCAGTCAACGCTCTGCTTGCTTTATCCGTCATAAGCATTGCACACCTCCTTCATGAACGTGGCAGGTTTCCTTAGTTCTTGAACTGTATGGGCTTCACTCGCTTCGCTCCATCTCTCGCTGAAGAAACAGCACGGGGCAGAGACCAATGGACATGCGCCTCCACCCCGCACTGGCCGAGAGTTGAAACCACCAAACTCGAACCGATCACCGATCCTTTTATTCCGAGTAAGGGAGTCATGCTTCGATCGCTCGTATCACTCTACTAAAAGAGCCCAAGCGTGACACCGCCGTAAATTGCCCGTCCGTATCCAGCGAAGAAAATCTGTTGGCCTGCAGCCGCGGCATGATTTTCACCACCGATGACCTGTCCAGAGGCGGCATATTTCGTATCGGCTACGTTATCGACTTCGATAAACACTTTCGCGAATCGGAACCATGACGATTTTGGAATTTCGATATTCTTGTACACATTGACGTTCCCGATCACATAGGAGGGAAATCCAAACGTATTACTGTTATTCAAGAAATAGCTGTTGGAATAGTTGCCTTCGATCCACGCGCCCAACCCCGCCGGCGCATGGTAGTACTCCAGCTTGCCGTTCAAGATGTCGGTCGGCACATTCGGCACATGTTTTCCATCACGGACCAGGAATCCGGCAGCCGTCCGATCCGAGAAATTAATGTACTCCGAGTCGATATGTGTATAGGCGCCGGAGACCCGCAGCCCCGTCACCGGCCGCCAATCGGCGAAGACTTCGACTCCGCGGTACCGGGAAGAGTCGGCATTCACTGAAGCCGTGTTATTCCCGGAAATAACCTGCGTAATGATTTCGTCTTTATAAAAGGTGTAAAACGCAGCGACATGGACCAACAACGTCGGATGCAGCTTCATCTCCGTGCCGATTTCCAAGTTCAGGTTTTTCTGTGGCTTCAAGCTAAAGTTGGTGCCAGGTTGCCCTGTGATGGGATCACGCAGCAGGGCAGCGAATTGTGGGATGCCGTACCCGGTCGACGCCCTGATCCAATAGCGGTAGTCAGGTGACGGTTTCCAGGTGATTGACCCTTCTGGTGCCCAGTTGGAAAAGGTGCGGTTCGCGCTCGAGCGTGAAGCCAACGCACCGGTCGCATCGTAGTTCGTGGCATGCACGCTGAGGCGAGACTGTTCAAACCCGAGCCCAACCGCCAAGATCCAGTTCGGCAAGAATTCCAATTCCTCGCGGATACGGCCACCGATATTGAAAATGGACCCACGGCTGTTCTGGATCAACGTCCCTTTGGTCCCAAAGCTATCCGCCAGATTCTGGAAGGAGTTGCCCTTCTGCTCCATTTGATTGACGAAGAAACCCACATAGCTCCGCAAAGGCAAGGCCCCCAACTTACCGTCATGACGTAAATCGGCATAGCTCTTGTAGTTGGGGTTCGTGTTCTCGCTCACTTGCGAAAATGACTGCTGGATATCCTTGACGTCGTAATCCGCCTCGACGGTCAAGACGGTATTCGCATCGATCTGCCGCTCGTAGATTCCGCCGACAATCGTGCGCCGATCGACCCGACTTTGATTGAGCAAAAGCGCATTGGCGCAGCCGCCGCTGAACGTTCCAGGCGTACACGTTGTCTGAGCACCGCCGGCCTGCCGCTCATCGGAAAAAAACTGATTCTGCGTGAGTCTCGTCGGTACTTTCGTGTTGAGCCAATTGGTGATGGCCTTGAAGTAGAAATTCTGCCGGTCATCGATCTTGTAGCGAACATTGAAGTTGAGTGTTTGGGTGCTGAAATTGCTGTGCCTGATATAGCCGTCTTCCGATGAATGACTCCCGAACATGGCGATATCGAACTTCTCCGTTTCCTGACCGATGGCAACCCCGTACTTCTGATATCCATAGGACCCGCCCGAAAAGAAGGTCTCCAGCCCGCGAATGTCGCTGCCTCGCCTGGTGCGGAAGTGGACCATCCCACCCAACGCATAATTGTCGTACAGGGAGGAGGACGCGCCTCGAATCACTTCCACGCTTCGCATGAACCACGGATCATGAATGTCGAGCCGCGAAAGGCCGTCGGATTGGGTCTGGATGAATCCGTCTTCGTAGACCTTGATATCCCGAATAGCAAAGGTCGTCTTGGCGCCCTGCCCACGGATCATCATGCTGAAGTCGCGAGGCCCGTTGGCCTGCCGCAGCACCACACCGGGAAGTGATTCCATGGATTCCTTCATGGTTCTGGACGGCTGCGACTCTGTTTCAGAAGGAAGCGTCGCGGAAAGCGAGACACCTTCCGGTCTCTTCTGTAGACGCTTGCTGACGATGCTCATATCAGACAGATCGAAATCCGGTTGTGTTTCAGTGGGAGTGACCATTTCGGCCTCTGCGGAAGGCGACTCGACCTTCTTCTCCTTGATGATGGGTTGGCGCTCCGCTTCCGGTTTCGTCGAATCTTTTTTCTGCTGTAACTCGTCCAATTCCTGCAGAATGGTCTTGAGCTGATCGCGCAGCTCTCTCTCACGCGGCAAGGCGGACGGATCGGCAGAAGGCGCTTCTTGCGCGATTCCTTCGCCTCCGACTGCCAACAACGCGACTAAACCAACTGCCATCGTATATCCCACTCGAAACGCTCGTACCCCTCCAAACATGATTGCTCACTCCCTCCATGTGGTTGAAAGAAACCGGTCGACGCGGAACCCCCATAAGGATCCCCGTCCATAACCCGACAAACACGATGTGAATCTAGAAGATGATTAGCGAGGCGGCGCGCGAGAACGAGAAACCGTGCTAACGAGACGGGCTTGGGGGGGTGCGCTCACCAGCCGCTGCATCGTCACGAAGATAATGCTGACGAGGGCTGGTGCGGTGGCATGAATGCCGACCGTTGGATTTACCTGACAGGCCCAGGCACAAAACATGGAGTGGCCGGCATGAGAAGAACCGTGGTGAGCATGATCCGCCTTGTCTCTCGGCATGAAGAGACAGCCTGCCGCCCCTACTGCAAGCACGCTGTAGAGCAGGACCATCCCGACAACCAGTGGTGCGAACCAACGCTTCATGGCATGCCTTCAAGGACATGCCGCACCAGCGCGGCTGACTCTTCACTATCCCAGGCTCGAGGTCCGACGGCACGACCAATAGCTCGACCGTCTTGTGTAATGAGGACGGTCGTCGGCAAACCCCGCACCATGAAGGACCTCGAAACGTCTTCATGCTGATCGAACAGCACGGGCAGTCGGATGCCCAGATGATCGAGAAACTGCTTGATCCCTAAGGGATGCATGTCCGTGGTAATCGTCACGACCTGAAACTGCGTGGGATCGAACTGTGACTGGAGTTTGGCAAGCGAGGGCATTTCCTCTTTACAAGGCCCGCACCACGTCGCCCAGAAGTTCAGGAGTACGACCTTCCCTGCCAGTTCTTTGGAGTGGACCGTTCCGCCATCGAGCCCCTGGAGGTCGAACGCTGCGATCGGTGCACCAGCCGTGATTCGTGTGACACGCAGCGCGGCAAAGGGATCGCTCGCTGCGGTAGCAGCATGTAGCGAAGCGCCGGCGTCAAGAGTCAGCAGACACCCGGAAAGAAATAGACCACTCAGCAAATCGCGTGTTTTACGGTCCATGATCTCCGGTCTTTTCCGCCGTCACGTTGACCAGTGGAAACTGCATGGTTTGGAGAACCAGCCGGTGTGCCGGCATGGCATGTTCCTTCCACCCCATCACCACCGTTCCAGACTGATTGACTGCCACTGTCGGCGTCTGTCCATTTTTCTCGTTCAGCTTGATCGGCGCATTGAACGACCGACCACGATCGAGAGAAAAGCTGGCCACGACCTCCCGGCGAACAGGTGACTGTTCTTCCCAGACCACGGCAATCCGTCCTGCCGGATCGACCGCCATCTGCGGATGGTCGGGGAAAGTCCCCTTGGAACGATTGAGCTGTTGCTTGTTTGAAAACGTTTTGCCCTGATCGTCGGAATAGGCCAGGTAGATCGCAGGCATCTCATCGGCGCCCTCGGTGTACCACACCACATAGAGCCGCCCTTGTCGATCAACCGCGAGGGAGGCCGGACGATGGGGGCAGGCCGGATAGACCCACCGATCATTGCCGACCACAACCGACGAAGAAAATGTTTCACCGCCGTCAGTCGATCGCGAGACGACAGTCTCACGAATATTGCCCTCGAAAATCTTTCGCCACGCGACGTAGGCCACTCCATCGGTAGATGTCGCAACTGTCGTCCTGCAGCAGACGCAGGTCTCGTCGTCGATCTTAAGGTTCTTCGCGATCGTGCGACCCTGATCCGTCGATCTCGCCACGAATGTTCCTGGTTCCTTTTTCCCTTCGCGGCCGTCGATCCAAGCCATGTGCACAACCCCATCCGGGGCGACATGAATCGAATCGAACGTGTGCTGAATGACTTGACCGTCGTCGTTCACGAGCACTGATGGTACGAACGTCCGCCCTCCATCGGTGGATCGGCTGAGCCGCAGCTCTCCGGCAAACGGCTTCTCCGGCGTGATCTTCGGATGCGTCTGCGACCAGGTCACAAACACGTCATTCCCGCGAATAGCTACAGCTGGAGATTCTTGCCGATAATAGACATACTCGGTTGGCTGGTTGACGGGGACTGGAGTTCCAAGGGGACCACCTGGCTTGTCCGATTTCGCAAACAAGATCGTGCGGGTTTCCTTCTCTTCCTCCACCCAGGCAGCTGAGATAAATCCTTGGTTATCGATCTGAACCGACGGGCCGACCACGCTCTTCACTTGGTGGACGGTCATGCTCTTAGGCCCCAGCCGGATGGCTGGCTCGGACGTCTCAGCCCACGCCGGTATCGCGACAAGCGATGGCAGCATCACAAGGAGTGCCGCAGCGAATCTCTTCATCAATCCCCCTTCATGATCGTGAATCTGTTCGAGTCCTTGATGACCATCAAATTCACCCACGCTCAGTTGGCTAAACTATAGACAATCGGAAGGCTCACAACGATTTGCGGCTTGCCGATGGCATGTTTCATGTGAAGTGGACAGGCGAGTCTCACCGCCTCCATCGCCGCTGCATCGAGCGCGCTGTATCCCGAGCTTTTCAGGACAAAGACGTCTGCCAAGTGGCCATCAGCACGGATGACCGCCTTCAGAATCACCTTCCCCTCTTGACTATTCATGCGGGCCGAATTCGGATAGCGTTTGAGTTCCGCCACCCGCCGCCAGAGCGACTCGGCCAGCCACTGATGATCGATTTTAGCTTCAGCACTCGGTCCAGCAGCCCTGGTCACCTGCACCGGAGCGGCATCCACAGAACTATCCTGAGACGAAGCGAGTGCGGGAGCCTCTTGAGTAACAGGAGCTTCGGGAGAGGATGGAGGAGCTGCTGCAACCGACTCTTGCTGAACAGGAGGGGACTCGACCGGTTCGAGAGAAGCAACCACGGCAACCGGCTCGGACTTTGGCTCAGCGACTTCGGCGATCGATTGCTCAACCGGCTCTTCATGTACCTGAGGACGCTCCACCTTCTGTTCAATTGGTCGGACTGTTTCAATCGTCGGTCGCGGTGGCTCCGCAGCTTGTGCCGTCGCTCGTATTGGTTGGAGTATCTTCGGTACCGGAGGGGTCGCCTTTGCAGTCGGTTGGGGGGGAGGCACGACCGATTCAACGTGTTCTGTCCTGGGATTAGGCGTCGTTGCCTCTACCAAGGCCACGTCCCACTGGAAGACCTCCTCAGATAAGAGGGGCTTGACCTGCGTTGCAAACATCACCGCCAACCCAACCGCGAAGCCGTGCAACGTCAGCGAGATGCCCCAGGCTGGGAAAAAGAACCGATTGTCATCGACCGAGATCATGTCGTATGTCCTTCCGCCACTTCATAGACCACCACAAACATCAAGGTGCGAGACGATACTAACGCGTCACGCAGGATACTCAAAAAGCACGTCCGGCAAGGCCGCAGCGAGCAAAGAGGCGAGACGTACGCTTCGGTACGTTGAGCCTCTGAGCGATGCGAGAACGCCGCTGGCGGACTTTTTCAGCATCCTGCTGAGAAAGTGCGGGGCGGAGGCCAAGGGAGGTGCGCCTCCGTCCCACGCTGATCCGAGCCGGAGGGCAGCCTGCTCGGACAAGACACTCTTCTTGCAATCAATCACCTACCCATGGATGGGCAGCCGTGAACCCGCTCATCATCACGATGACAAGCAACAATCCCCAAACTATGGCAGGTCGTCTTACGTTCATCGTCATGCCGTCTGGTTAGTGCAGAGAGGCCGCCTTCATCGCTTCCGGTTTCTGAATCCGTGCCACCGCGTCGAGAATCACCTGCTCAGTCAGCAGACCGCCCTTGATATATTCTTGAACAACGCCCTTTTCGTCGATAAACACGCTGACCGGCAATCCGAAGACTCCGAACTGGTTCGCGACTTTGTTGTCTCGATCCATCAACACCGGGAACGTATGCCCGTGTTGCTTGATGTGCTCTCGTACATTAGCCTCGTCTTCCAGTTCGTTGACTGCCAGCACCACGAAGCCCTTCTCACGAAGCTTGTCATACGTGGCCTGCATCGCGGGCATCTCCGTCGTGCAGGGCTTGCACCAGGTCGCCCAGAAATTCACAAGCACGACCTTGCCGCGATACTGGCTGAGACTCTGCGGCTTGCCTTCTAAGTCAACCAAACGAAAATCTTCGGCAGCCGTCCCGACCGTAGGGACCCGGGACCCCATCGCCCAGACCAGACCACTGCTGACCACAAGTGTGACGCTGAGGGCGAGCAACCAAAGCTTGGATGGATGGTGCGTTCTCATCATTGTCGTCTCCTTACCCACCGTCATGAATTCGTGATGAACTACTTTCCGTCAACCGGAATGACTTGCTCACACTAAAATAGGTTGTCAATAATCTGAGTGAGTTCCCTGCGAAAGACCATGTAAGAGACCTGCACCAACAATAATAGCGAGAATATGGAACGCATGACTGCCATGATGCCCAGGGCTCCCTTTCCCAGGAACAACATCGAATCGCCTACAGAGCGAGGAACCGCCGCGTGGTCTCTTATGACCCAATTAGCCCTGACAAACGCGACGAAGGCTTATTTATGAGGAGATGGACGGAGGAGCGCGGCTGGAACAGATGCGGGGGGGTTCGGAAAAAGAGTCGATGGAATGAACGATCGAAACAAGCGCGATGGGGTTACGCTCGGCATGAATCACGACAACTTCAGTGTCGAGGACCGTACCAGCGGCACACATCCAGGAACAGAGCAACGTCCCATGTGTCGCCGCTTGATGCTGCGCATGGTGCCCGGCATGTTCCGCAGATTGCGCTTGAGCCAATCCACCTATCGCGAGGACACAGAGCACAAGAGACATCGACAGGAATTTTCGGAATGTGTGACCCATGCTATTAAGGCACTTCCTGAGTAGGACTATATTGACCTAGACATACCTACTGGTGCTATAGATGGAACAGTTCGCAAATAGTAGGCGACCAGAACAACACCTGTCAAGCCACCGAAGAGAGATGCTGCCAGAGGATCAGGTAGGATTCACTGAAAAGATGCTGTATACTGCCTCGGCTATTTAAGGCACCGACACGTATACATCTAGAACGACTTTCATCTCACTACATCATTCTCTATTACCCCTATGGTTACGAAAGTACTCAATCTGATTTTCGGCAGCAAAAACGATCGTGAAATCAAAGCTCTACGACCAATCGTGGAGCAGATCAACGGCCTAGAGGCCAGTCTCACTCCACTCTCTGATGAGGCTTTGGCTGACAAGACTCAGGACTTCAAGAAGCGGCTTGCGGCCGGTCAGACATTGGACGATATCCTCCCCGAAGCCTTTGCCGTCTGTCGGGAAATGTCCCGGCGCAAGCTCAACATGCGGCATTTCGATGTCCAGCTGATCGGCGGCATGATTCTCAACCGCGGCCGGATCGCCGAAATGAAAACGGGCGAAGGGAAAACGCTCGTTGCAACATTAGCGATCTATCTGAACGCATTAGAGGGCAAAGGCGCCTATCTGGTCACCGTGAACGATTATCTCGCCAGACGTGACGCACAATGGATGGCTCAGCTCTATCATGCATTGGGGCTGTCCACCGGAATCATTCAGCACGACGCGTCATTCATCTATGACCCAACATTTGATGCATCCGATAAACGGCTGCAACATCTTCGACCATGCACCAGACCGGAAGCCTATCGCGCCGACATCACCTACGGAACGAACAACGAGTACGGATTCGACTACCTCCGCGATAACCTGGTGGTCAACGATTTGCGTCAATGTGTCCAGCGCGAGTTGAACTTCGCCATCGTCGACGAAGTCGACAGCATTTTGATCGACGAAGCGCGGACGCCGTTGATCATCTCGGGCCCGACCGACCAGACCACCGACCTCTATTACCGAATCAACGCGATTATTCCACAACTCAAAGCCGAAACAGACTACACCATCGAAGAAAAGACCAAGACCGCTTCGCTGACGGAAGACGGCAATGTGCGCGTCGAAAAACTACTCGGCGTGGATAATCTGTACGACCCAGCCCACATGGACATGGTTCACCATGTAGTGAAAGCGTTACAAGCCTACACGCTCTATAAGCGAGACGTGGACTACGTTGTGAAGGACGGCGAAGTCATTATCGTGGATGAGTTTACCGGGCGCTTGATGCCGGGCCGCCGGTGGAGCGATGGGCTGCATCAGGCCGTCGAGGCCAAAGAAGGCGTGAAGATCGCCAATGAGAATCAGACGCTTGCATCCGTGACCTTCCAGAATTATTTCCGCATGTACAAGAAGCTCAGCGGCATGACCGGCACCGCGGATACGGAAGCGGCTGAGTTCGCCAAGATCTACAACCTCGACGTCAACGTTGTCCCCACCAACCGCCAAATGATTCGGCAAGATTATGCCGATGTGGTGTATCGGACGGAGAAAGAAAAATTCGCCGCGATTGTCGAAGAGATCAAAGACTGTCAGGAGCGTGGCCAGCCGGTGCTCGTTGGGACCATTTCCATTGAGAAATCTGAAAAAATTTCTGGCCTACTGAGCCGCAATGGTGTGAAACATAACGTCCTCAACGCGAAGCAGCATGAGCGAGAAGCCGAAATCGTCGCGCAAGCCGGGCGCAAAGGCGCGGTGACGATCGCCACCAACATGGCCGGACGCGGAACCGATATTCTGTTGGGCGGCAATCCTGATTTCATGTACAAGCAAGTCCTCTATCGAGAAGAGAACATCCCCGAGAGCCGCAAGCTCGAAATCTATGAAGGCATCCGGTCCGACTGTGAGAAGGATAAGCAGGATGTCATCGCGGCTGGCGGGCTTCACATCCTCGGCACCGAACGGCACGAGAGCCGCCGGATCGACAATCAGCTTCGTGGACGGGCCGGTCGCCAGGGTGATCCAGGTACCTCTCGATTTTACCTGTCGTTGGAAGACGACCTGATGCGCATCTTCGCCTCCGAACGAGTGTCTCAGTTGATGCTCAAGCTCGGGATGGAAGAAGGAGTGCCCATCGAACACGGTATGGTAACCCGCGCCATCGCGAATGCGCAGAAGAAGGTCGAAGCCCATAACTTCGAAATCCGCAAGCAGCTCCTCGAATACGATGATGTCATGAACAAGCAGCGTGAGGTGATCTATCGCCATCGCCGCGCCGTGCTGAGCGGAGAGAACTTGACCACCGATCTGCATGACATGATGGGAAGCTCGGTGGAATCGTCTCTTAGCGTGTATTGCCCCCCTGATCAATACCCGGAAGAGTGGGACGTCAAAGGTTTGACCGAAGTCATGCATGGCCAGTTCGGCCTGGATATCACACAGGGCAAGCATGACAGTGGAGACTCCCTCCGGGATGTCGGGCGTGATGCCTTACTGGAAGACCTTCGCACCCAGGTTCGGGACGCCTATGCCAAGAAGGAGCAAGAGCTGGGACCTGACCTGATGCGCTTTCTTGAGAAGACATTCATGCTCCAGGTCATCGATCATCATTGGAAGGACCATCTGTTAGGGATGGACCACTTACGAGACGGCATCGGCCTTCGTGGCTACGGACAGAAAGATCCATTAGTTGAGTATAAGCGTGAGGGGTTCGATCTGTTCGCCGGCATGATGGACCGGGTTAAATCCGACACCCTTGATCGGCTCTTCCATGTGCAGGCCGTCCGCCATGAAGGCGAACAGCCGGCTTCTCCGCCACAACCGATCATGTCGCATCCACAACCCAAACTCATCTTGAATCGCGGCGATGAACCGATCACGACACAGGCCCCCGCCCAGAGGACAGAAAACAAGGTTGGCCGCAATGATCCCTGCCCCTGTGGCAGCGGCAAGAAATATAAAAAGTGCCACGGAACGTGAAGAAGGGATCGGCCGTGAGCGCCTGGGTCTTCTGCCCCCGTATCCCGTATAATGTGCTCTCTCGCCTACGGCAACTGAAACTATTAGCAAGCCATCACAGCACCCACAATCGCACGTAATCTTGTATCCATTCCCACATCACGGCATCGCCTCATTCCCCCTGACTCTGCCTTGACTTAACGCACTTCCGAAGGCTACTCTACGGCCCCTTCGACACTACGCGATGGGCTGACGTTGCCCATAGGCTAGGGGTGTTGCTTTTTTCATCTAGGCTGGTGAATTTGGAGCTTTCCGTGAGCACAGGGCACCCGGAACTTGTTGCTACTATTGCCTCTGAGATCGCTACGTCAGGCCCGATCCCGTTCGCACGTTTCATGGAGTTAGCGCTGTACCACCCACAATTTGGCTATTACATGCGTAGTACTCCACCAGCCCACGAACGGATCGGTTGGCGAGGTGATTTTTACACAAGCTCAGATGTCCATCCCATCCTTGGGCACGCTCTGGCCGCACAAGCCGAACAAATGTACCGATTACTCGGCCAACCCCCTTCCTTTACCATCGTTGAAATGGGGCCTGGCAAAGGCCTATTGGCGAAACATATTCTGGAAACGTGCGCGCATCGCTACTGTTCGTTTTTTCAGCGTCTTCGGTATGTCCTGATCGACCGAAGCCCGGCCATGCGCGAGATGCAGCGCAGGAACCTAGCTCCTTGGCTGGATCGAGCAGCTCTCCTGACATGGGCAGAGGATCTTCCGACTGTGGCTCCTCATGGTCTGACTGGGTTAATCTTGAGTAATGAGCTCGTCGATTCGTTTTCCGTCCACCGCGTCCAGGTCACAGCAGAAGGAATCAAGGAACGCTGGGTGGACTATCGAGATGGACAGTTCATTGAATGTCTCAAGCCGCTGTCCTCCGATGCCCTCGCCGTGCACCTAGACCGGTTGAGTCCTGAGTGGCCGGAAGGCTATCGAACCGAGATCAATCTCCAAGCCCTGGATTGGATGAAGCAAGTCGCTCAACATCTGGATCGTGGCTTTGTGCTCACCATCGATTATGGCCACACGGCACAGGACCTCTATCGGTCCGACCGAAAAGGTGGGACATTTCTCTGCTACTCACAGCAATCCGTCAATGAAGATCCGTTCCTCCGGGTGGGAGATCAAGATATGACCGCCCATGTGGATTTTTCGTGCTTGGCGGCAACCGGCGAAGAACAGGGACTCCAGACGACCGGCTTCACGAACCAGATGAGTTTTCTCATGGGACTCGGTGTCGAACAGATGATTGCGAAGTTGGAACAGGACAGCCCGGAGTTCAACGCAGCGATTCATCTGCTTAGGCCAAACGGGATGGGCACGACCTTCAAGGTGCTCATCCAGCACAAAGGCCTCGCGCGCCCTGAACTCGACGGTTTGCAGTACAAGCCATTCTTTGGTTCAGCACTGGCAACGCAATCTGCTGCCTGAGGAACTACATATGACGGCATCACTAACCTTCCGCAAGGTGTTCTGAGGTCTGAATGGGCGACACAGCCGTCCCAGATAACTATGTCCCGATCCTCATGTTCATCGGCGTGGGCATCGCCTTGGGGACACTGACGCTCTTGCTCGGCTGGTTCGTCCGTCCAAATCAGCCCTATCGGGCAAAGTTGGCCCCCTACGAGAGCGGGAGCCCGCTGTTTCAGGACGCCCGTGTCCAGTTTCCGATGCGGTATTACGTCATCGCGATGCTGTTTGTGATCTTCGATATTGAAATTGTCTTTATGTTTCCTTGGGCCATTGCCTTCACCAGTCTCGGACTGGTTGGATTAGTGGAGATGATCCTGTTCATCGCCATTCTGGTGGTGGGATTCTGGTACGCATGGAAAAAAGGGGCGTTGGAGTGGGATTGAAGGGAAGCTGGGCCTCCCCTCCATCTGAGAAAGGGCGTTAGAACACGTGAGTCTGTTGGAGCGCCAGTTTGACGCGAACATCATAACAACGAATCTGGACGCGGTCGTCAACTGGGCCCGAAAGTCCGCGCTCTGGCCCATGACCTTCGGACTGGCCTGCTGCGCCATCGAGATGATCGCGAGCGTCTCTTCCCGATACGACCTGGACCGCTTCGGCGCCGGAGTCTTTCGCGCCTCGCCCAGGCAATCGGATCTCATGATCGTCGCGGGAACGGTCTCACGCAAAATGGCCCCGGTCATTCGACGGATTTACGACCAGATGCCTGAACCCCGATACGTCATCTGCATGGGCTCGTGCGCGACCTCGGGCAATCATTACAACAGCTACGCGGTCGTGCAGGGTGTGGATCAAATTATACCGGTCGACGTCTATGTACCCGGGTGTCCACCGAGACCAGAGGCCTTGCTGGACGGACTATTAAAGTTACAGGAGAAGATTCAGCGCGAGAAAGTCTTCGTGAAGTAACTGACAAGCTGGCAGGTACTATACTCGCGCCTGTCAGCTCTCCGATGTGTCAGCTTGTCAGCGGCAGCAAGAACTTATGCAATCCCTCATTGAAACCTTACTCAAGAAGTTCCCGGAAGGGGTCCTTTCCGTCGATGTCGACACGGCCCGATCGGAAGTGACCGTCCATGTCGCTGCATCAAGGATCTTGGAGATCGCCCGGTTTTTGCACGACGACCCCGAGGCGTGCTTTGACCACATCACCGATATCTGCTCCGCTGACTATCCATCCGATCAACAGCGGTTTGAAGTCATCTATCTCTTGTTATCTCTCCCGCACGGCAAACGAATTCGCCTAAAAGCACGGATCACTGAAGACAACCCGTCACTAGATTCCGTGACAAGTGTCTGGCAAGGCGCGACGTTCTTGGAACGGGAAGTGTACGACATGATGGGAATTCGGTTTACAGGCCACCCGGACCTGCGCCGCATCCTTCTGCCGGAAGACTATGCGGAAGGCTATCCGTTACGAAAGGATTTCCCGACGGAAGGCCGCGGCTGGCGCAGCCAGTTCGACTTTATCCCTCGCCTGGATGAGCCGCCGGTGGAGCAGGTCGAAAGTGAAGTGTCCGAAGCCGACAGGAAGGTATTCCTGTTGGAGCCGAACGGCTCTTCGTCAAACCGGCGGGAAGAACTGTTGTTGAACATGGGCCCGCAACATCCAAGCACGCATGGGGTTGTGCGGGTTGTCCTGGAGCTGGATGGAGAACGGATCGTCAAGGCGACACCGGATCTCGGCTATCTCCATCGGGGAGTGGAAAAACTGGCCGAAGGTCTGGCCTACATGCAGATCATCCCTCATACCGACCGCCTCGACTATGTCTGCGCGATGGCGAATAACTACGCCTATGTCCGGGCCGTTGAGAAACTCCTCGATATCACCGTGCCTGAACGAGCGGAGTATATCCGCACCCTTGTCGCGGAGATGCAGCGCATTTTGGGACATCTGTTCTGGTTGGGCGCCCAGGCCTTGGATATCGGAGCCATGACGGTCTTCTTCTGGACATTTCGCGAGCGGGAAACCTTGCTCGACATGTTCGAACGGCTGTGTGGTGCCAGGCTGACGTTGAATTATTATCGGATCGGCGGCGTAGATAGCGACTTCACTCCGGAATTAGTGGCCCGCCTGAAGGAGTTCTTGGAGACCTTCCCCCAGAAGGTGGATGAGTACGATTCCCTGCTCGCGAGCAATCGGATTTGGCTGGGACGAACCAAGCATATCGCCGTCATCTCTGGAGAGGATGCCATCAATTTCGGCATGACCGGCCCGACCTTGCGGGGATCCGGCGTGTCCTACGATGTACGTAAACTCGAGCCCTACGGGGTCTACCATAAGGTGGACTGGGACGTGCCGGTGGGGAAAAATGGCGACACCTACGATCGCTATTGGATTCGTGTCGAAGAGATGCGCCAGAGCGCGCGGATCATCTCGCAATGTCTCGACCAGATGCCGCCTGGACCCATCATCGCCGATATACCGCAATACATTCCGCCGCCGAAGCTGCAAGTGATGCGTGACATGGAAAGCTTGATTCACCATTTCGTCATCTTCACGCAAGGGTTTAAGCCCCCGAAGGGGGAAACGTATTGTGCGACCGAAGCGCCTAAGGGGGAATTGGGGTTTTTCATCATCAGTGACGGGAGCCCCCGCCCCTACCGGCTGAAAATACGGTCTCCTTCTTTTATTCACCTGGGTGCATTCGACCATATGGCGCGTGGCTATTTGATTTCCGACATCATCACGATTTTCGGGACCTATGATGTGGTCATGGGGGAATGTGATCGGTGAGACATGAGTGGCTGATATCCGGAGCTTGTCAGCTTGCCCCTTGCGCACGTATCAGTACCAGGACTGTGGCAGCATGACGTTCTTAGAAAAATATAAAGACGAAATCGCGGACATCCTGTCACGCTATCCGGTTAGGCGCTCCGCGTTAATCCCACTCCTCTACGTCGCCCAGCGTGATCAGGGCTATGTGACCGAGTCGGCGATGCAGGAGATCGCCCATCTTCTCAGACTGACGCCTCCCCAAGTCTATGAGACGATCACCTTTTACACGATGTTTAATCTGAAACCGGCGGGCACGTTCCATATTCAAGTGTGCAAATCCCTCATGTGCGCCCTCGTCGGTTCAGACACCGTGATCGAATGGATCAAGACGAAGTTGGGCATTGGGCCGGGGGAATCGACCGCGGATGGCCTGTTTAGTCTCAGCGTGGTGGAGTGTTTGGCGGCTTGCGGGACCGGCCCTATGATGCAAATCAACGAGGACTATTACGAGCAATTGACCGAAAACAAACTGGACCGGATTTTGACCGATCTCCGATCCACTGGAACCAGCCCGCTGAAAAGCGGGCCGTTCATGTGGCCAGAACCGGTAAAGACGTAAGTAGTGAGACGTTGGGGAAGCGGGCACGCCCCTGTTTATTGTACGTTTAGCGTGTAACGATCCTATGCCGAAACACGAACTCATTCTTCTGAAAAATATGATGCAACCCGGCTATACCGGGTCTCTGGCGGACTATGAAAAAACGGGCGGCTATCAAGCCTTGCGCAATACCCTCGGAAAGATCGCCCCAGCAGACGTCACAGCCATCGTCCGAAAATCAGGCCTGCGCGGTCGAGGCGGCGCAGGATTCCCGACCGGCGTGAAGTGGGGATTCCTCCCGAAAGATTATCAAGGACCCCGCTACCTGTGCTGCAACGCCGACGAGAGCGAGCCGGGCACGTTTAAGGACCGGCAACTCATGGAACGGGACCCCCATCAAGTCTTAGAAGGCATCGTGTTGGCCTGCTACGCCATCGGCTCAGAAACCGCCTATATCTACATTCGTGGCGAAATGGTTCTCGGCTCAAAGATTTTGGAGCATGCCATCGGTGAAGCACGAGCCGCCGGTTATATCGGCAAGAATGTTTTAGGCTCCGGCATCAATGTCGACGTGTGGGTGCATCGCGGAGCAGGCGCCTACATCTGCGGTGAAGAAACCGCCCTATTGGAATCGCTTGAAGGCAAACGTGGCCTTCCTCGCATTAAGCCACCGTTTCCCGCCACGCATGGGCTCTATAACAAGCCGACTGTCGTCAACAACGTCGAGACGCTGGCGAACCTCCCCCACATCATCACCCGAGGCCCCGAATGGTTTGCGGCGATCGGGTCGCCGCCGAAGAGCACCGGCACTCGAGTCTTCTGTGTGAGCGGACATGTGAAACGACCAGGCAATTACGAAGTTCCGATGGGCATGACCGTCCGAGAATTAGTGTACGAGTATGCTGGTGGCATGCGGTCGAACAAGCCCCTGAAAGCCTTTATTCCCGGTGGCGCGTCAGCGCCGTTTCTGACTCCGGCTCATCTCGACGTGAAACTAGATTTCGAACATGTCGCGGCAGCAGGATCGATGCTGGGTTCCGGTGGCGTGACCGTGATGGAAGAAGGCACCAGCATGGTCTGGGCGGCGCTTCGGCTGATGGAATTTTTCTACCATGAGTCTTGTGGGAAATGTAGCCCGTGCCGAGAAGGCAGTTCCTGGCTCGTCCAGACCATGCGCAGAATCTTTGCGAAACGTGGCCGGATGGAGGATCTTGAAACCTTGTTGGATCTATGCAAAAACATCGCAGGCCGCACGGTCTGTGCCTTCGGTGACGCAGAAGTCGCTCCGATTCAAAGCACGCTCAAGCACTGGCGTCATGAATACGTTGATCTCATCAATGAAGCAGAAGCCGCGAATTTAATCAGACCTGAACCGGTGGCAAGACGATGACGACCCCCACGGCACAGATGGTTCGCATCATGATCGACGGGATGACGGTCAACGTCCCCAAAGGCACGTTGGTGATCGAGGCCGCCCGCCGTGTCGGCGTCATGATTCCGCATTTCTGCTACCACCCGAAACTCAAGCCGGATGCCAATTGCCGCATGTGCCTGGTTGAAATTGAAAAGGTGCCCAAGTTACAAACGGCATGCAGCACGCCGGTTGATGAAGGCATGAACGTACGGACCGCCACCACGGTGGTCAACGACGCCCATAAATCAGTGCTCGAGTTCATCCTCGCCAACCATCCACTCGATTGCCCGGTCTGCGATCAGGGTGGAAAATGCGACCTCCAAGACTTTTCTCACCAGTACACCGCAACCAGTCGGTTCACGGAAACCAAGCGCGTCTTCCAAAAGGAGTATTTCAGCCCACTCATTGAAACACAGATGAATCGCTGCGTGCAGTGCCTCCGCTGCGTCCGATACTGCGATGAAGTCATGGACGTCAAAGCGCTGGCCCCGGTCGGTCGCGGCACCATGACGGAAATCAAGCACTTCGGTTTTCACCCGCTCGATTGCGAGTTCTGCGGAGGCTGCGTCCAGATCTGCCCGGTCGGAGCGATTACCAGCCGGCTGTCCATGTACGAATATCGACCCTGGATGTTGAAACGAGCCGAAACCATCTGCGGCTACTGCGGAGATGGGTGTCAAATGACCGTCCAGACGAAGGGACAGGAACTCATTGAGGTGAACTCGGCACATGGAGCGGGACGCAACAACGGTGACCTGTGTGCTCGTGGATTTTTTGGATTCCATGCGACCAGTCATCCCCAGCGGCTCACTCATCCCCTCATTCGGCGTCACGGCGCACTCGTGCAAGTCACATGGGAAGAAGCCCTGGAATATGTTGCGGATCGTGTGAACGAGATTAAAGCTGCCCATGGTGGACCGAGCTTCGGTGGGCTGATCTCAGGGCGGTGCACCAACGAGGAACTGTATCTGTTTCAGAAATTTCTCCGTATGGCGATCGGGACCAACCATATCGACAGCAGCGCGCGTTATGGCCACGTCAATGGCCTACAGGCCATGCAACTCGTGCAAGGGACGCATCGATGGACCGTCACCTTCGAGGACATCCTGGACGCGGATGTCCTCATCCTCGTCGGCACGAACATCACCGAGACCAATCCCATCACCGGTCTCAAAGTGAAAGAGGCTGTCAAGAAGCGCCAGGCGACGCTGATCACGATCGAATCACTGGAACCCGTCGTCGATACGATGAGCAATATCGCCAATCTTTCGCACCATCATTTCCGTATTCCGACCAGCGACACGCACCATGCGATCGTCGGTCTGGTGAAGGCCGTCCTCGAACAGAATTTGACACAACCTGACCTCGCGCAACGACATCCGACGTATGTCAACGCCATGACGAACGCACTACAACAGATCTCGTGGCAAGACCTCCAGGCAGCCACCGGGATCGAGCCGGATGCGTTTGTGAGGGCAGCCAAAGCGGCGGCAGGAGCGCGCCGGGTCGTGATCATGGCCGGGCAGCTCTTGTTGCGAAGCGAACAGGGCTACAGTGGGTGTTTGACCCTCCTCGATCTCCTTCTTCTGACAGGGAAGTTGGATGCGCCTGGCTGTGGATTTGCCCCGCTCGCCGAAGAAAATAACGACCAGGGCGCGATCGAAATGGGAACCGTCACCGAGCTGCTTCCCGGAGCACAGCCCATCACCAACGACACAGAGCGCGAACGGATCGCGAAACAATGGAAAGGCGAACTTCCAACTGACAAAGGAGCGTCTCTCATCGAGATGTTGGAGCGAGCCCGCGCGGGATCTCTCAAGGCCATGTTCATCGTTGGAGAGAATCCAGTCGGAAGCCTCCCTGCGGCGATCCATGCCGAGGCCTCGCTGCGCAATCTTGATCTCTTGGTATGCCAGGAGCTATTTTTAACGGAGACGGTCGCCTTGGCTCATGTCGTATTACCGGCCGCGAGTTCCCTGGAAAAACATGGAACGTTTACCAATACCGAGGGTCATGTGCAGGCTGTTCGTCCAGCGATCGAGCCCGTCGGAGACAGTCGCCCCGACTGGGAGATCTTCTCCGCGCTGTCTATCTTATTGAACTCACCCATGGAATATGCCGAGAGCAAGGAAATCCTGAAGGAAATTCGAAGCCTCATTCCTGGCTATAGCTCGCTGGGGCCCACACCGTTGCCGCCCAAAGTGGATCACTCGGCCGTGGACCGCTATCTCACCGATGGCTATCAGCGTGACCTCGCATCGAGGTATCACCCAATCTCACGCGCGTCCAGGCCGGATGGAACCGTACGACTAGAATTGGCACAGAGTCTCTTCCATTCTGGAAAATTATCCACACGATCAAAGGGATTGTTACAAGTCGAAGGAAGTGGTCGGCTCCGTATCAGTCCATCTGACGCCGCACGCTTTGCCTTGTCAGATGGCGATCGTGTCCGCCTCTCCAGCACCTCCGGGGAAATGACAACCGAGGTCAAAATTATGGAACGGGTCCCACAAGGAACGGCCTGGTTCCCGTCTCACTTTGGGCAAGCGGCCGTCCAACTATTTGAATGTGCTATCGATCCGATCACCCATGTGCCGTCGTTCCGGACGGCGACGGTGTCCATGATGAAGGTGGCGTGATGAGGCTCGTTCAACGCGGATCACTGTGCTAATCGAGGAGTCCTATCGTGACTGAATTCGGATTGCGTCTCGCTATCTCCCTGACCCAGATCGCCGCAGTCATGGGCATCGTGGTTATCACGGTCCTCATCCTCACCCTTGCAGAACGAAAAGTCCTCGGCTGGATGCAGGACCGCATGGGTCCGATGGAAGTGGGGCCCTACGGCATTCTCCAACCCCTTGCGGATGCCATCAAGCTCTTCTTCAAGGAAGACATTATCCCTGCCGGGGCCAACAAGTTTCTGTTCACCATGGCCCCAATCCTCTGTTTAATTCCTTCATTCATCGGATTTGCGGTCATTCCGTGGGGTCCCAATCAGACATTTGAGGTCGGCGGCATCACCGTACGACCGTTTGTCATCAGCGACATCAATATTGGCGTTCTGTACATCTTGGCCTTCGCGTCGCTCGGGGCCTACGGCATCATCCTGGGGGGATGGTCGTCCAACAGTAAATACTCCTTACTCGGTGGGCTACGGTCGGCGGCGCAGATCATCAGTTACGAGCTCAATGTGGGACTGTCCATTGTCGGCGTGTTGATTCTGGGCGGTTCACTCAGCCTGGTGTCAATCACCGATGCCCAGGCCGGAGGATTTTGGCATTGGTATCTCTTCGCATTACCGGCCCCTCAAATTTTCGCGTTTGTCATCTATGTGATCTCAGCGGTAGCGGAAACCAACCGGGTCCCGTTCGATCTGCCGGAAGCGGAGAGCGAGCTTGTCGCTGGTTTCTTTACCGAGTACAGCGGCTTGCGATTCGCCTTCTTCTTCCTCGCCGAATACGCCAATATGGTCCTGGTCTCGTGTGTCGCTGCCGCACTATTTCTCGGTGGCTGGAATGCGCCCTATCCCGGAACGATTATGGGGTTCATCGGCCTGCCGTCCCTGGCCTGGGTCGAGAACACCATGTGGTTTGCGGTCAAGACCTACTCGCTTTTATTTCTCTTCTTTTGGCTGAGAGCCACGTTGCCGAGATTGCGATACGATCAGCTGATGAGGTTCGGCTGGAAAGTGCTGTTGCCCATAGCGTTAGGGAACATCGTCGTGACGGCTATTGCCGTATTTATCTACCAACAGATGAAGTAGTGCACGAGACCGATATGGCATCGACCACACGCACCAAACGTCTGAGCCTATCTGCATGGCTCAAAACCATCACCTTCTATGAGATCCTCGTCGGCATGAAAGCAACGCTCTCTCACCTATTAAATTACCGTCCGGTCACGCTGCAATATCCTCATGAGAAGCGCACGCTGCCGGACAACTATCGAGGCATGCTCGCGCTGCTCCGATATGATGATGGGACCGAGAAGTGCGTGGGATGCGACCTCTGTGAAGCCGCCTGTCCGTCTCGCGTCATCCGGGTCGTCAGCGCCGAAGTGCCGGGTGAACCGACGAAGCGATACTCAAAAGAATATTACATGGACATGACTCGCTGCCTGTTCTGCGGGATGTGCGTGGACGCCTGTCCCGTCGATGCGCTGGGTATGACGAGAGAATTTGAATGGGCAGTCTACGACAAGCGCCAGCTGCACCTGAATAAACAACAATTGCTCGCGATCGGCGACCGTTCGTTCCCAGTCCAAGAGAAACGTCTGGAGCTGCAACATCCAAACGTCGCGTTCTTCAACGTGGCATTCAAGCACGTGCCACCAAAACCGGACTGACTCTTAAAGAGTGCTCATTAGACGAGTAATAACTGCATCACCGTTGCGTTAGGCCGGCCCAGGTCGGCCGCTAACCCAGGAATCATCCATGTCGCAGCTGTTTTTTGGATACTTCGCCGGAATGATCGCCATCACCGCCATTCTCGTGGTGGTGTTCAGAAATCCTGTCTACAGTGCGCTTTCACTCTTGGTCATGTTTTTCCATGTCGCGGGACTCTTCATCACACTCCATGCCGAATTTCTCGCGGCCGTGCAGATCATCGTCTATGCCGGGGCCATTCTCGTGCTGTATCTGTTCGTCGTCATGATACTCAATGTCACGCAAGACGACCGCTACCACAGCCAATGGCGGATTGCAGGAGTGGTCTGCATTCCATTGTTCATTGAGTCCATGTTGCTTCTCTCCGGAGGGGCCGGCGCACTCAACACGGGGAGTCCATCGCTCCAGTTCGGGCCGCATGAGGCTATCGCCGCCAATAATACGTTGGCCATCGGCAAAACACTTTTTTCAACCTATTTATTCCCGTTCGAGGTGGCCTCCTTGGTACTCCTTGTGGCAATGATCGGCGCCATCGTCCTCGCCAAGCGCGATATCGGCGAACACGACGCATAACACATGACACAAACGGGCAGGTGACGAATGACCATTCCCATCTCGTACTACCTTATCTTGAGTGCCATCGTCTTCTTAACAGGCGTGATGGGTGTGCTCATCCGGCGCAATATCATTGCCATTCTGCTGTCGGTGGAACTGATGCTGAACGCCACCAACATTAACTTCGTCGCGTTCTCCGAACATCTGCAGGATCTTGGTGGTCAAGTGTTCGTCTTTTTTGCCTTAACGGTGGCCGCAGCGGAGGTTGCCGTCGGACTCGCGATTATCATCGCCCTGCACCGATCGAGATCCACGATCAATGTTGAAGAGTTCAACCTGCTCAAATGGTAAAAGAAGTCACGAGTCAGTCGTCATGGATGAAAAACCATGACGCTCACCCTGATTGTCCACGTGACCGACTGACCAATGACGATTGACCATTTATGATCTACGCGCTTATCCCACTCCTTCCGCTGACCGCCTTTTTGATCCTTGGCTTGGCTGGCCGGCACATCAACGCCCGAGCTCACCTTGTTGCGGTCCCGGCGGTCCTGTTGTCGCTCGCCTTGTCGGTGGGAACCTTTGTAGAAGTGGCTTCTGGCTCTGTCATTTCGTTTCCGCTCTATACCTGGTTGACATCTGGAACTCTGGACATTCACATCGGTCTGCATATCGACAGACTCACCGCCGTGATGCTCCTACTGGTCACCGGTGTGAGTTCGCTTGTACACGTCTATACCATCGGGTACATGCATGGTGATCCAGGCTATGCCCGTTTCTTCGGCTACATCGCCTTGTTCACCTTCTCCATGTTGATGTTGGTGCTGGCCGACAACTTATTACAGCTCTTCGTGTTCTGGGAAGCCGTCGGACTCTGCTCTTATCTGTTGATCGGGCACTGGTACGAGCGTGCGTCTGCTTGTGCCGCCGCCACCAAGGCCTTTCTGGTCAATCGTGTAGGAGACTTCGGATTCATGCTGGGCCTGCTGCTCGTCTGGTACAGCTTTGGATCGCTGAACTACCTTGACATCTTTCCTGCCCTCCATGAGGCGACTGATGTGACGATGAACCTCCTCGGCCCTTTCGGTGGAACATGGGAGGTGTCGGTCTTCACGCTCATCGCACTTTTGCTCTTCACTGGTGCGGTCGGTAAATCTGCCCAAGTTCCGCTCCACGTCTGGCTGCCTGATGCGATGGAGGGACCGACGCCGATTTCGGCCCTCATTCACGCCGCCACGATGGTCACCGCCGGCGTCTTCATGGTGGCGCGTCTTGCCCCGATCTACAACCTGTCACCAACCGCGATGAGCGTGGTCGCGATGACCGGCGCCGCGACAATGCTCCTCGGCGCCACAATCGCGTTGACTCAGACCGACATCAAACGGGTCGTCGCGTATTCGACGGTCAGTCAGCTCGGGTACATGATCATGGCGTGCGGACTCGGCGCCTATGCGTCCGGCATGTATCACTTATTGACGCACGGCGCGTTCAAGGCCTTGCTGTTTTTAGGCTGCGGCTCTGTGATTATTGCCCTGCACCATGAACAAGATATGAGGCACATGGGCGGTCTCAAAGACAAGTTACCGATTACCTACTGGACATTTGTAGTGGGCTCACTGGCGCTTGCTGGTTTTCCTCTGACCGCTGGCTTCTTCAGTAAGGATGACATTCTCGTGTCTGCCTGGTCGTCCGGCGACCTTGGCCGGGCACTGACGCTCCTGGGTCTGCTGACGGCGCTCCTGACCGCCTTCTATAGCTTCCGGCTCGTATTCGTGACCTTCTGGGGAACGTCTCATGTTGATCCGCACCATGCGGAGCACCTCCACGAGCCCTCACGGACAATCACGACACCGCTCATCATTCTCGCAGTTTTCAGTATTCTGACTGGTTATCTCGGCATCCCATCTTTCCTAGAACCCATTTTTTCAACCGGGGGTGAACCCGCCGTCCCGCATGGCTCAGATGGGCTCATGATTATGGCCGCGGCGACAGCGATGGGTCTGATCGGCATGGCCGCCGCCTATTATATGTATGTACTCAACCCGGATCTTCCGGAACGCTTGGCGCGACAATGGGGCAGTCTCTATCGGGGCTCGTTGAATAAATGGTATGTCGATGAGGCCTACGATCGCCTATTCGTACGACCAACTCTCGCAGCAGCGTCCAAACTCTGGAAGCATGTTGATGTCCACGTGATCGATGGAACCGTCAACGGTATCGCACGCGCCATCACCTGGGGGGGATGGCTGTTACGACTGGTCCAGAGTGGGCAGACCCAGCACTATGCCTTGGCGATGGCGGTGGGGATCGTCGTGTTAACGGCGTATCTCCTTCTTTGAAACACCACGGATACGTAGCGAGATTGATGTTGCAATGACTGATTTCACACATTGTCGTTTGTGTTTAGCATCACTGATGCAGGAGTCCAGATGACCGGCTTTCCGTGGCTCACAGTACTGGTCGTCCTCCCGCTGGCCGGGGCCACTGCTGTCTTCGCGGCGAACGAGCGCTCCATCAAGGTGACGGCTCTCGCTGTAGCCGTAGCCAACCTCCTGATCTCACTCCCGCTCTGGTGGTTGTTCGATGCGTCGTCCGGTGAGATGCAGTTCATGGAATCGGCGCGGTGGATCCCGTCGCTGTCCATCAATTATCGGCTTGGACTTGATGGAATCAGCCTCCCGCTCGTTCTCATGACGACGGTTCTGATGCCGCTCTGCATCCTGATCTCATGGCATTCCATCGAGATCAGAATGCGGAGTTTCCTGGCCATGCTGCTCATTATGGAAAGCGCCATGATCGGCGTGTTCACCGCGCTAGATTTCGTGCTGTTCTATATCTTTTGGGAAGCGATGCTGATTCCGATGTACCTGTTGATCGGGATCTGGGGTGGGCCGAATCGGCTCTACGCCGCGATCAAATTCTTGCTCTATACGCTCGCCGGCAGTGTCTTGCTACTAGTCGCGATCTTGGTGCTGTATTTCCAGGGCGGCCAGACGTTCGACATTCTTCAATTGAGTCAAGGCACCTATTCCCATTCGTTGCAATTCTGGCTCTTCCTTGCGTTCTTCGCCGCATTCGCCGTCAAAGTTCCCATGTTCCCCTTCCATACCTGGCTGCCTGATGCGCACGTGGAAGCACCCACAGCCGGCAGCGTCATACTCGCCAGCGTACTGCTCAAGATGGGCACCTATGGGTTTCTCCGTTTCAGCCTGCCGATGTTGCCTGACGCCTCTCAAGCATTTACGCCAGTGATGGTGGCGCTCTCCATTGTCGCCATCATCTATGGGGCCTACATGGCACTCGCTCAGTCTGACCTAAAAAAACTCATCGCCTATTCGAGTGTGAGCCACATGGGATTTGTCACACTCGGCCTCTTTATGTTTAATATTCAAGGAATCGAAGGCGCCGTCATGCAGATGGTGAACCACGGCATCACCACTGGTGGACTCTTTCTCTGCGTTGGAATGATTTACGAACGCACCCATAGCCGACAGATCGCTGACAATACTGGGCTCACCAAGCCGATGCCACGGTATGCGACCTTCCTCGTCATTTTTTCATTGTCTTCATTGGGGCTGCCCGGCACAAACAGTTTTGTCGGGGAGTTTATGATTCTTGCAGGTGCCTTCCTCTGGAGCAAGATCGCCACGGCCTTTGCGTTGTTGGGAATTATCCTGGCGGCAGCCTACTTGCTCTGGATGGTCCAGCGTGTCGCCTTCGGCGTCCCCGATCCGCATATCCTCCCGAAGCTTCGCGATGTGAACCTGCGTGAGATGATCACCGTGGTGCCGCTTGTCGTCTTGATCTTCGTGATCGGGATCTTCCCGAACCCCATCCTGACTCGCATGCATCCCAGCGTAGAGAAAGTCATCGCGCGCGTCTTCCCGCCAGCTGCTGAACACGCGTCGGTCATACCTAGGATGACCCCATTCACTCCATCTGTGGAACGGATCACCGCACCGACTGGACCGACGTTCAGTCAAGAAACGCAGACCGCATCTGAGGGCCGACCATGATGCCCTTCTCGTCGGCAGACCTCTTCCTCATCCTACCGGAGTTGCTGATCGTCACGGCAGCCTGCATCGTGTTCGTGCTCGATCCGGTGCTGCGGACATCCGACAAAGACGGCTTGGTCTGGCTGAGCCTGGGAACACTGGCCGTCTGCATGGGGTTGACGGCGTCCCAGATACAGGCTCCCGCCACAATCTTTAGTGGACTCGTCGTCATCGATGCGTACGGAGCCTTCTGGAAACTGCTCCTCTACTTCGTCACCGGCCTGACCATTCTCCTCTCTCATTCCTACTTGAAGGAAGAGCGGCTGTATTTCGGCGAATATTACGGCTTCGTCTTACTCTCCCTCTTAGGGATGATGGTCATGGTCTCGTCATCCGATTTATTGACACTCTATCTGGGCACTGAACTGATGTCCCTCTCGCTATACGTCATGGCGGGCCTGAAGCGATCGGAGCCTCGCTCCTTGGAAGCCTCGGCCAAGTACTTCGTGTTGGGAGCATTTTCATCGGGCATCCTCCTCTACGGCATCTCGCTCCTCTATGGAGCGACCGGAAGCACCAGACTTCCGGAGATCGCCGCAGCGATCTCCGGTCGTAACCTGGACGATCCGCTCTTATTGTTTGCCACGATCCTGCTCACGGTCGGATTCGGGTTCAAACTTGCCGTCGTGCCGTTTCATATGTGGACGCCGGATGTCTACCAAGGCGCACCGACCTCCGTCACCGCTTTCATGGCGGTTGCCGCCAAAGCTGCAAGCTTCGGCGCATTCCTCAGAGTGTTCATTGAAGGGCTCGGTGGCCTGAAAGCCAACTGGTCTGCGATGTTCCTCATCCTGTGCCTCGCCACCCTGATCTTGGGAAATGTCCTCGCATTGGTGCAGACGAATGTGAAACGCATGCTGGCCTACTCAAGCATTGCCCATGCCGGCTACGCATTGATCGGCGTGGTGGCAACGGGACACATGGGAAACTCGTCCGGTATCGCCAGCGTGCTGCTCTATCTCTCGCTCTACGCATTCATGACGTTCGGCGCGTTCGCCATCGTCGCCATGCTTCGCAAGGGCGGGATCGAAGGAGACAACATCGAAGATTTCACCGGCCTTGCCAAACGGCATCCTGTGGCTGCACTGCTCATGTTGATCTTTATGGTCTCGCTGGCAGGCATTCCTCCGACCGCAGGATTTATTGGAAAACTGTATGTCTTCATGTCGGCGGTGGAAGCCGGCCTGCCCTGGCTGGCTGCCGTGGCGCTCATCTTTGCCGTCATCTCAGCCTATTACTACCTCAGGCTGGTGATGGTCATGTACATGCGCGAGCCGAGTGACCTGTCGAGCACCAGTCCTCGGATGGTCATGTCACCGAGTCTCTCCATCGTGTTGGCCTGCGCGGTGGCCGGGGTGGTGATCTTTGGGATCTATCCCAACCCACTCGTGAACTTCGCCATACAAGCGGTATCGGCGCTCAAGTAAGGTCGTCGTAGTTTGCCGATCCGCATGCGGAGCATCATGACCATCCTCCGCTTTCTGATCGAGACATTGACCACCTTCTTGCGCCAGGGCTGCCCGAGCCTCGCGGCAGCCTTGGCCTTTTTCTCCTTACTCTCGCTCTTTCCTCTCGTCTTTCTTCTCCTGTATGGGATCAGCTTCCTGGTCAGCCAAAACATCATCGGCGAGCAATTTATCCTAAGCTTCCTGAAGGGCTTTCTGCCGTCATTGGGTGAACGATTGGCTGAAGAGATCCATCAAATCAGCGTATTAGAAGGTGTGCGCTGGCTGGTATTGCTGTCGTTCTTCTGGTTTGGAGGGCTCGTCTTTTATGAGCTCGACTACGCACTCAACGTGGTATTTGAAAGCACCCAAAAGCGTCACCCGTTGATTTCCACCGCGATCTCCATCGCCCTGCTGGGATCGACAGGACTACTATTGTTCCTCTCCTATGTCGCCACGCAGACCATTGCCTTTTTGACCGCCTATGCCCCAAAGCTGTGGGGGCTCGATCTTGTCGCCCTTGCCGCCCATGATTTTCATCTCACATACACGCTCCCCTTTTCCTTGGCATTCCTGACGGTGAGCCTGTTGTACCGCCTGGTGCCACGCCGCCGCCCACAGTGGAGCCACGCTATGGCAGGCGCGTTGACGTTCGGCCTGCTCTGGGTTTCGGCGAAGTTGCTATTCATCAGCTACAGCGACTATGCCACGGTGTACGCCAGGCTCTACGGATCGTTGCTCGAGGTCGTGCTCTTATTGCTCTGGGTCTATTATTCCGCCGGGCTCTTGCTGTTTGGTGGGATCATCGCTCGCAAGCTACAACAGCTCGCCTACTCGTCACAGGTGCCGCCAGCCGGGTGAATCTAATTCGATTCAGGTGAGAATCAAAATAGATTCACCCAGACGTCTACTGTCCCTCGCGCCACGCGAAAAACTCCATTTTTCACGCTCAACTTCGTTCCCGTATCATGGTTCATGATTTGCACCACGGTTCAGACAAGCAGGTGGACTTTTCGGTGAATCGAGAACAAAGGAGGCACGCATGAAGCGAAGAGCACAACTTATCATGCTTGGACTAGGTGGCCTGCTATTGGCCGCTTGTAGTCCTACAGGGGCGAAGTATTGGCTGCTTTATGAACACGACTCTACAATTGCTCCACAGTCGGTATACAAGGGGTACTACACAGATCATGGCAAAAAGTGGGACCAAAAAGAAGTGCAGGGGTGCATTACTCCACAACTAAAACAGCCATGTGTTGATCCCAATGAAAAAGATAAGAAGCCTTCGATGACTCTTGAAAAAACAGCGGAGAAGCCTCCCATTACCGACCGTGATTACGCAACCGTCATGTATTACGCCAAGGCTAAAGAAGATCCGTTCGGTAATCTGACATGTTCGCATACCTTGACACCAATCAAGCGCCCAGCCCAGGCAGTTTATCCAAATGCTTCACTGGCGGCAGAGTCAGTTCCCAACTTCCATCTCCATCATTGTGAGTTTCCTCTCGCTGATGCTGGAGGAAACCGATTGGATTATCTAATTACAGAAGGAGAAGCCAAACCTGTGAACGCGCGGGTGGCCGACAGCTTTGAGGTCCATACGACCTATCGCTTTCGTGTGATGCTCGGACCTGTGTACAGCAGCCTCTCGGATGACAACCGGAACTATTCAATTGCGTCTCGCGCAGGAGGCGACTCGATTATTACGTCAAGCGTGGATGGGAACCCCGCCTCCGCCGCCGTGTTCCTCAAGTACTTTTGGTATCCTCGGGATGTGTATGACAGGCGAAACTGGTGGGATGGTTGGCAGGATTCCTGGTATAGATTAGATAATAATGGGGAGAATATATTTTCACTCTTGAAGAGAATTAATCCAATTGTCGGGGTTAGTATCAGTGATAACCCATTCAAGAATGTCTACGTTGGTCTCAGTGCAGAACTATTTTCTGGTATCGATATCGTCGGCGGGGCTCACTGGTCGGCGGTCGACGTGCTGACCGGCGGATTCACCCCGGGTCAGGTGGTCCCGACTGGAACAACGCTTCCGACGGAAACGAGGTTTCTGACTGGGTGGTTTGCTGGCGTAACCGTTGACTTGGGCGTGGCCGGAACCTGGTTAGGGAAATCGGTCACAAGTTTCATGAAGTAACCACCAAGAGATTGACGTCAGTCACGAGTCGTGACCGATGAAGACCCTCGGCCTGTACAGCCGGGGGTCTTCATCAAGTACTACGATCGCGAATTAGGATTACAAGGGAACAACATTCATCGAACAGTCTTCCTGCTTCACTCCTAACCGTTCACTATTTAGGCTCTCCGCAATTGCAAAAAACGCACGATGGCTGAATGGGTGACAAGTCCGACCATTTCTCCGTCCTGCATGACCACTAAGCGACCCCACCCTTCACGGGCCATACGCTCCAGCGCATGCATGACAGGAATATCCGGCTCAATCACTAACGATTCCGAACGGGGGCGCATCACCTGCTCGACCCTGCGCCAAGGCCACAGCGACGGCGGAACGCTCTGAATCTCAACCGTGGTGATGAGTCCCACCAATCGCCCATCCTCTAACACTGGGAACCCGCCGTAGCCATAGGATTGGAAGTGCTGATTCACCGCGACATCCAACGTGCAATGCGACGGAATCGAGGTGACCGTCGTCACCATGACATCCCGAATAAGAACCGTCGCCAGGGCCTGACGCATGACCGCTTGACGACGACTCGCCAGGGCTGCGGCGAAGAGAAACATGCCGATGACCACGACCCACCCGCCGTTCGATGCCATCGACGTCGGTAATCCGCCGCTCGCAGACCCGTACAGCACAACAAGGCCCGTCAGTCCCAACATCACTCCAAACGCCAGACCGACTCCCGCGGCTTGTTTGGTCGCTCGATAAAAATTGTCTCCCCATGCCCACAGTCCCGCACGTAACATCCGTCCGCCGTCCAGCGGGAAACCTGGAATCATGTTGAAGAGCCCGATTTGGATATTCACGAAGCCCAACAAGGCTCCAAGCATGATCCACCCCTGGAGCCCATGATGCCGTTGAATCGTCTCCGCCAACTCCACACACACAAAACAAAGACCACCGATCACAAAGCTGACTGCCGGCCCGGCCAACGCAATGAGGAATTCAGCGCGAGGTGTGGGGGCTTCCTTCCGCATGTGCGCCACGCCGCCAAAAATAAACAGCGTAATCTTTTCAATCGGAATGCGGTAGTACAACGCAACGTAAGAATGGCCGAGCTCATGCAAGAGCACGGAGACGAATAAGAGGACGGCTGCCAGTCCCCCCATAGCCCAATACCGTTCTGGAGTGAGTCCGGGCAAATTGTCCGGTAGATACCCAGTCGAGAGTGACCAGGTGACCAGGAGAAACACCACGAACCATGACGCATGGACGCGGATCGGAATTCCCAACGCGCGGCCGATTTCCCAGGAAGGTACCTGCATTCCCAACACCGTACCAGCGGAATACGCAAAGGGTCAATCTTCTCCACCGGTTCAGGTATACTAGCCCCTATGCCACGACACGTTCTGCAACGCCTGTTGATCAGCGTGCTGTTAGCCGCAACTCCGGGGCCATTCGTTCCAGTAGACGGTGTGGCTCAAGTGATCAAGTCCGGTCCACGAACCTGCCCGGGCGTGGCGCTGACGTTCGATCTCTGTCCCGTGCGCAAGGGGTCCGGCTACGATCAGCCGTTGATGGACTATCTCATCGCACACCGGATCCCCGCCACATTCTTCATGTCCGGCAAGTGGATGGCCAAACATGAGCCAGAAGTGGACCATCTGCTGGGCATGGATTTTTTCGAAGTCGGGACGCATGGTGACGTCCACGCCCACCTTCCCATGCACGATGCCGACGAACAACGCACGGAGATCCTTGGCCCTGTCAAAATCCTGCAAGACCACTATGCCTATACGGCGACGTTGTTTCGGCCACCGTACGGCGAATACAACGACGAGACCGTCGCCGTGGTACAGATGCTCGGCCTGCAGTTCATCCAATGGGATATCGAATCGGGTGATCCAGATCCGACACTCTCGGCAGAACACATCTTGGCCAGAGTCGCCAAGCGGACCAAGCCCGGGAGCATCATCGTCTTCCATGCGAACGGCAAGGGTAAACAGACGCGGCAGGTGATCGAGCAACTGGCAACAAAGGTGTTCCCTCAGAAGGGGCTCAAACCCATGACCGTCAGCGAACTATTGAATTGTCAGTCTTCGACTCCATGAGCCAGCCAGTCATCCGGACGATGCAGGCAGACGATCGGGAAGCCGTGGTTCACCTCCTGGGCGAATCCGATCCCTGGAAGACACTCGGTTATGCAAAAGATGATTGGAACCGCATCTTTTGTCCGACGCCTCAGGGTCGAGACTGCTACGTGGCGGAACGTGACGGACGAGTGGCAGGCGTCGCCATCGTAAAGCAGAAGTTTCTCCTGGGCGATTATTTGGAGCTGTTAGGCGTGGCTGAATGGGCTCGTCAGAAGGGAGTCGGTGGGCAGCTGTTGCGGCACATCGAAGAGCTCGTCTTTGAGCGGACCAAGAACCTCTTTGCCTGCGTGTCGGACTTTAATGACTCCGCGAGAGCCTTCTACAAGAGACACGACTATCAAGAAATCGGGCCTATGCCTAACTTCTTGATACCAGGGAGCGCGGAACTGTTGTTGCGGAAGACGGCGGGGCCTGTCAGAGGAAGAGGTCAGTAGTCATTACTCATCGGTCAATGGTACATTCCAAACAGCAATCGCTCTTTTAATAACTATTGACCAATGACAGATTTGCGAGTCAAAAAACTCCTCCATACTCGTATGCGGGTCAGCGATTTGGATGAGACCATCCGATTTTACACGACCGTCTTGGGCCTCGAGGTTCTTGAGCGGAAGACGTCTCCTCGTGGCTCCCACCTCGCCTTCCTGAAGGTCCCCAATAGCGAGGAATTGATAGAGCTGACCAGTTTCCCTCCAAGTGGCCCAGTGAACGTTCAGGAAGATCTCGTTCATTTAGCTTTTCAAGTCGAAAGCCTCGACGAAACGATCGCCTCGCTTCATGCACAGGGTGTCACGATCACCGATGGCCCGACGGCCACCTCTTCCGGCAGCCGGTTCATCTTCATTGATGCTCCTGACGGCTATGAGATTGAGCTCATCGAACGCCGAGCAGGAGTGATGATCGTCTAGCTTCCAACACATACAGATTCCTCACTTTCACACTCTACGCACATTGACGATGTGACTCCCTCCGAAGTACCTTCTTCTCATCAACATATCGTGTGAATTCTCTGAATCAGGAGGACCGCTGAGATGAAGAACGGGTTTTTCCGAGGGCATGGGCTTGGTAACGATTATCTCGTGATGGATCCCAAAGACCTGACGTTCAAGCTGACGCCAAAGACCATCAAAGCGATTTGCGATCGGAACTGGGGGCTCGGCAGCGACGGGATTTTGGCGTTGGTTTCGTCAAGGAATGCTGACTTCGGCTTGCGCATTTTCAACCCGGACGGTAGTGAGGCAGAAAAATCAGGGAACGGCCTCAGGATCTTCGCGCGCTATCTCCACGCGACCCGTAAAACAAAGAAGACGCGCTTCACAGTCGAGACAAAGGGCGGGCTGGTCAGCATTGACCTGCAGGTAGACCGGCATGGCGATGCTACCGCTGCGACGGTCGAGATGGGGATCGCCACGTTCAAGCCGGATGCGCTCCCCTGTTCACTTGACGTGCCTGAGTTGATTCAGCAGCCAATCGAAGCGGCAGGCCGCTCGTTGACTTTTACCGGCGTGAGCGTCGGCAATCCCCATTGTGTCGTCTTCAAGCCAACCGGAGAATCGTGGTCACGGGACGAACTCTTGGCGCTTGGGCCAGCCCTTGAACACCACAAGCTGTTTCCTAAACGGACAAACGTGCAGCTTGTCGTTCCAACGGGACGTAACGCAGTCTTCATTCTGATTTGGGAGCGAGGCGCCGGAGAGACGCAGGCCTCCGGCTCGTCCTCCTGTGCGGCAGCCAGCGCGGCGGTGCGCCTGGGATTAGTCAAGAGCCCCGTCACCGTGAAGATGCCAGGGGGAGTGCTGAACATTGAGGTGGCTCCGGACTTCAGCCTGACTATGAAAGGGCCGGTGGCCGAAGTCGCGCGAGGGACATTAAGCCCGTCGTTTATCCGGGGATTGAAATAGCGAACCATCGATCGTTATAGCCAACCGACAGAAAGCTCCGGTGTACTCCTGGTATTCTTACGATGATACATGACGATTGACGCATGACGATCGACGTGCTCCAGTCCAAACTTGCCCATCTGCCCGGTAGCCCCGGCGTCTACCTGTTCAAAAACGAGCAAGGAGAAATCATATACATCGGGAAAGCCGCGGTGCTCGCCGATCGCGTCAGATCCTATTTCCAGAAGGGAGCAGACCATAGCCTCAAGACCAGTCTTCTTGTCAATCACATCACCGACGTCGAGACGATGGTGACCCGATCGGAGCTTGAAGCCTTGATTCTTGAGAGCAATCTGGTCAAGCGCCACAAACCCCGTTTCAACATCGTGCTGCGGGACGACAAGCAGTACCCCTATGTGCGGCTGCCCATCAAAGACGACTTTCCCCGACTCTCGATCGTGCGCCGTGTACAAAAAGATGGCGCTCTCTACTACGGCCCCTATACCCCGGCGAATGCGCTCCGAGAGACGTTGAAAGTCATCAAACACGTCTTCCCGCTCGCCACGTGCACGATCGACATCGACGGGACCGCCGACCGCGCCTGCATCGAGTTTGAGATCAAGCGGTGCATGGCACCCTGTACTGGCCATCAGTCGAAGGAGGAGTACCATCAGATCGTCAAACAGGTCCGCCACTTTCTCGAAGGCCGGGATCATGAATTACTGGACGATCTCCGTACCCGCATGGAAGCGGCGGCCGAGCGGGAAGAGTTCGAAGAAGCGGCCCGGCTGCGGGACCGCCTCTTCAAGATCCAACGCATGCTGGAAAAGCAGCGGATCACGCAGACCTCGGCAACGGATCAGGACGTGATCGGCTTAGCCAGACAAGGTTCGGCGGTGGACCTGCAGATTCTGTTCGTGCGCGGCGGCTTGCTGATCGGACGGAAAGATTTCTTCTGGCCTCAGTCGGCTGATGCCCCGGACGAGGAACTGGTCCGCTCCGCGATCGAACAATTCTATAACAAGGATGGGCAGCCGCCCAGAGAAGTCCTTGTCCCGACCGATCTCGAAGACACCGTACTGATTCAACAATGGCTCTCCGACAAGCGAGGGGAATCTGTTCATGTGCGTTCGCCTGAGCGAGGCGCCAAGCATCAGTTGGTCCTTTTAGCCGAGGAGAATGCGGCTGCGGCTGTCGCCGATCATTTGCGCGATGAGGAGCGTGACCGGCAAGCGGGCGAGGAACTGAAACGGCTACTGAGACTGGAACAGGCTCCGCGTCGGATCGAAGGATTCGACATCTCGAATACGATGGGCAACGACTCCGTCGCCTCAATGGTTGTATGGGAAGACGGACAGATGAAGAAGGCGGACTATCGACGGTTCAAGATCCAAACGGTCGAAGGGGCCAATGACTTCGCCAGTATGAAAGAGGTGGTGACACGTCGCTATGGGCGAGAGGAGCGCTTGGCTCAGCCGGATCTGATTCTCATCGACGGCGGGTTAGGCCAACTGGCTGCCGCGCTGGAAGGGCTCAAAGAGACTGGACAATCGGGCCTGCCGATTCTTGGGCTGGCCAAGGCCCGCGGCGACAAAGAGGAGCGTGTCTTCTTAGCAGGGAGAAAAAACCCGATTGTCCTCAGAGCTACCTCTCCGGCCACCCATCTGTTACAGCATATTCGTGACGAAGCGCATCGCTTCGCGATCACCTTCCACAGGAAGCTGCGTGGCAAATCCCTGGTCAGTTCGAAACTGGATCAGGTCATTGGGATCGGGGAGATTCGGCGCAATCAACTCCTAGAGAAATTTGGCAGCCTCGATAACGTGGTGTCGGCCAGCGACGAAGCCCTACAGGAGGCCGGACTCAATGCGGAAACCGTGTTGAATCTCCGTCGGGCCCTTGAACAGTAGTCGTCATCGGCTTTCATTCGTTGCCTAAAATAGATACCGGAAACTGAACGTCCCCAGATGTACGAATGCGTGGTAGGTCCCATCCACCGTCGGATTTTGGTTACCGGCCACCGTGCGTGATTCGTAGAACCACTCCTGATACGCAAGATCGAGACCGATTCCTTTCGGCCACAAGGCTGACTCTCCACTACACGGGATCAGACCCATAAATCGCCCAGCGCCCTTACACAGAAATCCCACGCCGAGGGATACGGTATGAGCCGGCAATGAAATGATGCCAGGATTAAAGGTCCGATCGGGAACCGGATCTTCCGTGTACGTATAGCCGGACCGAGCTGCGACCTCCCAATGCGGTAGCCAGCCTGGACTCAGCCACTTATATTCGGTTCCGACTGCGATCACTGGCACATTCTTCCACTGTTGCGGTTGGGGGATTGTGGCTCCATTTGACAGTCGTACGTCGAGATTCCTGTTTAAGCTCCACCCCACATACTCGATATCGACTTCGACTTTCCATTCTCGCTCTGGGGATCGAATCGGCCAGACGGCGAGAGCTCCCATCACCATTTGTGGCAACACCAAGTCCGTGGAGGCGTCGGCCACCTTCGCTCCGTTGACTAACAACGACCCATTTAACGGCAACACCGCTTGACTGCGATAGACCAACCCGATTGAGACGACCGGTTTACCAGCTTCGTTCCTGAATGGAGTATAGAGTAGACTAGCAGTCACGCCCGCTCCAGTCCCTGTCCCGTTCAGTTCGATCGACGCCCCCGCTGGAATTCCAAGACCACCTGCACTGATCTGTTTCTGCTCGATATGCCCCTCGCCCAGAAAGCTGGCAAAGGTATAAATATCAGCGCTTATACCAACGGAGAGCGCATCACTTACTTTATACGCAATCGTCGGTTTGATAGCGATCAGCGGCAGTTCCGCCGACGTAATGGCTGTATTGAACGGGCCATCAATCGGGTAGCGTATCCTTAAACCAAAGGGCGATGTCAGCCCCAGACCTATCGTAACAGCAGAGAAACGTGGTACGCCAAGTGCTCCAAGGTTGGCGCTGAGGTACGAGTGCCCGGGTGGAGGGAAGCTGACGCTTCCTCCGAAATCACCTCGAGTATCAACTCCTGAAATGCTACTCGCCTTGATGGAACCGCCAAGTAACGCGATCCCGAATACTCCCTGGATACCAGGGACTTGTGTAAGGCCAGCAGGGTTATATTGAATAGCTGAGGCATCGTCTGCCTGGGCTGCGAATGCATTTCCTTGAGCTGCGGCGACTGCCCCCTGTGGCTGAAACCTCAGTGCCTGAGCGGTTGCTCGTACAGGGATCAGAAACACCACCACCACCACCACGACTATCACCCCAGCTGCAACCCTATCATGAAGACGGCAACCTGATGGAGTAAGCTGAAGCATAACTATGCTAGCTACTTGTGCCTTTCTCCTTCCGACCTTGGCAAACAAATACCCTACTTCATCATCATAGGTATAGATTCGTATAGACCTAGTTGATGGGCCCTATTGCATCCTGTTCCGTTTTTCTATACTGTCCCTCAGTTTGGGCACTGTATACATTTGGAGGATCCCTATGGCACAGGTGGCACCGGTTGAAAAAAACAAGCGCCCCTTCCCCCACCAACTTTTCGAAACCCTTTCAAAAACTGAATGTACGGCGTTTGTCGAAGCACTCCATTACACGGTTGAAGCGGACTCTACCGCTGGTGTCAAAGAGGCGCTGCTCCAGTTTCAAAATTTGTTCCCTTTTACGCGAGTGATTGGTGGCCTCGCTCGCCTCACAGCCAACGGTCGTTTTGACGGGTTTACCAACGTCGTTAATGTTAGCTACCCTGAGGAATGGCTTCGACTCTACTGGCAAAATGGATATTTTGAGGTTGATCCGGTCTTTCAGACCGCTCTGCAAAAACCAGGCACCCAACATTGGGGGACTACCTATCAACAAGCAAGCACTCCGAAACAACAAGAATTCATGGCCGCTGCAAAGGAATTCGGGCTGGGAGATGGAATTACGACCGGATCCGCCGATCCTGCATGTGGAATCGCGACCTTCTGCTCCTTTGCTTCCGCCGATAGCGTGGATGCTGCGCGATATGTGCCACTCATTGAGTATTTCGGATACTATGTTCATCTGGCGCTCTTACGCACGGCCCCTGCAAAGGCCCAATCAATGGATCGCTGTGTAAAGCAGTTAACGCTGAGGGAGTTGACGATTCTGAACTGGGTCAAGAATGGCAAGACGAATTGGGAAATTGCCCAAATTATGGGCGTGACAGAACGTACGATCCGATTCCACGTCGAGAGCATCTTTTCTAAGCTTGATGTCACATCACGGTCTCAGGCTGTTGCCACTGCCATTGAACATGGCTTGCCGAATGTGGTCTAGGCGCTCCGCATGCCCTTCATGACACGGCGCCGAGCCACTGCGTCACATGTCACGCCAACGCTGGTACAGCCTGGCTGAAGGTCGAAGTTCGCCCTGTCACCGCGGTACCTGCTGGGGTCGTCAGCGTAGAGATCCACTCAAGAAACTCCGGTCGCCTTTGCCCATTCTCTTCGTCAAAACGAACCATGTCGTAGATGGCCGCGACCGCTCCGACTTCGGCAGGTGGCAGCTTCACGACGGGACCAACCGGCTCACAAGGAAAACCGAGCATGCGAAGGGCTCGCAAGAACCGATGTTCGACTTCGAGGTAATAGTACCGAATCTCGTTTTCCACGGCCCATTGGTAAATCCCTTTCAACACTCCCAGCATGATTCGGTTTGAAAGCTTCGCATCTCGAATGTCCGGATTGACGGCAAGCCTTGTGATTTCCGCCGTATCCGGCGCTTTCCGTATGGCATACCCCTGGTGAAGCAGCGCTCCGAATTCATGCTCCAACATGAATTTCCCCGAGTGAGGAAGGAGGCGCGCCATGCCGAGTAGCATCCCGTCGTAGCCAAAGACTCCCACCGTAACACCCCAAAGATCATACATGTCCATCTCTTGACCATCCTCTGTCGGTGGCACCCACTGTAACTGCTCTGCAAAAACGCGATGCCGCAAACGATAGGCCTGCGTCAATTCCTCTTTGGTCTCGAGCGTCTTGACCAGAAACTCGTCCTCGACAAACTCCACGCTTCGCAGCACAGTCGCTGACATTTCTCGCATGACCGCCTCCTTGGTAATAGGGCTTAACTAGGGCTGATTGACCAGGATAAGGTGGCGGATGCTTCCACTTCAGGCACTAAACGTCACCTGGCGTATCCGCCAGGTGATTTGCTAGTCTCTCTCGCGTACAAGATCTACGTAGAGTTTCCTGTTAAATAGAATTACGAAATGTTCGGATCTGAAAAGGAGGGATCGTGGCGTGACACAAGGCAAGACCAGTTTTCAATTGCTGGACGGTGGTCTTCCATCAACATCCACTTTGTCAACAGCTCGGTCGGTACGACCATCAACGAATTTCCCAGGCCTCTATGAGTTGAAGCCTTGCGAAGGCGAGCTAACGACCGCGTTCAAAGCGACGGAAAGCCGGTTGAGCAAACTCCTAGAAGATCGGAGCCGTATCGGCCGAGATCTGCATGACTCCGTGCTGCAATCGCTGTATGCCATTGGGTTAAACATAGAAGCGGCTCGGCGGGGACGGAACGACCAGACAACGGTGGGACGAAAAGAAACTGACGACCGAATGATCCTCCAGATCAATCAACTGATTCATGAGGTCCGTGGCATGATCCGAGAGTTAGAATCGGGCAATGTCCAGGAATTTGACTTATCGTCGGAGCTCTCCAGGTTATGCACGACCTACGAACAAGCGGGCCGGTTATGCATGAAGCTCGATATCCAACGCAGCGCCATTGAGGTGCTAACGCACGAGGAAGAGCGTGAAATCCTGAATATCGTGCGTGAGGCACTCAGCAATTGCGCGCGGCACGCCACCGCAACCCGTGCGGTCATCTCGATCCGCATGCGAGACGCGAGAATTCGGGTGAGCATCCATGACAATGGCATCGGATTTTCAGCGGCTGGGCAGCCGCGAGGATATGGGCTTGCCAATATGGAGGCTCGAGCGAAGCGACTCGGCGGGGCCTTGCGGGTTCAGTCCAAGATAGGAGAAGGGACACACATCATCGCAGAGTTCTCTTTGGAACCTGAGTTGACATCCATATGAAACCATCACCGACCAATATCATTCTTATTGACGACCATGAGATGGTTCGTCGTGGGTTGCGTGCGCTGCTTCACCTCGAACCGGATATGGCGATCGTCGAGGAGGCCGGGACCGTGGCGGACGGCGTAGCAGCCGTGGAGCGTCTCGCCCCGCAGATGGTGTTACTCGACGTAAAACTTCCAGACGCTTCGCTGACCGAAGCCTGTCGACGGCTTCTGGCCGTTGCCCCGAAGCTTCGGATCCTCGTCCTAACCAGTTATGCCGAAGATTCCTCGGTGATGGCTGCCGTCCAAAACGGAGCCCACGGCTACGTGCTCAAGGATATCCGAATGGATGAGTTGATTCGTGCCATTCGTACCGTTGCCAGCGGCCAGGGGTATCTTGACCCGAGAGTGACTCAGCAAGCCCTGCGTTGGATTCGGACCAGTTCACACCTTGGAACGACATCCAATGGAACCTCTCGACTCTCCCCCCAAGAGCGCTTGATCCTGCCGCTTCTGGCTGAGGGAAAAACAAATAAAGAGATTGCTGTCCATCTCCGTTTGAGCGACAAAACGGTAAAAAACTACCTGGCCAATATCTTTGACAAGCTTCAAGTCAAGCGTCGGACAGAAGCCGTTGCCTGGTTCATGAAGGAAACCCAGGTACCCGGTGGTGCGAGGAGTCAAGGTTTCTAGCAGGCTCCGAACAACATTGGTCGATGCCATCCTATGGCCAGCAATTTCCGTTTTGTACTGAGACCAGAAGCCCTTCAGAATACTCAAAAAGACTCTCCATCAAGGCGTAGACCCTTTGCACTCGTCTACCCATCGCCTGTGTAAACAGGCGTTTGCCCAGATGGTACGCTGAGCCTTCCAGCGATGCGAGAACGCCGCTGATGGACATTTTCAGCAACCTGCTGCCCACAGATATTCGCCACTCATCCCTCCTGCCTCCGACACCCCGCTGGCATTAGAAACCTCATAGGCTCTATACTGTGCGTTAAGTTGACATTCAGCGAATGACCTACCTGCAATGCGTTAGAGGTTAGCCCTGTTATTTTATCTGACAGGGCACCAGAGCTCTTCCCTATGAGTACGCCGCTGGATACCGATCGCTCACTATCCACCGAACTGGTCGATCTCCGCAGCCAAGTACTCGAATTGCAGCAATTAGCTCAGATAGCACAAGACCAGGTCTCAGCGCAGACCTCAGTGCTTGAGGCTGCCCAGATAGGCACATGGGAGTGGGACAGCCGTACCAATCGCGTCCTATGGTCATCGGAAACTGAGCAAATTTTTGGCATCCCTCCTGGTTCCTTTGACAGCACGTATGAGAAGTTCTTCGCACTCGTTCATCCAGATGATCGGCAGCGATTAGGCGCTGCTATTGGGAAGGCCGTTGAAAACCTGGCCCCCTACCGAGTTGAACATCGAATCATCACACCGGAGGGCGCCATCCTGTGGGTCGAGTGCCGCGGCCGAGCTGTGTTCAACCAGAACGAACCGGTGACAGGCATGGCCGGCACCATTGAGGACATTACCGCGCGTAAAGAGCTGGAACTGGCCCAGCAAGACTTTCGAGAAACACTCGAGAGACAAGTCCGCGAACGCACGGCGACGCTGGAACAAGCCATTACCGACCTCGAGAAAGAAGCCGAGCGGAGGCGAGAGGCCGAATCTGCGCTCAAGGCGAGCGAGCAGCGCTACCAGTCGTTGTATGAACAGAACCCTTTCATGTACTTCACCCTTACCCCTGAGGGTACGGTGTTGTCCGTCAATCAATTTGTGGCTGGTCAACTTGGGTATCAGAAGGAAGACCTCGTTGGTCGTTCGATCCTGAACGTATTTGACACGAAGGATCACCAGGCCGTGCTGACACAGCTCAAGGCCTCTGTAGCCAGTCCATACACGCTGTTTCAGTGGGAGATTCAAAAAACCAGAAAAGATGGGACGAGACTATGGGTCAGGGAACGAGCACGAGCCATTTACGATCTCGCGAAGCAACCCCTCGTGTTGATCTCCTGTGAAGATATCACGGAACGCCGCGACGCGGAAGACCAGCTTCGGGACAGTGAGACACGCTGGAAAGCGCTCTATGAACATGCCGGCGTAGGAATCGCACAACTTGACCTCAATGGGCGATTTCTCCAAGTCAATCCTCGGCTCTGCGAAACACTGGGGTATTCACAGGAATCGATGCTCCGATGTACGTTTCAAGATCTCACTCACCCCGATGACCTCGCGGCCAATCTTCACTCTATAGGAGAATTACTCGACGCCAAATGCCCCTCCTTCTCCATTGAGAAACGGTACCGCCGGAGCGACAACGCGTGGGTATGGGCCGAGTTGACCGCCTCGCTGGTCCGTACCGGCTCCGGCGAACCAGCCTATTTCATCGCCGTTATTCAACAGATCGACGATCGAAAGCAGGCTGAACAGCTGTTGCGCGAGAGCGAAGAGCGGTTTGAAAAGGCCTTCCGGTCCAGCCCCTATCCCGTCGTCATCTCTGAGTTGGAATCAGGCCTCTGCCTGGACGCAAACGACACAGCAATTCATCTCTTCGGTTGCCGCCCGGAAGAAGTCGCCGGACACACAGCGGATCAGCTTGGACTGTGGCCGACTCCCGACCACCGGCGCCGGTTTATTGCGCAGTTGAAACAAACACGATCGGTCCGGAACGTGGAGGCCTCACTCCGCATGAAATCTGGAGGGTACCGCACGTGTTTGCTCTCCACAGAACAAATTGAGCTGAATGGCAAGAGCTGCATGGTGACGATTGGTCTCGACGTCACGGAGCAACGACACGCGGAACAGGCCTTGAGGTTAACACAAATCGCCGTCGACAGATCCGCCGATCTGGCTTTTTGGATCGACAGGTCAGCCAAACTTCTCTACGTCAACGATGCGGCTTGTCAACGGCTCGGATATACGCGTGACGAACTTCTCCGCATGACCGTCGCAGATGTCGATCCTGATTATCAGATGGAGACGTGGCCCGCACATTGGGAAGAGCTCCGCCGAGACAGTCGTCTCAGATTCGAGTCGCGGCACCGCGCCAAGTCTGGAGAGACGTACCCGGTCGAAATCGTCATGAATTTTGTCGTGATCGAAGGCCAGGAATATAATTTCGCCTTTGCCCGCGACATCTCGAATCGCAAACGTTCCTACTCACTTCTCCAAGCCGCCATCAACTCGGTCGCAGACGGGCTGCTCGTCGTCGACCGAGAGGGAAACGTGACCAGTGTTAACCAACGGTTCCTGCACCTCTGGAACATCCCCCAAGCGTTGGCCGACAGCCGAGACGACGAGAAACTACTGGCCTTCGTGACTAACCAGCTTCGAGAGCCTGAGGCCTTTCTGCATAAGGTTCGAGAGCTGTACGCACATCCAGAGCGAGAAAGCTTCGATGTGCTCCACTTTAAGGATGGGCGAATCTTCGAGCGCTATTCACAGCCACAGATCCTCGATGAGGACATTGTCGGCCGAGTCTGGAGTTTCCGAGATATTACCGAGCACAGACACGCTGAAGAAGCCTTACGATCGAGCGAGCTAAGGCTCCAGCGCTTTGTCGCTGAAGTGCCGGTCGGGCTGTGTATTCTGGATGAGCATTGGCACGCGATCAGCGCCAATAAAGCGCTGTGCGAGCTCACGGGGTATGACGAACATGAAATCGTGGGCAGCACCTATGCCCTCTACACACACCCGGAGGATCTTGCGGCCAATATCATGTTGACGGACGAGTTTTTCCGCGGGGTTCGATCGCAATATGCCTACGAAAAGCGGTACATTCGTAAGTCCGGTGAAATTATTTGGGTCTCCGTCAAAGCCACCCGAATCGAGTTATCGGGCCATGCCGGGCCACTCCTCCTTGCTGCGGTTCAGGACATTACCGAGCGCAAACTAGCGATGGAAGAACGTGAGCACTTGAGTCGAGACCTGCACGACAATATATTGCAAGCCCTCTACGCAGTTGGTATGCAGTTGGAAGCCGGCAAGTTGTCGATAGGGAAATCGCCTCGGAAGGCGAAACTCCATATGGCTCAAGCCGTTGACCAGCTCAACGCCCTGATGTTTGATGTTCGGCGATTCATTACATCATTGACTCAGCGTACGACAATGGAACTGGATTTCGGACAAGCCCTGCGGCAGCTCATCACGTCGATGTCCAGTGCGAGCCAGGCCCCGCCTGAACTGGAGATCGCAACTCCAGTACTATCATTCATCACACCCACGCTGGGAGAACAGTTGCTTAACATTGTACGAGAAGCCCTCAGCAATAGTACCCGCCATGCGCAGGCATCCCATCGCTGGATTCGACTCAGCCTGACGGAGAATGCCATCCATTTGATCATCGGTGATAATGGGGTCGGATTTTCGACTGTGCGCAAGCGTCGAGCCGGTCATGGATTGGGCAACATGGCAACCCGAGCCAAGCAGATCTCCGCCATCTTTACGCTAAAGAGCGCACCGGGGGAGGGAACCCGAGTCATAGTCGACATTCCACTGAAGAAAGAACACATCTATGAGTAAATCTAAACCAATTCGGCTGGTCATTGTGGACGATCATGAAGTCGTACGTATTGGGCTCTGTGCGGTCCTCAATTTGACGCCTGGCATGAAGGTCGTAGGCCAAAGTGGGCAGATGGAAGAGGCGAAGACACTCTGTGATCGCCTGAAACCAGACCTCGTCTTACTCGATATCCGACTGCCGGATGGCAGTGGGGTAGATGCCGCTCGTGAGATTCTTGCCAAATGCCCCAAGATACGCGTGTTGTTTTTGACGAGCTTCGCCGACGACCATACGGTCCTAGAGGCTATTCTGTCCGGTGCTCAAGGGTACATTCTCAAGGATATCGCAGCCGAGGCGTTGGTTCGTGCCATTCGGACCATCTACGCTGGCCAGCCCGTCATCGATTCCCGCTTGACCAAACATACCACGGAGTGGCTCAAGCACATCTACACAGAGCCTGGCCAATCCAAACGACCACTCCTTTCACCGCAAGAACAACGTCTCCTTCCCTTGGTGGCAAAAGGCCTCACCAACAAAGAAATCGCCAAAGACCTCAACTTGAGTGAAAAAACCGTCAAGAACTATCTCGCAAATATCTATTCAAAACTGAACATCGGGCGCCGATCCCAGATTGCTGCCTTTTATGCCGGAAGCTTTAAGGGCTCGGAGGTGCGTTTACCCACGGCGACTCGCGCCAGTAATGGCTAACCCACGTGGATGCTCGCCTGTTGTTGCCACTGGGGAAAGAGCCTCGCCGCCTGGCTGTCCCCATCTGCCCAACGTATCGCGCGCGCGCTCGACCCCTCACACGCCCCACCAGCACGGCGATGGATGGAATTGACAGCTTGGAATGCACTGACTAGGATACGCTCCGCTGTCCATTCGTCACTGGAACACCTCTATCGTTGTCCTGTTTAGGAGGAATTTGATGTCCGATTCTGACTCACCAGAATCTCGAGAGATGCACAGATCACCGAAGACGTCTCACTCAGCCAGCAATCAGGTCGAGGCAACGTTCGAATCCATCATCTTTGCCAGTCGATGGATTCAAGCCCCTCTTTATGCCGGACTCATCGTGGCGGAATTACTCTATGCCTACAAGTTTCTTCTCGAGCTCTGGGAAATGGTGCTCCACATCAACAAGATGGATGAAACGGTCTTCATGCTGGGAGTTCTGGGGTTGATCGATGTGACGATGGTCGCGAATTTGCTGACCATGGTGATCATCGGCGGGTATGCGACGTTCGTCAGCAAGCTTGATTTGGAGCAGCATCCAGACCGACCCGAGTGGCTGACCCATGTGGATCCCGGGACCATCAAGATTAAGTTGGCGGCTTCGTTAATCGGAATATCAAGTATTCATCTTTTGAAGGGGTTCGTGGACGTCGCCAATGAGAACCCGGAACATCTCAAATGGAAGATCTTCATCCATATGACATTCTTAGCGTCTGCCATTTTGCTGGCATGGACTGACAAGATCATGCAGAAGGACAAGAAACACTGAAGGATGACGAGACCCTGCCGTGAATCACTCAAAACAATCGCCGGCCATAGGGGTACCGCAGCGTCCGTCTAGGCAGCAAGTTTGGAGGATCCGCTTGTCTCAACAGCTGACTTAATGGCGTCGACAGTCAACGGTTTTCCGAGATGTCCATCGATGTGGAACGGAAGATGCGCTAGAATCTCGCTACTGAACGACTCGTGCACCAGCCCGAAAACTCGCAACCGAGAGAAGCGTTCCTTCAGCCTTTGCACATGCTTACGTGCTATTTCTAAATCCAGCAAGTTGACCTCCACAAAAAACAATATGGGAGCAACCTCTGGACCTATCTTTACCAGATCTTCCACGTCCGCTAGGGTCTGGACGTGATATCCGAGCTTTTCCAATGTTCGTCCAATAACGGCTTGACTAACAACTTCTTTCACATAGACAAGCGCGACGCGAGGCCTAGCTGCCTCCGGCATACGGTCACTGGCGCGCGCAACCGGGAGGTCAAACCAGAATCGGCTCCCCCGGCCAGGCTTACTTTCGAACTCAATTGTTCCACCCATCAACTCCACAAGCTGTTTCGCAAGTGCAAGGCCAAGTCCTGTACCACCATATTGACGATGATCGGACCCATCCACCTGCACGAACGGCTGAAACAACCGATTGGCATCTGTCGGATTGATGCCAATTCCTGTATCGGCGACAGCAAACCGAATTCGGCCGGCACCCATCTTTTCAGGCCCTCCTGCAAGTATCTGCGGCGCCGGGCAGACGTGCACACTGACTTCTCCCCGCTCCGTAAACTTCATCGCATTACTGAGCAACACCTGAAGAATACGCCCGATGTGGGTTTGATCCCCCCACAATGTCGGCGGAATCGTCGAGGCAATCTCTCGGCGAAGCACAATGCCCTTTTCCTTGCTGCGTTCTTCATACCGAGCCAGATGTTCGTCAACTAATGCTGGCAGGGAGAATTCCACCCGATTGAGCGTGACACGGCCTGTGTCCAATTTAGAAAAGTCGAGAATATCATTCACGATATCAAGTAAGGCCTTGGCGGATGTTCTAATCGTTTCAGCGCATTCTCGCTGCTCAGGAGAAAGCTCCGTATCAAGCAACAATTCATCCATCCCGATGATACCGTTCATCGGCGTCCGAATCTCATGACTGATGGTCGCGAGAAACTCTGACTTCAGGCGAGTGCCTTCAAGCGCAGCGTCACGAGCCTGCATCAACTTATCCTGGCTGTCGTGCAAATCTCGCATCGCCTGCCCGGCTCGCACCATATAGCGCACCCGATGTGCGAGCAAGAGCCCATTGATCGGTTTCACGATGAAGTCAGTCGCCCCTACATCGTAAGCTTGAGTAATCGACTGATAGTCCTCAAGTCCAGTCATAATCAGTACGGGAACGTGGGTACCTCCCGGCATTTTCCGTAGCGCGGCACAGGCTTCAAATCCGTCCATCTCCGGCATTAAGATATCGAGAAGGACGAGATCTGGACGTCGCGTCATGAACGCCTCAAGCCCAAGGCGTCCATCCTCAGCTTCTTCAACCATCCAACCGGATTGCTCAAGCGCTTCACGCGCTAGCAGACGGGCGACGGGATCATCATCGACAATGAGAACCGTGGGGCAACGTTCCTCCGTCATGCCGCCGCCCTCCCATTGCGTAGTTCATCGTGAAAGGCAACACAGGCAGCACTATAGTGCCGCTCCAGATTCTTCAACATCTCATCCGCTCGCTCCAATTCTCCCCTCGCACCCATCATTTCCAGCTCGCGGCAGTCGGAAGCCAATGCAGTCGCTCCTAACTGTGCACTACTCGATTTCAGGCGATGCGCAGCGGCACGCAACTCAACCGCATCCTTTGACAGCACGGCACAGCGTATCCGATCGATGATCTCCGGCGACGAGTCCATATACTGAGTCACGATGCGGGCGACGATATCGGGTTGACCTGGTCGTTGCAGCGCACGGATGGCGGCTAACGCGGCCTGATCGATCGTCGTTGGTTCAACGATTGTGTCCCGGCGTGGCTCTCCCATCTGAAGAGCAGGAACCTCCTGCAGATTTTCCAGGTTCTGCTGCAGTGGTGTGCTCGTGACATCACCGCACACCTCGACCTGAACAGGTCTTCTGTTGAATACCCAACGAGCCAGCACCCGCTCAAGTTGAGAACACGTAAACGGCTTTGTCAGGTAATCATCCATGCCTGCGGCAAGGCACAACTCTCGATCTCCCTGCATCGCGTGTGCCGTCAGCGCAACGATTGGCACATGTGAAACAGATCGGTGAACGTTGATATGGGATGGCGGCGTTGTGCTCGCCTCACGTTCCCTGATGAGTTTTGTCGCGGTGAAGCCATCCATCTCAGGCATTTGGCAATCCATAAAGATAAGCGCGTACTCTGCCCTTTCCACCGCAGCGACTGCTTCTCGCCCGTTCTCAGCCGTATCAATTTGAACATTGAGCGTTTCCAGCATGCCGCAGGCCACTTCTCGATTCACCGGGTTGTCTTCAACCAGCAGAATACGAACCTGCTCAGATCCTTCCGCGTGATGGGCCAATGGTTCAGCATCGATACCGCTTTCCTTAACGAAAGGCGACTGCAACCTCTGAACAGGGTCGCACTCTTTGAAATATGCGCTAAACGTGAACGTGGATCCCTCTCCCGGAGCACTTTGGAGCTTGATATGACCACCCATGAGAGTAACAAGTTGCTTGACGATTGCTAGCCCCAAGCCGGTCCCACCATATTTCCTGGTCGTCGAGCCATCGGCTTGGGAAAATGCAGCAAAGAGATGAGCTTGAGCCTCAGGGGAGATGCCAATACCTGTGTCTCGTACCATGACCGACAATCCATACAGCTCCTCTCGATGACTCTCTACGGACACAGCTACCTCAATGCCGCCCTGCTCTGTAAACTTAACTGCGTTGCCGACCAGATTGACGATGATTTGTCTCAACCGTGTCGGATCACCGAGCAGATAGGCCGGAATATCACTGGCAACATGCCATGAGAGCTTCAGGTGCTTTTTCTGCGCTTCAGGCATCGCCAGATCGACTGCTTCCTGAATGGTCCGACAAACCTCAAGCGGTATGGATTCCAGTTGTAACTTTCCAGCCTCGATTTTCGAGAAGTCCAAAATATCGTTGATGATGGCGAGCAGGACTGAACCAGATCGATGGATAGATTCCGTCAAATGACGCTCTTTGTCGCCCAGGGCACATCGGAGCATGAGTTCTGCCATGCCGAGCACGCCGTTCATAGGTGTCCGAATTTCATGGCTCATGTTTGCCAGGAATTGACTCTTCGCCCGGCTGGCCGCTTCGGCAGTTTCCTTGGCCTGTCGGAGCTCCTCCTCTGCCACTTTGCGATCAGTCACATCGAGATGGATGCCGACGATGCGGGTCGACTGGTCCTGAGTCTTGATCAACATGCCACGGGCCAGAATCCACCGATAGGACCCATCTTTGTGGCGAAGACGGTGCTCAATCTCGAGATGAGACTCCCTCCTGCTCAAATACGCCGCGATGGCACCCAGGGCTCGCTCATGATCTTCTGGATGAATCCGACTTTCCCATTCCTGAAACGTATTGCCGAGCTCGTGATCCTCATGGCCCAACTGTCGCTTCCACTCAGGCGACAGATAGACGTCATTGGAATTGAGATCCCAGTCCCAGATCCCGATGTTCGTACTCTGCACCGTGGTGGTCAGACGGCCTTCACTGGTGCGCAAGGCCTGCTCGACTTTCCGTCTGTCGGAAGACTCGATCGCGAGCGCAACCGTATTCGCGACGGACGTCGCGAAATGCTGTTCCTCGAGCGTCCAATGTCGCACGGGACCGATATGTTCATGGCAGATCACGCCAACCATCCGGCCTTCCGACCGAATGGGCACATCCAACATAGAGGTAATCCCGAGTGGAGCCAGATACGTCGCGGTAAATTCGCTAGTCTTTGGATCCACCTGCGCATCATCGGCAGTGACGATTCGTTCGAAATCCAGTTCTTCGAAGTATTTCGGATAGTCGGTCGCCAACAACACAGTTCCTTGTGAATGTTCTTGGATGGCCAATTGATAGAGATCCGCACACTGAATGGCGGAACGAGCTTGCGTGAAAAACCAGATACTGACCCGTTCAACATGAAGACACTCTGTAGCCAAACGTGTGATCGTGTGAAACGCATCTTGAAGATTTCCCCCATAGATCTGGGGATTTTTCGCCAGCTCAGATAATGCCGTCTGGATTCGCCGGAGGAGGTCTTCAGTCTGTTGATGGTCTCGCTCAATTCGCTTTTGTTCACTGATATCTCTGAAGACCAGGACAGCCCCAACGACGTGACCGTCTAGAACCATGGGTGTGACGACCAGACTGATGGGAACAAGCTGCCCATCTGCCGTCACGAGCAAGCCATCGTCTGTGTTGTATGGCTCTCCAGATGCCAGCGATGGTACCGTGGCATCGGTAATCAGACACTCGTCTTGGTATTCCTCAGGTCCTGGAGCAATCATCCGATACACAGGACGCCCTGCGAGATCCTGAGCGGTCCGGCCGAACAACTGCTCGGCTTGCTGGTTGACCATTTGTATCTTCCACGCAGAATCAACAACACAGAGACCTTTTCCTAAGGCCTGTAAAACCGCCTGAAGCTTGTTCCGTTCCTGGGCCAGTTGTGTGTCGCTGCTCTGTTTGAGCTGCGCGTTGAGGTCCTGCATTTCCTTCGATGAGAGAGCCAACGACCGTTCCAAGAGTGCATGGCCCTGGTCGGCCTCCAGATAGCTTCGGTCAATCCGCTCGAGCAGCTCGCTCCATGCCTCACGTGACGGCGGCGGATGTTGTTCATCGAGGCCTAAACGTTTTAATTGTCGTGCCAGTAAGGGATGCATGAAGACTCAGGCCGCCTCACTCAATGTCGTCAGCGTCATCGTCTGATTGTGAAGATCACAGGTTCCTGTCGCAAACGGGGACAGCTCTCCGTAGGAGTAGAACCCAATCTGTCTGGTCCCTTTGGGAAGCACGTCCAGCGTCGCCTCAATTTCCTCTTCCGTTCGTCCCCCCAACACAAGACGCCGACCCACACAACTGATCGCAATTGCGAGGGTGCCGGGACCGCCATCCGTCGATAGCTTCGTGGAGGAGGCCGCTTCTGACGCACCTTGGACTAACCGATCGAAATTCGCCTTCATCAGCTGCGCGAGCGCCCCTTCCGGAATATCACCGGCGAAGGTCAGTGATTGTTCCCGCTCATCCACGGCCAAAATGGTTCGGACTAGACTCTTTGCATCTGATTCGTGAGAGCGCAACGCGAGCGGAAACAAGAGCCCCGTCGCTGGCAACCCAGCTGCTCGTTCGCCAAGATATTCCTTGTAGAGTTGGAGTGCAGGGCGGCCATCGAGCTCAAAGAGGATGTTTCCTTTCGATCTCGTCACACAACGCTCGGGGCCAAACCGATCCCATCCCCCCTTCGATCCATGTCCGATCTGAATGCGATCGCCATAAAAGCCAACGGCCGTCACAAAACCTGCTTGAGGTCGTCTGTCTTGCAGGACCCAGGTTCGTTGGAATCGGTCACCATCGCCGGCCAGTCCACCGGTCACCACAACGGACGGAGGTACCTTGGAATTTAATCCTCGAACCAGTTCACTCCCATTCACATGGAGCCCATCAGAAAGGACGAAGATGCCTTTCAATCGCGAATCGTTCAGCTGTCGGGCGATTTCCTGTCCGGCGTTGAACGAGTGGTCCGCGGACTGAACAGGCGCACTGGCTAGCCGAAGATCCGTATGATCAAATCGCACGATCGCGGCACTCACACTCTCATCAAAGATCTGTGTTCCCAAAATCTCCCCGGCAGTCGAGCATCCGATGACGATCGCTTCGCGATAGTCATCAGCCAGCTCGCTGAGAGGATCCGCTGAATCGAGAAAGCTGGAGGACCCGAACAGCAAGACCAGTGTCCGCCGAGAGTCAATACGGGGCCGGTTCTTGACGGACCAGTATTTCTTGCGATCATAACCAAAGGTATGAACTTCCATCGTATGTTCCCCTTTCGATCTTGGACTAGGCGGCAACCTGATCCCCCGGATCAACGTCCCGATTTGGTAGCCCCCTCACTGCTCGTTCACGGAGCCGGACCGTCAACCAACGGCGCAAGCCGCTTCCGAACGTTTCTTCTCCTGCACTCGTTCCTGCCCCATTCTAATCAACCTCTTGAAGATGGCTACACCCATGAGTCGTGGCCATTCGCAAATAAGGTTGCTCGGATAGATACGTCGACGTTCGTCGCATATCCCGCTTACAAGCGAAATCGCAAGCAAACCTACTCGGTACTTTTTCGGTTTTTAGATCACAAAACTTGATCGGAACGATGAAGCGGGTAATGACTAGCAACTACAACGTCGCCAGAAGGGACAATCAACCAGGTGGAGGAAAGTCACCCGCTGCTGCCCTGCCAAGAGGAGATCCAGTACAGGCAAACGGTCTATGTGTCACGCCTTAGACAGTAGCGCTTCAACCCGTTGAAGAAACTCTTCTGAACTGAACGGTTTGGCCAGAGCGTCGTGGGCTCCAAGCCCCATTGCCGCACGACACGTATCAATGCCCTCAATCAGATTGGCACAGATGGCGAGTATCCTCAGATGGGGAATGAGCCTGCAGGTAGATGATGATCTCGAGTCCATTCACTTTGGGCAGAGAGAGATCCAACACAACCAGCGCGAGCCGACCTCGTTCGATGCGCGCCAACCCCGCATACCCATCACCGGCTTCCTCGACCTGGTATCCCTTGTACTCAAGGACCTGGCGCATCCCCACCCGATGCTGCTGATCATACTCGACACCCAGTACGATCGACATAGATCCGTCCCTCACCCATGAAACGTAGACCACTGGGCACGGTGCTGAAGTTCGCGCACATAGAGGGCTGCGGCTTGCGCCCGCCGCGCAACCTGCAACTTTTTGAACATATTCGTCATATAATTCTTCACCGTCTTCGGAGATAACGCGAGTTCCACAGCGATTTCCTGGTTCGTTTTCCCGTCCGCCACAAGCGGCATCATGCGTTGCTCCTGTGGAGACAGCACGTGGAGCCTCGATTCTCGCAGGACGACTGTCTGATCGGCCATTTCCGAATGGACGGATGGTGCTCTTCCGGCAACAACGCGGATCGCGTGCAGCAGTTCAGTGCGGCTCATCTCTCTGAGCTCATACCAGTACGCACCTCGTTCAGCCACGGCATTGAACGCCGACGAGATGCAGGGCATCGTCGTCACCACGGTGATTCGTGTGTCATGGCGAACTTTGCACGGCTGGCGATAGGCTTCGGTCCAGAACCCGTCAAGGAGGTGAGGATCAATCAGCGCCACGTCCGCCTTACCTCGGCGGGAGTTCGACATCGTGCTGGCCGAGCTGTCGGCCTTTCCCACGACCACGAAATCCTCTTCCCCATCAAGCATGGCTCGCACACCAAGCCTGACGAGCTCTTGGCCATGGGCAATCAGCACTCGAATCGGATGCGATGCACGAGGATGACGTATGGCGATCTTGCGCGGCTCAATTGTCGATCGGCTAAACGGACGACCACGTGGTTTACCATTCATAGAGAATGCCCTTCAGCCCACGTAAACGTGTGGTTCAGCCATCACTCGCTTAGTGTTCCTCTTGGCTGCCCGCCACCCAGAAACCGCGGACGGAAATTATCAGAAGGGGTCTCGATCTGGAATCAGGTTTTGTCCTACAGCCATACGCGACATCATGAGATCTCTATTGCACAAGCTGGTGATCAATGGCGTAGCGGATCAGATCAGCGGTCGTTCCAAGGCGCAGCTTTTCGAGCAGCCGAGTTCGATACGTGCTCACAGTCTTGACACTGAGTTTCAACCGCGTGGCGGCCTGGGAGACGGTACGGCCCTTCGCCAAGAACGAGAGCACCTCCAACTCCCGAGGCGAGAGGTGAAGATGGGGCAGCATGTCGGCGATGGGTCTCCCGTTCTCGTCCATGACGCCATTCAACGCCTCAGTGATGTACCGGCCACCGGCAAGCACCACCTTCATCGCTTGAGATAGTTCTTCAGGCGCCGACTCTTTAGTGAGGTAACCAGATGCTCCCTGTTTCAACGCGAGTCCCACATAATGAGGATCTTCGTGGATTGACAGAATCACGCATTGGGTCTCGGGACGAATCTGTTTGATGTGTTTGAGCAAGGTCAGTCCGCTCTGGTCAGGAAGCGCAATGTCCAGGATCATCAGCTCCACCGGCTGTGCGCGCACGATGCGCATCGCCTCGTCTGCATTCGCAGCCTCGCGTACGATCGAAGAAGGATAGTGGTGCTCGATCAGCTGCCGGACGGCCCGCCGAAGAAGAGGATGGTCATCGATAATGAGGACACGCATACTGCCTTCTTCGTAGCCGGCATGGACTGACTCTCGTGGACAACCGTCAGTATGAGCTTACCCTTAGATAGGGAGCGTATATAGCAGACCGACACTCATTGGTATGTCCGTAGTCGTCCTACAGATCCCTGGATCGGATTCAATCTGTACGACTCAACGCCGGTGGAGCAGGTGGCATAGCCCCCTTGAATGGTGAGTACGTGGAGCTGCGCAAGACCGGCAAGACCTCAGCCCCGTAGCGGCCTGGCGGCTAGATCGTCAGGTGGTGCTCAATCGCGTAGTGAACGAGCTCAGCCGTCGTGCGGAACTCGAGTTTGGCGAGGAGTCTGGCGCGGTAGGTACTGATGGTCTTGACGCTGAGCGCCATCCCGCTGGCGATGCTCGAGACGGTCTTCCCCTGTCCGAGCAACCGCAAGACCTCCATCTCCCGGTCAGAGAGCAGGTCATGCGACGCAGCCAACTGGCCACTGTCGAGATAGGAGGCCAACTGGTTTGCCAGCAAACCGGTCATGTACCGCCGGCCCGCCATGACCTCTTTCACGGCCACCAGGAGTTCGGACGGTGCTTGGTCCTTGGTGAGATAGCCAGACGCACCGGCCTTCAAGGCGCGTACGGCAAACTCACGTTCTGGATACAGGCTGAGCATGAGAACCGGGAGCTTCGGCTGGAACAGCTTGACCTCTTTCAAGACTTCCAAACCATGCTTGTCCGGTAAGGCGACATCGAGGATGAGGAGATCCCATGGTTCACGGCAGACGGCTGCTACCGCCTCCGCCGCGTTCCCCACTTCCGCAATGGCCGAATAGGTGCCCTCATCAAGGAGGAGATCTCGAATGCCTCTGCGGACAATCGGATGGTCATCAACGATCAAACACTTACTTAACTTTGCCATGGCGACGTTTCTTTCTCGCAGTCGCTAAGATCGGAAGCCGTGACGGCACCGCAGCACCATCGCGCCTCGATGGAGCCTGGAGCAGAATACCAACGGTCACAGCCGTCTTGCCAGGTCTCGAATGGAGGTCCACCGTTCCACCTAACAGTTCAACCCGCTCCCGAATCCCTTGTAACCCAAACCGGCCCTTCGACGGAACCTTGCCGACCGTGAAGCCACAGCCGTCATCCTGCACGATCAACTTCGCCATTCCATCACTGCAACTGAGCGTGATCGTGACGGCGGTCGCCTTGGCGTGGCGGGTGACATTGGTCAGCAGTTCCTGCGCGATTCGGTAGATCGCACTTTCGACTTCGAGGCCACAACAGGCCTGGAAATTCACTCGGTCCGTCACAACGTGACAGCGCAGGCCGGACTGCTCTTGTATGTCGGTTGCTAGGCTCTCCAGAGCCGGCACAAGCCCCAATTTCTCTAACAACGATGGCCGGAGAGTCGAGACCATTCCTCTGAGAGATCCAAAGAGGCGATCAACCATGCTGAGCGCACGCATCACTCTCTCACGGACAACCTCAGCTGGAGCGATACGATTCTTGGCGAAGGTTGCGGCGATGCCGATGAGATCAAACTTCAGCCCGCTCAGGACCTGGCCGAACTCATCATGCAGCTCCCTCGCGAGTCTGTTCCGTTCCCGCTCTTCTGCCACTCGTACCTCTCGGCTCAAAATGTTGAGCCAGCGATACGACTCCCGCAGGGCCTCCTCCGTTCGTTTACGCCCGCTGATGTCCTCAACGACCGCTAGATGGAAACTCGGCTTCTCGCCGACCGCCCACATGGGCGAGACGGTCGTATTCACCCACACAGACGACCCATCGTTGCGGAACAACCGTTTCTCCATCGAGAACGAACGAATATCGCCCAACCTGAGCCGTCTCATGTTTTGGAGATCGACCTGCAGATGGTCCTCATTCGTGATTGCCATGAACGTAGTTGCCATTAATTCCGCTTTGGATAAGCCCACAATATCGCCATACTGTTGATTCACCAGGATGAATCGGCCTGTCACGGTTTCAATCTGTGCGATACCGGCGGCTGCCTGCTCAAAAATGGCACGGAACGTCGCCTCGCTTGAGCTGCGCTGCTTACGCGAGTGCGTACGGGTGCCGAGATGGGCGTTCGGTTCAATATGCCGCATGCAACACCTTGTCCACGTTTCGTACTTTTCTGTATAACCGTGGCAGTCGGAACGGATCAAGAGGTGAACGGCTAGCGGTCAGAACGGATCGGAACTCAGAGTGACGGCTGGGAGCCGTCAACCCCTCTGCATCTCACTATGGCCCTACTGCCATGCAGATGCAAGCACCCCTCTGCCGTCCCGCCAGTGAGGCGTCCAAGCGAGAGCCACGAGCTTCACGGCAATGTTGGCTTTGGTGGGTTTCATGGAGACGGAGTCGAGCTTTTCGGTCAGTGGATCGGTCGCTGCTGCTAACACGTCGCACTCTGACTTGAATTGTGCTTCAAGATCCGCAAGTTGTTGCTGAAGCGCAGCCACATTTTCTTCTGCCGCCCCGACATCTTTCGACTCTTTCATCACCCGGCCTGCGCTTCGAACCGCAGTGGTGGCGCGCCCGATGTTCGAAGCGCTGATGGTCTTCCGCCCGAGAAAGGCCCCGAGGATAGACGCTCCGACCGAAATCGCCGCTTGCACTTGGCTGGAGCGGGATTCAGCCTGCTGTTTTTCTTTCGCGAGTTCGGCCCGTCTGATCCGATCTTGAAGCGCGGTCATCTTCGACGCATATTTCTGGCGCAGCGCTTCGGCACCCTTGTCGCGTTGCTCCCGCCCGGCTTGCTGCAATCGAATCCGAAAATCTCGTTCAGACTCCTCCGGTTGAGAGACCACTTTGGTGCTCGGACTTCTAAACAACTCGACTTTTTGCGTCCTGAAGAGCCACCCCCCGAAATCCTTGTTCCACTCTGCATAACTCTTGGCCTTGCCTGCGCTCGCAGGCAAGGCAAGAAACTGTGCGCCCTCCTCTGGATTCTGTTCCAGATCGGCAACTGCCAAGTCCGCCGCTGTGGCCTTGTCCCAATCGACGGCAACAGGTCCATCCGCGATGGGAGCCAATACCGTCACATCCTGCATGCTATCGACGCCGCTCTTCGAATCGGAGAAGCGAGTTTGCGACGCCCCCAGTAACATCGGGACATAGACCAATTCGCTCCCTTCTGGCTTCGAGCCCCGTCGCGGCACAAAATGCTGGGGAACATCTGGAGGCAGCATGGGACGTGATTTCAGGGTTGAGGACTGTGTACTCAGTGCTGAGCGAGAAGTCTCAGTCCTCAGTCCTCGCTGCTCAGTCCTGTGGGGTTCCATCAGCGTCTTGATCTGCGTCCTGGTCAGCGGCCCACGGAGGTAGGACAGGCACCAGCGCGTCTCAAACACAACTGGTTCGTCCTCATGCACGTTATTCATCAGGAAGATCCGACTGCCGAGGCCAGCCAGCGTTTGCTCCATGCGGCCCCGATCGAACTTCTTCCCGGCGCTACTCGAAGCGCCTTCCAATCCCTCCAGCACACGAGCCTTGTCTCGTTCTGTCTGCAGTCGCCCAATAAACCAGGTGCCGGTGTTGGCCAGCCCTTTGTAGTCAAGATCGACGGGATTCTGCGTGGCAAGCACAACGCCAAGCCCGAATGCGCGAGCCTGCTTCAGCAAGGTCATCAACGGCAACTTCGAAGGCGGATTCGAGACCGGTGGGAAATAGCCGAAGATCTCGTCCATATAGAGCAGTGCGCGCAGGCTGGTCGTGCCCGATTGCGCTCTCATCCACCCGACCATTTGACTGAGTAACAGCGTCACGAAGAACATGCGCTCGGCATCATTCAAATGCGCGATGGAAAAGATCGCATGCCGTGGCTTTCCTGCCGGTGTATACATCAGCGACTGAATGTCCAGGGCTTCCCCCTCGAGCCAGGCCTGGAAGCCTGGTGCCGCCAAGAGATTGTTCAATTTCATCGCGAGGGCGAAGCGATCCTTCGATGGGAAGAATGAATCAACATCCATCACGCCGATCTTTGACACCGGCGGCGATTGGATGGCTTGGATCAATGACGCGAGATCAAGATCCTCTTCTTTCTTCCAGGTCTGATCGAGAATCGTGGACAGGAGAATATGCTCACGGCTCTGAATCGGATCGGCTTCGACCCCGAGCAAACCGAGCAGGCTCGTGACGGTCGTGCTAATACGCTCGCGCAGCAACTCCGCATCTTCTCGTACATCGGCAGCTGGGGCGGCGAACGATTTCAGGATGGAAACCGGCAACCCCGCGTTGCTGCCAGGGGTATATATCGCCACATCCGCTGCATCCCGCAGTCGCTGAATCCTAGCGCCATCCTGTTGCCAACCGGCCAAGCCCTTCGTCCAGAGTTCTGCTTGTGTCTGAGCGTAGTCTGCTGGTGACAAACCTTTTTTACGCGCGTCGTCTTCGTTGATCCAAGGTTGGAAGTCCTCGCCCTTGAGAGACGGGAACGTGAGCATCAAATTACCGAGATCGCCTTTGGGGTCGATGATAATGGCTGGGATGTTATCGATCGCCGCTTCTTCCAACAGAGCCAGACAGAGGCCTGTCTTGCCGCTGCCGGTCATGCCGACACAGACCGCATGCGTCACGAGATCTTTCGAGTCGTAGAGGAGCCATCCCGGCTTGGCCTGTTTGGCCGCGAGATCATAGGGCCGGCCCATATAAAAGACACCGAGCTTTTCGAAATCTTCCGCCGACCCGCCCACGGAGGGCTCAGTAGCGGCCTTCACCGAATCTGTTGTCTTCGCGGTTTCTCTCTTCTTCGTAGGCATCGCTCACCATTCTTTGAAGATTATGAGGACGGCGCCGGCCATCATGCCAAAGCCGACGAGATCATTCCATTTCAGTGGCTCTTTGAGGTACCACACCGAGAAGGCGCAACACACGACTAGAGTAATCACTTCCTGGATTGTTTTCAATTGGGCTGCCGTAAATTCTCAGCCCTGATGATCCATGAACGCTTCTACTGCAATCACGGATACACTGCTGCGGCTGGCGGACTCGCCGCTCAGTCAGTCAACGTACTCCGCCAGAGTACGCCTCCTTCCCTCGCGTCTCCACGCGCTCCCCCTCGCAACGTGTCTCCGTGATTTCGTAACGAACCGCCATGAATCACCAGGGCTCTTGCCCGATCTGATTCCCCGGCACTTGCAGGCACTACTCAAAAAGTACATTTCCCCAATTGGCCAGAGTCACGATCCACAAGGGCAAATCTTTGTACTTCAGATGCCCATACCAGGCAAACGTCATGAAGATGTTGGGGATGGTGAGCAACAAGGCTGTGTGCATAAGCCTCCTCTAGGCATTACGCCCTTGCCATTATCACATCCCGAGATCTGTCGCCGTACCCGATTTCCAAGCGCTGAGTTCAGTGCCCGGATGCAGTCGTTGCGCCAATGCCTGTCTCGGACCTCACCTGCTGAGCCAGAAACCCGCCACGGTCCTTTGCCGCCTGGCTGCTTCGGTCAAGAATCGAGAACAACCAGATACCCACGACGCCGATCGTCATCGAGAACAGCGCCGGTGAGGCGTACGGGAACAAGGCGCTGCCTTTTGGATAGGCCAAGGTAGCTTCCCACACCGAGGGTGATACGATCGTGAGCAGCACCGATGATATCAGTCCGAGAAAGCCTCCAATGACCGCGCCGCGGGTCGTGCAGTCTTTCCACAATACGGACATGAACAACACCGGGAAGTTGGCCGATGCCGCGATTGCGAATGCCAGAGACACCATAAACGCCACGTTCTGCTTCTCGAACACGATACCCAGCAACACGGCCAGAATGCCCAGCGCCACCGTGGTCATACGCGACACCCGCAACTCCGACGCACCGTCGGCCTTGCCGTCTTTGATCACCGTCGCATAGAGATCGTGCGACACCGCCGATGCACCCGACAGGGTGAGACCAGCCACGACCGCCAAGATAGTGGCGAATGCCACGGCCGAGATGAAGCCGAGAAACACATTGCCGCCAACCGCACTGGCCAGGTGTACCGCCGCCATATTGCTGCCACCCTTGAGCACACCGTTGGCATCAATGAATTCCGGGTTGGTCGACACAAAGGTGATTGCGCCGAAACCGATGATGAAGGTCAGCAGATAGAAATAGCCGATCCATCCGGTCGCCCACATCACAGACTTGCGCGCTTCCTTCGCGCTCGGGACCGTAAAAAATCGCATCAGGATGTGCGGCAGCCCGGCCGTCCCGAACATCAATGCCATGCCGAACGAAATCGCCGAGATCGGGTCCTTGACGAAGTTACCAGGTCCCATGATCGACTGCCCGGCCGCCGCCGCTTCCTCAGATGTCTTGCCAGCCGTCGTGGCCAGGCCGGCTTTGATCTCAACCGCGTTGGCAAACAGCGCCTCCAGGCTGAAGCCGAAATTCAGCAGCACCATGAACGCCATGAACGTTGCGCCGCCCAGCAGCAGGCAGGCCTTGATGATCTGCACCCATGTGGTTGCCGTCATGCCGCCGAACAACACGTACACCATCATCAGCGCGCCGACGATCACAATCGCAATCCAGTATTCGAGACCGAACAGGAGCTTGATCAACTGGCCGGCGCCGACCATTTGTGCGATCAGGTAGAATGCCACCACCACTAACGTGCCGGAGGCTGCAAAGATGCGGATTGGCGCCTGCTTGAACCGAAAAGCGGCGACATCGGCGAAGGTGAACTTGCCAAGATTGCGCAGGCGCTCGGCCATCAGGAACGTGAGGATGGGCCAGCCAACCAAAAATCCGATTGAATAGATCAGGCCGTCGTAGCCACTCGCCATGACCGCTGCCGAAATGCCCAGGAACGATGCCGCAGACATGTAGTCGCCGGCAATCGCCAGACCGTTCTGAAAACCCGTAATGCCTCCACCCGCTGTATAAAACGCAGCCGCCGATTTGGTTCGGGCCGCTGCCCATTTCGTGATGAACAGCGTGAGCAAGACAAACACACCGAACATGCAGATTGCCGTCCAATTGATCGTCTGCTTCTGTGTCTGGCCAGCATCCGGACCTGCGGCATACACCGATCCAGCAAGAACACACAGCGCCGCCACGGGCAGACCGAACCGCACCGCAGTGAGATACGTGCGCTGCAGACCGATCACTCCCGCACCTCTTTGGCGATGGCGTCGGACAACGCATCGAACTCGCGGTTCGCACGATTCACATAGTACGCGGTGATCGCGATTGTGAACACGATGAGGCCAAAGCCGATTGGAATACCCAGGGTCATCACGCCGGAGCCAAGCTTCTGCGACAGAACACTCTTGTTGAATGCCACCAGCAGAATGAAGCCGTAGTACGCAACCATCATCACCAGGGTTAGCCGCCAGCCGAAGCGGGTTCGCTTGGCTTTCAACGCCTGATAGTTCGGACTCTTCGCAATTCGCGTGACTAACTCAGCATCCACAGCGCTTCCTCGACATCATTGGTTCAAAACCGATCTTCAGCTCTGCACAGATATACCAATCGCTCGGGTAGAGGGCATTGTCACGTGAACGTGGCTCTGCTGCAAGAACACGACGATTTCTACGCGCCGCTCCGTTATTCATTCCCCATCGACGCGATCAGCCACACCTTCGCCGTCTTCTCACAGCGGGGAGAAACGGAATGTATGATTTTTCAGATGGCGCCGACCCGGCACACTAGACAGGGTATGAGGGCGCACGATGATCAGCGACAGGAACGACACTGCTGGACTTTTGGTGGGGAACAGGCGCCTTGCGGCGGAATCCAATCGTGAATCGGGACAGGCACCTCGACAGCCTACGGTCCGGCGGGAACCAGCCCCGATCACACCCCCGCTTCCCTCAATACCTGCCCCGTGTACGACCGCTTCGCCTTCGCAATCTCTTTCGGCGGCCCTTCGGCGACAATCTCACCGCCGCGATCTCCGCCCTCTGGCCCAAGGTCGATGATCCAATCCGCATTCTTGATGACGTCCAAATTATGTTCGATCACCAGCACCGTGTTCCCGGCTTGAACGAGTCGATCCAACACATCCAACAATCGCTGCACATCAGCAAAGTGCAGACCCGTTGTGGGCTCATCAAGGATGTACATCGTCCGCCCGGTCGCACGTTTGGAGAGTTCGCGCGACAGTTTCACGCGCTGGGCTTCCCCGCCGGAGAGTGTCGTCGCCGATTGGCCGAGCTTCACATAGTGCAAGCCGACATCGTGCAGGGTTTGGAGCTTCGTCTTAATCAACGGAATGTGTTCAAAGAATTCCAATGCATCGTCCACCGTCATGTTCAGGACATCGGCGATGCTCTTGCCCTTGTGAAGAATCTCCATCGTCTCACGGTTGTAGCGTTGGCCTTTACAGACTTCGCAGGTCACATAGACATCGGGCAGAAAATGCATTTCAATCTTGATGAGCCCGTCTCCCTGACAAGCCTCACACCGTCCACCCTTCACGTTAAAACTGTAACGTCCTGGCTTATAACCACGGACACGTGACTCTGGCAGATTGGAATAGAGATCGCGGATGTACCCGAACAGGCCAGTATAGGTGGCAGGATTCGACCGCGGTGTCCGCCCGATGGGCGATTGATCGATATCGATCACCTTGTCGAGCCCATCAACACCCCTGAGGTCTTTGCACCCATCGATCTTCGGCTTCTTGTGGTAGAGCAGTTGCGAGAGAGAATGGAAGAGCACCTCCAGTACCAGCGTACTTTTCCCTGATCCAGAGACCCCCGTCACGCAGGTGAACAGGCCCATCGGGATGCGCGCCGTGACGTTCTTTAGATTATGCTTTTGTGCCCCCACGACCGACAGTGTCCCTCTCGGCTTTCGATGCCGTTGAGGTACTGAGACGGTCTGAATTCCACGCAAGTATTGACCGGTCAATGAGTTGGCGTCGCCCATGATCTGCTGCGGCGTCCCTTGCGCGATGACATGCCCGCCCTGCGACCCCGCGCCTGGGCCCATATCCAAGACGTGGTCAGCCGCCATCATCGTCTCGGCATCATGCTCGACTACCACCACTGTATTGCCGAGATCTCGCAATCTAAGCAGGGTTTGCAATAATCGCCGATTGTCGCGCTGGTGGAGTCCGATCGACGGTTCGTCCAGGATGTACAACACCCCCACCAAGCCTGACCCGATCTGCGTGGCAAGCCTGATCCGTTGCCCTTCGCCGCCAGACAGCGTCGCTGCCGCCCGATCGAGCGTCAGATAGTCCAACCCCACATTAACGAGAAACCCTAACCGTTCGCGGATTTCTTTGAGGATCCGATGCGCAATCACGAGCTCACGGTCGGTAAACTTCAATGAGAGAAAAAAATCCACCGCTGCCCGAACGGAAAGCCTGGTCACCTCGGCGATCGACTGCTTCGCTAATTTGATGGACAGACTTTCTGGTCTGAGCCTGGCCCCCTGGCAGACTGTGCAGGGCTCCAGTAGCGTGAAGTCCTCTTCCTCCTGGCCACCTGGTGTCATGGCATAGCCGATGCCGTCACAAGCTGGACAAGCCCCGTGCGGGCTATTGAAGGAAAAGATTCTGGGCTCGACCTCCGGATAACTCACGCCACATTTGATACAAGCCAACCGGTCGCTGTAGAGCCTGGTCTGGCCATCGTCCGTCAATACGCCGACCAGCCCGCCGGTCAACTTGACTGATGTTTCGACAGAATCTGCCAGCCGCCGCAGGAGTGCCTCGCCGGATTTCATCACTAATCGATCGACGATGATCTCAATCGTGTGCTTCTTCTGTTTATCGAGTGTGAGATCTTCCCCAAGATCGACACTCTTGCCGTCAATACGCGCACGAACATAGCCCGCCTTTCGCATCTCCAGCAGTTCTTTCCGATATTCACCCTTTCGCCCACGCACGATCGGGGCAAGGATGTGGAACTTCATGCCTTCCGGCACTGAGGCAATCGCGTCCACCATCTGCTGCACGGTCTGTGCGGTAATCTCTTCTCCACATTGAAAACAGTAGGGGCGCCCAACGCGGGCAAAGAGGAGCCGGAGATAGTCGTAAATCTCTGTAACCGTGCCTACGGTAGATCTAGGATTGTGGCTGGTGCTCTTCTGTTCGATCGAGATCGCGGGAGACAAACCTTCAATCGAATCGACATCCGGCTTCCCCATCTGTTCGAGAAATTGCCGGGCATAGGCGGAGAGCGACTCGACATAGCGCCGCTGTCCTTCCGCATAGATCGTATCGAACGCAAGCGAGGACTTGCCTGACCCGCTCAAGCCGGTGATCACCACCAGCTTGTCGCGTGGAATTTCTACGTCGATGTTTTTGAGGTTATGCTCCCGCGCCCCTTTGATGACGATCGAATTTCCCATAGGCGCGGGATTATAGCATTCACGACATATTGTTGACACTATCGAACCGTACGTCTAGTATACGTACGACACAAGCGGAGACAATATGCCCAAGGTCGCACTAAAAAAAGAAAAGTGGACGCTCTCATTCGATCCGGCGTTAAAAAGCGCGGTCGTCAAAGCTGCCAAGCGTCGAGGCGTGTATCCAGTCACGTTGCTGGAAGGCCTTGTGAGGGAAAAATTCAGCCCGTACGGGCACACCGATGTCGACGACAGCGCCGCCTATGTGAGCGCGCTGCGAAAGCAAGGACGCAAGCAATCTGACGAGGCATTTCTGGATGAGATTGTGGCATGGCAAAAATCTCAGTCCTCGTAGACACCGACATTTTCATTGATTATTTCAACACCGGCCGATTCCATGCATTGTTCGATTCCAGCCGTTTCACGGTCTACTATTCAGCCATCACAAAAAAAGAGCTCCTGACCAAGCCTGGTCTCCGCGACAACGAACGCGCCGCTATTCTGGCCGAATTGGCCCAATGCCGTCTCATCGCTCTCTCCGATTCCATCACCACACGATACTCTGACCTTCGCCGCCGGCACCCAGCACTTGAGAAAGGGGATGCCCTCATTGCCGCCACCGCCCTTGTCAAGCACCTTCCCCTGATGACACGAAACAAACGTCACTTTCAGATCGTGCCCGGCTTGATCCTATTTGGGGAATAAGACTCGTGGACTATGACCGTCTGCGGAATCTGCGGCGGGTTCCATCGAGGGCTTCACCCCAGCGGATCAGAAAGGCCGTGACAAACTCATGCGCCTCTGCGGGCGGCACAGCCAGACGAGCCAATGCTAACGCGACCGCAAGCGCAATGTGATACCCCTCCGAACGAGACGCCACGGCACGCCGATACGCGGGATGCGCGTCGTTGATGACGACGGTGGACTCGACGAGACGGCCAAGATCCGGATCTCCCTCATGCGACTCGAACCGAATGGTGAGCCCGTACCGACCTGGTCGAGACCGCGCTTTGGCACCCGGCACGACCGCCGCGCCGGGCGATGACTCCGACTCACGTTGCGCTGCGCCTTGCGTGCCCTCCCCCGGTGGCTGAATTGTGCATGGTTCCTGTGGCGTGGTCGGAGGAGTGCCGGTGTCTTCAGACACCTCGGCGTCACCCATAATTGATGCAGCAAGCAGCCCCTGGCCGCTCTCCGCTGCCTCCGACCGTCCGATCGGCAACCGCTTCTGGCCACCTGCCCGGTGTTCAACCAAGGACGCCAGCAGGGGAAACTCCTCGGCCAGATCCACCAAGACCGTTTCCAAATCACGCTCCAGTGGCCGCATGGTTCGTCGGCCGGGTTTGTCGTCCGGTTCGCGAACATCTCCCCACTGAGTCAACCGTTGAGAGACCGCCTCTTGAATGGCCTTTCGATACCCCAGGTACAACGCGCCTCTGGCGCCGACACGGACGAAATCTCCCTTGTTCAACGTCAGCGCCGCAGCCAGCGCTGGCGCTTCGATCATCCCGACAATTCTCTCGGGTGCAGCCGGTGTAATCCCCAACCAGTCCCACCCGTGCTTGATGACTTTGCCAAACGTGCTGATCGCCAGTCCTCGCTGATCTTCAGGAAGCGGAGACTCGCTTCGAACCAAATAGCCGACGGCTACCGGCTTCCGTTTTCTTGCAAGACAGACCGCAAGCTTCGAGACATCCATGCCATGAGCCGACTGACGCTCCAGAACACGCCCGTTGACCTCAAACTGGAAACCTTTCGGGTAGTAGGCGACAAGCACCTCATCGAACTCGGGCTGAAGCAATGGTTGATACTGTCTGCGTAAGACCCCCTCAAGATATCCTTCATCCAGGAGGGGTGAGAGCGCGTTCTGAAGTTTCAGTTGCACCGCGGTGCCGTGATCGGTCACCAATCCAGGCGGAGGAATCCATCTCCACGGTGCCTTGTGCCGCCCAGCGAGGTGCCAACGGCTTGCCACATGTTCCTTACCGCGCCGAGTTTCCGTGACGACATCTTCACAGACGAGTAGACCAAGTTTGATTCCGACCCCCGCGAAACCGATGCCCTGTCCGCGCGTCTTCGTGCTGGCAGCCAGGTCGTGATACCGTACGAGATCCCGCCGCCTCATGCCCGACCCGTCATCGACGATGGTCAGTGTCAATGCCGCGGGATCCGCGATAAACCTGAGACCGGTCGCGCCGGAGTCAAGCGAATTGGCCACCACTTCGGTCAGAATCGTTTCTTCCAGCGCGCCCGGATAGGCATCGCGCAGGTCTTCGAGTAAATGCTGCAGATCAACGCGCGTTTCACCCAAGAGAATCTCCTTGAGCGGATACGAATGATAGTTAAGGGCACAGTATTACTAGCTGCACCCTACAGATCAAGTGTGATCACAAGACCATCACTGCCTTGCTCTTCTTGAGCCAGGTTCCCGCTCTCGATCATGCGGAAGAACTTTGTCCATCCCCTCCCCCTGCCACTGCATCGACCACGATGACGGAAATGATGGCCTGACAACAAGTCCGTTCATCCTGCAGCGTCTGCCAGAGGGTTGCCCCCTTGATAAAACTTCTCTTGCGAGGAGACACGGAGCCCCTTCTTCTCGAGCCAGTTCTCTCGTTAGACTCGTTCGAGCCGAAACTCCGACGAGACGGCGCTGAGGAAGACATGAAATTGGGTAGGCAAGGTCATGACCGGCATCTCTCGACAACAGCGGAGTTTGTGCGGAAGCCGCAGGACTATAACAAATGGTGTCGCGACTGGCTACCTTGACAAAGCTTGAAACCGGGTGCTACCACCGTCAAATGGTGGGAACAGACCCTCGTCCATTGATACAGGATTCTAAGGCCCCGGCGAAGGAGGTATCCACCTGGTCCGGCCAGGCCCGAGAAGATGCCGTCCAGCGGATGTTCACCTCGATTGCCGGCGCCTACGACCTGAATAACACACTGTTAAGTTTCGGCCTGCATTATCACTGGAAGAAGATTACCGCGTCCTTCATTACGCCCGTCGGACGGGGGATCGCACTCGATGTCGGATCCGGTACGGCCGACCTCGCCCTTCTACTCGAATCTCGAATGGGACCCAAGGGACGTGTGATCGCGTCAGACCTGAACTATGCGATGCTGGCCGAAGGCCTCAAGAAGATCGGTGGCAAAGGACTCACCGACAAAGTCACCTGCTTGCAGGCCAGCGCGGAACATCTGGGATTCGGGGACAACACCTTCGACGCAGTCACCACAGGCTTTTGCATGCGCAACGTCGGGGATTTACCAGGTGCCGTGCGAGAAATTCGCCGTGTCATGAAACCCGGTGGGCGCTTTGTGTGTTTGGAGTTTTCGCGTCCGGTATTCGGTTGGTTACGAACCTTGTATGATTGGTATTCGTTCAAACTGCTACCCTGGGTCGGTACCATCGTCGCCCGTGATCGCACCGGCGTCTACGAGTACCTTCCCGCGTCCATCCGGACATTTCCCGACCAAGAACGGTTATGCCAAGTCCTACGCGATGCCGGGTTTCGTCAGGTGTCGTACAAGAACCTCAGCGGCGGCATTGTCGCAATCCACGTCGCCACGAAATGAGAGTGCTCGCGTTAACAAGGTAACAAGTCATCAGATTTTTAAGGTTCACACGCGCTCACCTTTCAACCTAATAGCGTCTCGACCATGACTTCGATTCTCTACATCTTCCTCCCCTGCAAGATGGTCTATCCCATTGGGATCACCTACTTGGCGGATTTCATCCACCGGCGAAAACCGGATGTACGTCAACGTATTCTCGATCTCTCCTTGTTTCCAGTCGCACAGCGCAGCCAAGCCATTCGCGACGCCGCGACGGAGTTCACGCCTGACCTGGTCTGCTTCTCATGGCGAGACATTCAAATCTTTTCACCGCATGAGGGCGATTCGTCGTTAGAGCATGCGTTTAATTTCTATTTTGCCAGCAACCCGTTCAAGCGAATCACCGCCTCCATCGCAGGCGTCAAGCAGCTCTATCGCTATTACAATCACATCTATACGATCCTGTCGTACCCGGCGCTGATCCGCAAGGAGTTCCCCAAATCCCAGATCATGATCGGCGGTGGAGCCTTTACGGCGTTTGCCGATCAGTTGATCGAAAAACTCCCGGAAGGCACAATCGGCATCCTTGGCGAAGGGGAAGACGCCATCCTGAAGGTCATTGAAGGCCGCTCGATTGAAGATGAGCGGTACATTATCAAAGAAGGTAACCAGATCCGAAAAGGCCAGCAGGGTTCCCCCGCGCTGTTAGATGCGCTCACGGTCGATCTGCCCTATCTCACCTCGATCTTCCCTCAATATGGGGAATATATCGGTGAATCGATCGGTGTGCAGTCCAAGCGAGGCTGCCCATATGACTGCGCCTTCTGCCTCTATCCCTACATTGAAGGCAAACGAGTGCGGTACCGTCCACCGGAGATGGTCGTCAAAGATATTTCGCAGCATTACCATCAGTGGGGTGCCCGTCGTTTCTGGTTCACAGATGCCCAATTCATTACGGGCAAGGAAGCCTATCCGCAATGTACGGAAATCCTTGAGCGAATTGTGGCGGAAAAACTCGAGATCGAGTGGTCAGGCTACATTAGAACCTCATTGATTACCCCTGAGTTTGCCAAGCTGATGGTCCGTTCAGGGGTCGGCGACTTGGAGGTGGCCATCACCTCCGGTTCACAGGAGGTTCTGAACAATCTGCACATGGGATTCAAGCTGGAACGCTTGTACGATGGCTGCCGCTATTTGGCAGAGGCCGGCTTCAAGGGCAAGGTTATCCTCAACTATTCCCTCAATAGCCCTAAGGAGACGGAAGAGAGCCTGCTTCAAAGCGTCGAATCCTACAAGATGGTGGCCTCGATTCTTGGCGAAGAGCGTGTGTTTCCATTGATGTTTTTCTTAGGCATCCAACCGAATACCGACCTGGAACAACGCCTACTGGAAGAGGGGTATTTGTCGGCTGGCTATAACCCTTTGATGTTGACGCCGAGCAGTATCAAGAAGCTTCTCTATAACCCTGCCCCTCTCAACAAGATTATCGCCAAGGCTTGTCTCCGCGCCTGGGAACGGAAGCAAGGTAGCCGAGATCCCCGTCGATGGACCGGATCCCTGTCCCAGTCATCGGGAGAACCGGCCTATGCCGACCAAAACCTGAGCAGAGGGATCGAAGGCAATTCCGGACGGGACGCCTTGCTTTCGATCGAGGAAATCATCCGTTCCAGCAGACCAACCCCCTCGCCTTCACAGATGGCTGAACCAAGAGCCACCTCTACCAGGTGAACAGGCGTCATACCTCCTTCATTGACCACAAATGCACCTTCTTTACACTCAACATGTCCCTCCTGATACCTTGCATTCCCGTTTGAGCCAGTGCTATCATCCCGCATCTTTGGAGGCGTTGTTAGCACGTTAATCATTCTTATTTTCATACAATTACGACTCCTCTCCTCTGACCAATTCGCGCCTTAAGGAGGCGCCTCAATGTATAAGACAATCTATATCCCGGTCGATAATTCAGACCACTCCAATACAGCCGTTGATGTCGGCGTTCATTTGGCAAAAACCTTCGGTTCGAAGATCGTAGGGAGCCATGTCTACGCGGCGAAGATGCATGATAAACGCTTCAAGCAGATGGAAGCGGGCCTCCCGGAGGAATACCATGACGAGAAAGAACTTGACCGTCAGCGCCAGATCCACGACTCGCTGATTACCCGAGGACTCCAAATCATCACTGACTCCTACCTCGACTACGTCGACAAGAAATGTAACGAAGCGAATCTCCCCATTGAACGGCGATCGCTCGAAGGACGGAACTGGAAGGTGCTGGCCGAGGACATCAACACCAACGGGTATGACCTCGTCATCATGGGCGCGTTGGGGGTCGGAGCGGTCAAAGACAGCGTCATCGGCAGCAACACAGAGCGCGTGGTCCGCCGGGTCCGTAACTCCGACATGCTGATCATTAAGAACGTTCAGCCACTAACCGGCGGAAAGATCGTCGTGGCTGTTGACGGTAGCCCCTACTCGTTTGGCGGACTGATGACCGGCTTAGCGCTCGGCAAGGCCTTCAATATGCCGGTGGAGGCGATTGCGGCCTTTGATCCCTACTTCCACTACGCGGCATTCCACAGCATTTCAGGTGTTCTGAACGAAGAAGCCGGTAAAGTCTTTCGTTTTAAGGAGCAAGAAAAGCTGCACGAAGAAATTATCGACAGCGGCTTGGCTAAAATCTACCAGTCTCATTTGGACATTTCCCGCGAAATCGCCCAGGCCGAGCAAACAGATGTGAAAACGACATTGCTGGACGGAAAAGCATTCGAAAAAATTATTCAGTACGTCCGGAAAGATGTCCCGGCCTTGCTCATCGTCGGGCGCATCGGCGTCCATAGCGACGAGGACATGGACGTCGGCAGCAACACCGAGAATCTGTTGAGGAGCGCCCCCTGTAATGTGCTGATCTCCAACCGCAAGTACGTGCCTCCGATCGATACCCAGGCCGAGTACACCATTGCCTGGACAGAAGAAGCGCTGCGGCGGATGGAAAAAATCCCGGTCTTCGCGCGCGGCGTGGCAAAGACGGCTATTCATCGGTATGCCATCGAAAAAGGGCATACCATCATCAGTAATACCGTCGTTGACACCGCGATCGGACACATTCTTCCAAAAGGTGCCATGGACGCTATGCGCGCCCTTGGCGGCAGTTTGGACGCAGCGGGTATCGACCGTGACAAGATGCAAGCCGATGAGGGCGTGACCAAAGATCTCATGGGTCCGACATTGAGTGGAATCATGACCCAGATCGTTGAGGAGAAACCCAAAGAGATCAGCGCCTCCACACAGGCCTACCTAGACCGCATGGGGCAAACCTATTTCGTCTGTGACGGCTGCGGCTACATCGGGAAGGGAGACAGCCCGGTCAAATGTCCGGTGTGCAGTGCGGATGGGACGAAATTCAAACAGGTCGATAAGAAGATTTTTGAAGTAGCCGCGACAACTGAAGGTGAATTGGAAACGGACGTGGCCTACGACGACGTGCCAATGCAATGGACCAAGGATGCAAAAGAAGCGATCCGTGCCGTCCCTGCTGGTTTCCAACGGAGACGTGCGAAGGCCAGGATTGAAAAGAGCGCACGGAAATTAGGCATGACGACCATCACGCTTGAATATGCGGCGCCGACCATTCAAGAGGCCGCATCCGAAGACTATACGCCAATTTTCTCCAACAAAGGCACCGGTACCTCGCCGATAGCAGAAGCCACCGTTGCAGCGTCAAACGGGAATGAGGCGAATGGTCATGTCGAAGCCGCCTCGCCCTACACCTGGACGGACGACGCACAAGCCAGATTGGATCGAGCTCCGGAAGGCTTCATGCGGGATTGCACCAGATCGCTCATTCTCAAGCATGCCGAGAAAATCGGTGCGACTCTGATCACGATTGAGGTCGCCGATGAAGGGATCGAGCAGGCAAAGGGGTATATGGCCGAAGCGATGAAGACTGGTAATCTCAAGGACATGATTGCCGACCTCACCGGAAAAGGACGCGGATAAGTTTCACGTGCTGAGTTTTTGGTGCTGGCCCCCAGCGCCTTCCTCTGACGAATCTTCGTTCTCAGCACCCGATACAATACACCATGGGTAAATCTCTTCCTATCTTCAATGGTCCTTCAGGTGTCTTGGGCTCTTTACAGCAACAAATTGCCCAGTTCTTCACCCCCACTCCAAAGGGGGAAGGACCGTTTGATGGCCGGACGGTTGACGACTTCAAGCCCTACCTCGTTGCGCTGAACCTGACCAAGCGTTGCAACCTCAAATGCAATCACTGTTATCTCGATGCGACGACCAAAGCAGCCGGTGGGGACGACGAGCTGAGCACCGAAGAGTGCTATCGGCTCATTGAACAGATCGCAGAAGTGAATAAGGGGTGTCTTCTCGTCATTACTGGTGGCGAACCACTAGTGCGTCCTGACATTCTCGACATTGCTCGTTACGCCGTTAAACTTGGCTTTATGGTGGTCTTCGGCACAAACGGGATGCTGATCGATGACCAGATGGCCAAAACGCTTGTAGAAATTGGCGTGATGGGAGTTGGCATCAGCATTGATTCACTGGACGCCGTAAAACACAATACGTTCCGTGGCGTTCCAGGAGCGTGGGAAGCGGCAGTATCCGGCATTGAAGCCAGCAAGCGGAATGGCCTCCAATTTCAAGTGCATTTCAGTGCTCAGCCGATGAACTATCGGGAGCTGCCTGAGGTCATTGACTGGGCGCACCGACTTGGCGCCCGCGTCATGAACGTGTTCTTTATGGTGTGTACGGGACGAGGCGAAGAGCTGACAGATATCACTCCCGCTCAATATGAAGAGGTCCTTGGCTACCTCGTTGAATGCCAAGATAATTACAAAGGCATGTTGGTCCGTGCCCGTTGCGCTCCGCACTTCAAGCGGCTGGCCTATGAGAAAGACCCTAACTCCCCGATCACGAAGGCGACCGGATATATGGGGGGAGGATGCCTGGCAGGCACCAACTATGCCAGAGTGACGCCGAACGGTGAGTTAACCCCTTGTCCCTATATGCCATTGTCGGCAGGGAATATCCGTCAACAGAGCTTCGTTGATCTCTGGGAACGATCGGATATCTTCAACTCCTTTCGCTATCCCCAACTCAAGGGGAAATGTGGTGACTGCGAATATACTGACATCTGCGGGGGGTGCCGCGCCCGCCCCTATGTCGACCACGGCGACTGGCTGGATGAAGATCAGTGGTGCCTCTACACCCCGAAAGGCGGCGAGAAAATTAAAGTGGCGTTCAATGTCACGGAAGAGACCGATGTCGCGTGGGACGATGCGTCTGCTCTCCGATTGAGCCGTATTCCCTACTTCCTACGTGCGATGGTGAAGAAAGGCGTGGAAAAGCACGCCCGTGAAAACAATGTACCGCTTATCACCGTTGAACTCATGGAAGAGCTACGCAAAAAGCGATTCGGCAATGACGCACCTGTCTTTAACTTTGACGTAACGGGTAAGGGATAAGGCGTCAGGGATGAAGACCTATAGGCCCATCCTCAACGCCCCCACACTCCTTACGACTCTCTTCTGACTGGTTTTCAAATGGACGCGCTCCAAAGTATCACCACCGATCTCAACACTCTCATACCGATCGTCAATCACTGGTTTCATCTACTTTCAGCAATCATTTGGATCGGCGGCTTGGCATTTCTCGTTATGGCGGTGACACCCGGACTGGAGAAAGCCGTTCCGAAGAATCAGATCAAACCCATCACGGATATTTTTTACCGTCACTACAAGAAAGTCGCTGGCATTCTCGTAGTCGTCCTACTATTCACCGGCGGTGTGAATCTCCACTACGTCAATCAGGTCATCACTTCACAAACGGGAAGCGGGATCCAGTACCACTCCAAGTACCTCATCGTCTTCATGATTAAGCTTCTTCTTGTGCTGGGGCTTCTCACACTGTTCCTCTACACCGTCATTTTTAAGTCAGACGATGAAGCCGATGAGGGAGAATCCTACGAGGTTATTCCCTTCCAACGCGCCGCCCTGTGGATGGGATTCTTCATTATCCTCTGCGCCGCCGCTATGAAGCACCTGCATCAATAATTCTGCATCCTGTCCCTGAACATTCCCGAGACAGTTCGCCGTCTCACATGAGACAGCTACTGTATCACCTCGATACAGTTCAGCACGTCATACGATCAAGCATTTTCAAAACATACACATATAATCATATACTTATCATCTCATATCTTAGCCAAACATACGGGAATGGACGTTGCTTAACCTATTGGCAAGAGTCATGGAGCCTTGTGGGTTATCTCGTAACCACTAAACAAAATGGAGCACGGTATGGAGCTGACAGTCACTCACATCCTAAGGAGGTCTTCCTCTTCCTCACCATCTGGTGCCCCCTTCGGATCCTGTCCATCCAGAGCAGCACTGCCACCTTCCGCCGGTGCCGCGCCTCCTCGAAAAGGTACAGCCCGACCTACCATTCATCCCATTGCTACGAAACCACGTGGGCCGGTTCAGACAGCCCCTTTCCCCCTCGTCGATTCTGAGATAAATCTCCCGCAGCTGGCATTAGACCCAGATCACAGGCTGAGTCCAGACACGAACGTGAGGGTCGAAGCGAGCACAGCCCGTTCGATTTTGGTTGTCGAGGATGACCCTGATATCGCGATGGCCCTACAAGACTTGCTCGAGTTTGAAGGATTCCATGTTGACTGTGCGCAGACCTGTCATCAAGCCTTTTCATCCATCGAACAGAATGCCTACCATGCCATCCTTCTCGATCTCGGCCTACCTGACGGAGATGGTTGCTCGATCTTGGAGAAGCTCCAAGTTTCACATCCCACCCTTCCTGTGATCGTCTTAACGGCTTCAAATAGGAACCTAGGATCCCTACGCGCCTATGCCCGTTTGACCAAACCGTGGGAGCGAGACCAGTTGTGTACGATACTTCGCCACGCCATCGGCATGGCATGATCTTCAACACACTCTGAATTAGGAAGGACGATCAAACAAGAAGGGATTTACATCACTTAGACCGGCTGAGGCCTAGAGCTCGCTTGAAGACCGCAGTGAAACCGAAATAGCCGAAGGAGTCTTTGAGGTTGGAATAGAGCCGCTTGACGGTGCCCATCTCAGGATTGGTGACATACTCCATTGTTAAGGCAATCCGTTCCTCACCCTCTCCGAGAGGTGTGACCGCATGCCAGAGTTTATCACCGTTAAAAATCACCATATCCCCCGGCTCAGTCACGAGCTCAAGATGGCGGGGTGGCTTGGTTGGATGGTCCTTGAACAGCTCGCACACCAGCTTGCACTGGACTGACCGATCGACAAGCCCCATCAGAATCGTGTAACGAGCGCCCTTGTAGTATGACGTATCGTAATGAAACCCAATATGGTCGCCCGGTTCAGTGTAGTAGTAGAGGGCGCAGGAATGGGGATCGTTGTCCGGGCAGAACATCAGCTTCGCCTCAACGAGCCGATTCAGGAATGCCCGGAATGACTCGGACCGATAGAGGTCGAGAAAGCGGGGGGCTTTCTCCTGCACGGTATAATAACTAACGCTCCCGCCCTTCTTATGGCCGGGAATGTAGTTTCGATTGAGTTCCGCTTTCACGCCCTGGGCCTGGGGAACAAGCACCTCCTCTACGAAGGCACGAGGCAAGAATTGTTTAATGACGAGGAACTCGTTCTGATCCCAATATTCTTGGTGAAGCCGGTCGAAATCCAAGGCAATGACCGCTTGGGTGACCCTGTCCGTCACATTGCTCACAAGACTCTGCACCTGTCCCAATCCCCCTCGCCAATACGGTTCTCGGTCAATGGTCGTTAGTCATTCGTCAATGAGAAATGCCCCAGGTCATAGTCATGACTATTGATCATCCACCAATGACGCTTACGGCCCATTCAATACCGGAGCCCGGACGACTTCCGCATCCACCGGTGTCTTAAAGTCGAACACCTCATTACCTAATCCCAGGTTGGGTTTCAAGTTCGAAAACTCAAAGACGGCGACGTTGCCGCTGACCTCATGGAGAGACACCGCGCGGATAAAGTAGGTTTTCGGGAAGACCTCAACGACGATCTTCTGAAGATTCTGAGTGGATTCCTGCCCCTTGGCTTTGGGAATCAGCGTGATGAGCGGCATCCCACCGACTCCACGATCTCTTCCCCTGGTAGGCTCAATCTCAAAGGATTCATCCAATTTGGCCGCTCCCTGCAACAGTTCCAATGGCGCCTTGGAGGCAGCCATCTGTGTGAGCTTCCCGACCAGAACCTGCTTATGTTCGGGAACATAGACCTTCACGTCCTCCTGATTCACATAGATTTGCTCAGTCGCTGGATCCAAGTAGTCCCACCGTAAGCGACCGGGCTTTTTAATATAGACCTTGCCGGACGACGTTACAGGCCGTTCAAACCCTTCAATCTTGGTTTTCTGAGAAAAGTCGGCCTGGAGATCCTTCATCTTCTCGTATCGCGCTTGCAGCTGTTTGACGACTTCACGAACCTCATGCAAGGCCTTTTCATCAACCAGTCCGTCTGCCGCCCAGGCCGGCAAGGCCAATAGGACACTCAATGAAACTCCAAGCCACCAGCGCATCATACCTCCGCCGCACCAACTGGGCCGCGCCGTCCAAGCACCTCTCGACGCCCATCACGACCCGCAGCCCCCACAATGCCTTCCGATTCCATCTGTTCGATCATGCGCGCCGCCCGAGGATAGCCGACCCGCAATCGGCGCTGGATCAGCGACGCTGAGGCCTGCCCCGTCGACAGCACTAATTCTTTCGCCTGCTCGTACACCTCGTCTTTCGCCTCTTCCTCAGCCGCCTCCTCCAACTTGAGGGACTGCAGCTCCTGGTTATAGATCGGCAGGGCTTGTTTCTTCACAAACTCCACCACCGAACGGACATCGTCGTCCGACACAAAGGACCCGTGCAGACGCGCAAGGCGTCCGGTTCCAGAGGCCAAATACAGCATATCTCCACGGCCGAGGAGAGCCTCCGCTCCGTTCGCATCGAGAATGGTTCGAGAATCGGTCTTCGACGAGACTTGGAACGCAATACGTGCTGGGAAATTCGCTTTGATCAGACCGGTCAGTACATCGACAGATGGACGCTGAGTGGCCAGCACCAGATGAATGCCGGACGCCCGGGCCATCTGCGCAAGCCGGGCAATCTTGTCTTCCACATCTTTCGGAGCGACCATCATCAGATCCGCCAGTTCGTCGATCATGACGACGATAAACGGCAGCGGTTCAGGCGGCGTCGGTTTCGGCTGCATGCAACCCCGTTCCCCCTCGGCGATCGAGGTTTCACCAGCGGAGAGACGCTCTTCTTCAGAGAGAAATTTCATCGGAAGCTCAGTCTGCTCGACGCTCGGTGCGTTACGTTCAGCAAACACCTCGTGCAAACCGGCGACCTTTCGATTGTACGCATCAATGTTCCGCACACCGGCTTCCGCCAGCAGCTTATACCGCCGCTCCATCTCAGCGACGACCCATCCCAGGCCTCTTGCGGCTGACTTGGGGTCCGTAATCACCGGCCGCAAAAGATGTGGAATGCCTTCATACGATTGGAACTCGAGCATCTTCGGATCAATGAGCAACAGTTTCACTTCACTCGGCTTGGCGGAAAAGAGGATACTGAGTAGCATCGTGTTCAGGCTGACACTCTTCCCAGCTCCCGTCGCCCCGGCCACCAAAAGATGCGGCATCGCCTTCAGGTCCGCCGTGCTGGGCGCACCGAAGATATCCTTACCCAGCGCCAGTGTGAGCCTGGATCGTGCCCGCCGAAAGGCCTCGCTCATGACGACTTCTTTCAAGGACACCGTCTCTCGCGACCTATTCGGCACCTCAATCCCCACGACTGATTTGCCGGGGATCGGCGCGACAATACGAATGCTCGTAGCCTTGAGCGCCAAAGCCAGGTCGTCGGCCAGATTCACAATGCGGGCGACCTTCGTGCCGGGCCCCGGCTCAAATTCGTACATAGTGATGACGGGGCCTGGTCTCACTTCCGTCACAATGCCCTCGATGCCGAAACTCAGCAATGCGCGTGATAAGATCTCGGACTGTGCTTTGAATTCCTCATCCGACATCCGATCCATCGGTCCAGAAGGATCACTTAACAGAATCTCCGGGTCAGGCAGCTGATAGTTTTTGGGCTCGGCTGTCGGCATAACCACTTCCAACTCAGTTGTTTGCGCGTCCCATGTTGGGATTGCGACAGGGAATGGCTGGATGATCGGACCTGGAGGAATCTGGGTTGGGGTCAGCTCCAACTCCTCGATCTCGTCAATGGCTGACTCCTCTCCTCGAGTGACGACCGCTGGCTTGGACGACCTGGCTCGTAACCGTCGATTGCCGATCTCTTTGTCGACCTCAATTGATCGTTCCGGCATCACCGCGAACACCCCTTCGCGAAGAGTGGCCCAATGTTCGGGCATCCGACGCACGGCTTCCGCCAAGGACAGAGGGGTTGTCAGCAAGAGGGAGACCAGGAATCCTGTGATGACCAGAATATGGGCCCCGGTTCCGGCAAAGACGACTCGGAGTCCCTCGGCGATGGTCTGACCAACGACACCACCGCCCATCCCACGGGAAATCATCCCGCTGGTCAGGGTTGGAACCCCCGTCGTTTCAAGATGCAGAAAGGCGCTCAAGAAGAAGACGGCGGCTAAGGAGCTAGCGGCTGTCCGCAGCGTAAAACTCACCGGAACCTGAGAGAAGCACCGAACTCCCAACCGCCCCAGCAGCACAGGAAAGAGATAGGCTGCTCCACCGATACCAAAAAAGAACCCACCGGCCAACAACGCACCGAACGAACCAATGAGATTGCGTGGCGGATCGGCATCCGACACACCAGTCGCCAGCATCTTCGCCTCTCCCGGCACAAACGAGAGGAGGCTCAAGAGCATCAGCAGACTCAGCGCGATCAAAATTACGCCGATCACTTCTCGCTGAATATGAGAAGGGGGAGATGGGGCGCGGCGGGCTTCTCCCCGCTTCGCCGAGGTGGTGGCACCCATGGAACGAATGCTAACACAGGGGCAGGGTCATTTCAAACGAACGCGCATCTGAGTCACCAGCAGTCCAGCGCCCCTGTCAGACCAATCGACCCGTCACAATGGAGCCGATGGCGCTGTGTGCCGAATGATCTTGCCTTCCACCAGATAGACAACCAACTCGGCGATGTTGGTGGCATGATCGGCCACTCGCTCGAGCGACTTGGCGATAAAGCTCAACCGGATGGCACGTGAAATCGTATGCGGATTTTCCATCATGAAGGAGAGCAGTTCACGAAACAACTGTTCCATGAGATCATCGACGAAGTCATCATCCCCGATGACTTTCCTAGCCAGAATGGCATCCTCCTTGACGAAGGCATCGATACTTTCCTTCACCATCACTCGCGCGAGGCTCCCCATCCGCGGGATATCGATGTAGGGCTTGAGTTGAGGCTCTTCGTTCAGTTCGATCGCGCGCTCACAGATACTTTCCGACAGGTCACTGATACGTTCGAGCTCAGTGGACAGTTTCATGGCCGTCGTCACCAACCGCAGATCGCGCGCCGCCGGCTGGTGGAGTGCCAACAACTCAATGCAGGCTTCGTCAATCTCCACATCCATCGCATTCACTTTATGATCTCGTTCGATCACGCGGCAGGCCAGAGCCGCGTCTCGCGTCACCAATGCGGTCAAGGCCTTATCAATTTGGTCTTCTGCGAGGCCAGCCATTCGCGCCAGCTTCGTCTTGAGTTCGGCAAGTTCTTCGTCGAAGTGTCGGTGTTGAGCCATAGTGTCACCCAAATCGTCCAGTGATGTAGTCTTCCGTCTGCTTCTTCGAAGGGTTCGTGAACAACTGCTTCGTGAGACCATATTCGACTAATTGGCCGAGGTACATGAATGCGGTCCGATCCGAGACCCGGGCCGCCTGCTGCATGTTGTGCGTCACAATGACGATCGTCAACTCTTTCTTCAACGAAAACAACAACTCTTCGATGATGCCGGTCGCGATCGGATCTAAGGCGGAGCAGGGTTCATCCATCAAGAGCACATCTGGCTTGACGGCGAGGGCCCGCGCAATGCAGAGGCGCTGCTGCTGACCGCCGGACAAGCCAAGTGCACTCTTATGGAGTCGGTCCTTTACTTCCTCCCATAAGCCGGCTCCTCGGAGACTTCGCTCGACAATCTCTTCCAACACTATCCGATTCTTCAGGCCTTGCAGCCGTGGACCGTACGCAACATTTTCATGGATCGATTTGGGGAACGGGTTAGATTTTTGAAACACCATGCCCACTCGTTTTCGAAGATCCGTGATGTCGATCGCTGGATTAAAGATATCCACGCCGTCGATGAGGATGTTTCCTTCATGCCGCGCACCTTCGATGAGGTCATTCAAGCGATTCATGCATCGCAGCAAGGTAGATTTCCCGCATCCTGATGGCCCAATGAAGGCAGTCACTTGGTTTTCTGGAATATCTAAATCAACCTTGAACAGGGCCTGGACCGGCCCATAGAAAAAGTTGAAGCCCTGCACTCGAAGTTTCGACTTCCCCTGAGCACTGGGCTGAGGCGTCACGTTGGAATAATGAGGGTCCATGCTCTCCATCTCCAGTGAGGACACAGCGGGTGAGAGGGTAGAAACACCGGACGTCACGTCAAACTGCGGACCCAGCATATTTCCTCCTCATTCGATTTCGCAAGAGGATGCCCGTGAGGTTAAGCGTCACCACCACCAGAATCAACACCAATGTGGTGACATAAACCATCGGCTTGGCAGCTTCCACATTCGGTGATTGAAACCCCACGTCATAAATATGAAACCCCAGATGCATGAACTTTCGGTCCAGGTGAATAAATGGCCACGTCCAGTCGATCGGCATAGCCGGTGCCAGTTTGACGACGCCGGTCAACATCAAGGGCGCCACCTCACCCGCGGCACGAGCCATGGCCAGGATCAATCCGGTCAAGATGCCCGGGAGTGCCGTGGGAAGCACGACTTTCCACATCGTTTCCCATTTGGTCGCGCCCAAGCCAATCGACCCTTCTCGATACTCCCTCGGCACGGCTGCCAGTCCCTCTTCCGTTGCAACGATCACGACAGGAACGGTCAACAGCGCCAGCGTCAATGAGGCCCACAGAATTCCACCCGTGCCGAACGTGGGAGTGGGCAGCCGATCAGAAAACCACAGCGCATCGATTGTACCGCCAACGCCGTAGACGAAAAACCCCAACCCAAATACGCCGAAAACGATCGAAGGAACCCCGGCGAGATTATTGACGGCGATGCGAACGGTCCGCACAATGACTCCCTGGCGGGCATACTCCCTGAGGTACAGCGCGCCGATGACCCCAAAGGGGGTCACGACGAAGCTCATGATCATCACCATCAGAACCGTGCCGAAAATGGCCGGGAAGATCCCACCCTCCGTGTTGGCTTCTCGTGGCTCTGTCGTCAGCACCATCCAGACGTTGCCGGCATAGACCCACACCTTCTCCAACTTCGAAAGGTCGTTCGGACGCAAGACTCTCATAACTTGGCTGAGCGCAACGGACTTTTCTCTGCCATTGGCATCAACAACGAGCAACATATACGTGCTCTCTGCCTCGCTTGATTCCGCCTGTCGAAGCAGTGCCGGGAGGGACTGCCATACGGCCTCCGATCCTTCAGCCACACTCTGGTCTTCCTTGCCCAGCGTCCGGAGCCGTCCATAGAAGTTCCCCCACTCGCGCCGCTCTACCATCACGAGATCAGCCGGCGTGGCTCGTTCGACGATCTGATCGGTGTTGATCCAACGATAGTCCAGACCGTACAGATCGCGGTTGCCGATCTTCACTCTGATTCGAGGGACCCCTTTCGGACTCACTTCTTCGCCGGCCAACTGACCGATCACATGTTTTCCGTCCTTCAGTGTCAATTCGACGAGATCAGCCGGCCAAAAATACCCGAACCCGTTGAGGAGGATGAGCACCAAAAGCCCGCCGATCATGAGGAGCGAAATGGAAAGCCCAGCCCCGCAGCCCCAAATGAAGAGCTCACCGCTTGCCATGAAATGCTTGACCCACTGTTTCATCGAATCACTCGTACCCCAAACTTCGTCAGACTTACGTACAACAACTGGACTCTACCCACTAGCCCGGAACGTTACCTTCCATGAATCTTGTCGCACTAGAATTGGCTATATTTCTCCCTGAGCCGCTGTCGAACCAATTCCGCTACCGTATTGAGCAGGAAAGTCGCAATAAAGAGGAGCAAACCCGCCAAAAAGAGTGTGCGATACAAGGTCCCGCCATGTGGCGCTTCAGGGATCTCCACGGCGATATTCGCGGACAGGGTCCGAAACCCGTTGAAGAGGCTCCAATCCATAATCGGTGTATTGCCGGTCGCCATTAACACGATCATGGTCTCGCCAACCGCCCGACCGAACCCGATCATCAATGCCGAGAAGATGCCTGGGCTGGCCGAGATCAGAACGAGATGGGTGAGCGTTTGCCATCGCGTGGCGCCGAGGGCCAAGGACCCGGCGATCAGGTTCTTTGGAACATTGGAAAGCGCTTCTTCAGAAATGCTGTAGATGATAGGAATGATGGCGAATCCCATGGCTACCCCGACCACGATGGCGTTGCGCTGATCATAATTCAAACCGAGATGCGTCTGGAGCCATGGCTTAAAATGACCATCAAACAAGAAGGCCTCCCACCACGCGTTGGTCTCAAGGCACCCCCAGACCACAGCGACGATGATCGGCATCATGAGCAGCGCCTCTGCACCAGGCCGCACACGATGCTTAAGCGAGGCAGGAAGCAGGAGAAAGAGTCCGCTGGAAAGGGCAATGACCAAGGGCATCACCAGGACCATCCCCGTCATGGCGGGAAAGTTTCGCTCCAGGACCGGGGCAAACCAAAGGCCGGCCAGAAATCCAAGCACTACAGTGGGCAGCGCGGCCATGATTTCAATGGTGGGCTTGATCTTCGCTCGGAGATCCGGATGCATGAACATCGCGGTATAGATGGCGGCCAATACCGCCAACGGGACCGCCAGGAGTACAGCATAGATGGTGCCCTTAATGGTTCCAAAGATCAACGGGGTCAAGCTGAACTTGGCTTCAAAGTCGTCCGACCCACTCGATGATTGCCAAACCAGTTCCGGCCGATCATAGCCCTCGTACATCACAGGAGAGAACAAGGTGGCCAAGGTGATTTCTGGGTAGGGATTCGAAATGTCGTAATGCACTAGCTGATCATTTTCGGCGAGACCGACCAGGCCATCCGCCTTGGGAGAAAAATAGGTACTGCGGAGTGCCCCCTGTTGTGGAGCAAGTATCAGCAACGTTTGTTCGGACGTCGAATGGTGCAGACGGATTTCTCCCCCGGCATCGGTCGTGATGAATCCCTTATCGCGCTGGGAAATCGTGATGTCGGTGACCGCACTCTGATGAGGGACAAACCGATGGACACGCGTCATATGGGTCGTATTCGTCGCGGCATGTTCCCGCACGGGCATCCACACGGCAATCTGCCCGGACGCATCGCCGACCACAAGACTCCGGTCACTCATCAAATAGGCCAGTGCGGTAATCGCCTCGGTTCCTTCAGAATCCTGACTGATCTCAACAAGACCGGGCTTCGCCGGTTCCCGGAGATCGAAATGGTAGATCTTGCCCTCTTCCGTACCGACAGCGAGAAGGTCGGCACGACTCGCGAGTGTGATCGCCGTCACCCGACCAGGGATGTTGGAGGTGAGATCGACCTGTGTGATCGAAGCCTCAGCGGTTCCATCGGGACGGGATACGCTTCGGCTCGTGGTGAGCCAGAGATGCTGATCTTGAAGCAGCGCGGCAACTCGAACATCGGAGTCCGTGCTCTGGTATGCCATCTTGGTGATTGGTTGCGGAGTTGGTGCCGCAACCATCGGAGTCCCAACCGTGACGGACGAGGCGATCGAACGTTCGTTCCCTTGGAAGTCCTGCGTGAATTCAATTGCCACAGGGATAACGCGGCCGTCTTCCGTGCCCATGGCGAGCTGGTGCCCCTTCCCCAATGCTCGCGCGAGCGCTGTGACCGAACCATCAGACAACAAGCCTCGCGAAGGAACCTTTGATACGGCGGACTTCCCTTCTTCTAAGAAGACAAACTCTAATGAGTCACCTCGTAGCACATAGGCAAGCTCTTGATGCTCGTCGATGCCGATGAGCGCTGACGTCGAGGGACGCTCAAGCGGGGAGAGTGCAATCGGCTCGGTCAGGGTGGCGTGGGGCGGTTGAAAAAGTGGGATGACTTCTTTCACCAGAAAGATGCACATCCCGAGAATGCAGAGGATAATGCTGATCCCACCGGTCTTGATGATGATGTTGGTCAGCCGATCCGTGATGGACCTGATTTGGCGTCGAGTGAACAGTCCACTCACCAGGGCCGGGGTCGGGGTCGGAATGGAACCCCGTCCTGGGGAGGGTTCTCCTTGAAGAACCGGTATTGGAGTAAGTGGCGGCACGTTCATGCTTTGACTTTCGATGTCCGTTCCAATGTTTCAGCTTTACACTTCTCACAAGATCGTGAGTCGGCGTATGCCTGTTACCGTCTACCACTCCGACAGCCGGCCTTAGACTTATTCGATTTTTGCCGATTCCTTTTCAATCACAGACTGCGGGAGTGGAAAGAAACCATCCTTGATGACGATGGCTTGCCCTTCCTTGCTATAGATGAACTTGATGAACTCTTTGACGAGTGGATCCAGCGGCTTGTTCGGCGCTTTATTGACGTACACCAATAGATGCCGCCAAAGGGGATAAGAGCCGTTCAACGCATTGGTCTGCGTAGGGGCCACGAAGGGTGCTCCCTCTTTTTCAGCCAATGGAAGGACGCGCACACCGGAGGTTAAATAGCCGATCCCACTGTACCCAATCCCAGCCTGATCTTCCGTGATGCCCTGCACCACGGAAGCAGAGCCTGGCTGCTCTTTGACTTCATCTTTATAATCGCCGTTCTTGAGCGCAAACTCCTTGAAAAACCCATAGGTGCCGGAGGCTGAGTTACGGCCATAAATGCTGATTGGCGTGGTGGCCACTTCACCTGTCACTCCCAGCTGGCCCCACTGATCAAGGGTTTGCGACGCCCCAAATCGGCGGGTCTTCGAGAAGATCGCATCGACTTGCGCCATCGTGAGTCCTTGGACAGAGTTGTCCTTGTTGACATACACGGCCAGCGCATCAATGGCGACCGGAAATGCGGTTGGTTTATAGCGGAATTTTCTTTCAAAGGAATCGATCTCAGTATTTTTCATCGCGCGGGACATTGGGCCCAGCTGTGCGGTCCCTTCAATCAAGGCCGGAGGTGCGGTGCTTGAGCCCTTGCCTTCGATCTGAATTTTGACGCTTGGATATTGCTTGCGAAATCCTTCGGCCCACAGCGTCATGAGGTTGTTGAGCGTGTCCGAACCGATGCTGTTGACATTCCCTGATACCCCGCTGACTTTGAGGTACCCCTTCAAAGCCGGATCCAGCACGATATGGTCATCGGCATAGACAGATGGGAGGCCCGAAACAAGAGCTCCAATGAGGGCGATGCAAGTTAGACCAGACTTAGCAGCCGATATGTTCATAAATAGTCCTTTCGTCATCACTGACTTATTCCATTGGCACAATAACCCTGTTGCATTGCCAATACATTACGCGAATGTTACAGGCGTGTTACATAATGCGCACGCTATCTCGAACGGCCTTGATTAAAGGGGCAGGCTGTCGCCTGCCCCTAATCATCATCAGAAGTTATACTGCAACTGAGTCCGGACAATATCCCCTTCACGGATGTTATAGGGAGCGGTCTGCGTGTCGGTACGTCTGCTCCGCGCATAGGCGATCGTGAACTCTAAGGCCTTCGCGATTTGCCACTCCATCCCGACTTCCCATTCCCGAACCACATTGAATGGAGAATTCGTCCGATGCTTCTTTCCACCGCTGTATTCTTGGTACCGCACATAGGGGATAAGGCTGGTCAACCAGGGCTTGTTCACGTCCCACTTATACATCCCCTGGACGTAGCCGCCCTGGACGTCCCCTTCTTCAATGCGAGTTCGGGTCGCGTTCAACTGAGGACCATTGCCCCAGTTCCACTCCGCCTGGAACCCGATCGGCTGCGGATACAGTACAAAGTGCACGCCAACCCGCTCGTCAAGAATGTTCCCGTTATTTTCGACTGTCGGAGTTGCTGCGAGGCCGGTGCCTGAGGGAGTCCCGACGTTGAACGTCCCACGGTACGCATCGACACCGAACTGAATGATCTGTCCGTAGGGCAATTCCATTGGATAGGTGGCATGCAGGACGACATGTTTATTATCATTCCGCTCCGAGACATTGAGAGTTTGGCCATTATAAACTCCGACGCCTAACATGCCATAGTCCCCGGATCCCTTGAGGCCCGACTCGACGAGCTTTTTGAACAGTTTTCTGGTCTCCTTCGGCGTGTAGTAGAGGAAAAATCCAAGATCCCGTTCGCCGTTCACCGCGCTATTGAGGCCGTCGTCCCGGTCGAACGCAAGTCGATTTTGACTGGACTGCAGATTTGCAAACCCAAACGGGACCTTCGACTGCCCGACACGAACCCGCAATTCCTTTTCCTCAAAGAATAGGAAAGGCACAGGCATGAAAATATCGGCATAGGCATCGCGAAGTTGGACAAAGTGATTGCTCTGATCCCCTGTCGTGCCGGGTACAGTGCCGGAAAATTCCGGCTGAATATAAAAGGACAGCCAATCAGTCACGTCGCCCGAAAAGACGAGGCGGACGCGGCGGAAGGCAAATCCGGTATTGTCCCGAATAGTGTTATCGTACTCGCTCCGGATGGATTTATCTCCGGGCAGGTAGGTATACCGGGCTTGGACATACCCCCGAATACTGATCTTATCGAACCATTTCTTGATTGATGCCCTATCGGCAACGATCGCATCATCTCGTTCATGCTCAGCCTTGAGCTTGAGCCATTCTTCCTTCGTAATCTGTCCCTTCTCGTACAGGAGATCCTCAACATTGGCATGAGCCTGATTGGCCTGAAAGATCAACCCGAGACCGAAGACACACACGGCGACCGCAAACCACCATTTCTTCATTCCGCTACCTCCCTCTAGTTGGTCATGTTTCGAATACGTGGCGAGGTATAGTTGAGCAGCGTTAAGATAGTGCTACGGGGTTGTTACCGATTTGTTAAATCGACGATGGCCTGGTGAATGGCAACGACTCACGCAAAGAGTGGGCAGCTGCAGTCAATCCAAAAGGTAGTCTGCTACGGATGAACGAATCATTGAAAACACGCGACCAGCACCATACTGAACCACCTCTTTGGTCAATGGCTGCGGCAGTGCTCGTTATTCTCGGCGCCCCGCTGGTTCTCTACTCTTTCGCTCCAACTAGCCCTGTTCGAGAAGGGGACACCGTCTTCTCAGAGGGTGAACAGCAGGTGCAGATTCGTCAGGCAGCGACAGATCAATCGAATAAGAAGGACAACACCTGTTTACTTGATCCGAACAGTCCGTTGATCGTCCTTCACGCTTCAACCGACCAGGGAGATGGATCGATCATTGCCCATGTTCAAGGCAATCCTGCCGACGAATGGCCTTTTTGCCCCGTACATGCCGAGGTGATATTGAAAACCCATCAAATATTCCAGAAGCCTGCGGTCTTTGGGACGGTACGAGAGGTCTTGGTTGGATGGTTCGGTCGATGAGCGAGGTGCCGTTATCCTTTTAGGCGCTGAGCAAATTGCTTTCGAAACTTCGCAACTTTTGGACCGACCACAAACTGGCAGTAACCCTGAAGGGGATTTTGAGCAAAGTATTCCTGGTGATAAGACTCCGCCTCATACCACGGACTAACTGATACGACCTGCGTGACGATGGGAGCGGTATACAGTCTTTCAGTTATAAGAGATTTAATGAGGTCCTCGGCGGTTTGCTGCTGTTCCGGGGAGGTATAAAAAATCGCTGACCGATACTGAGTACCTGCGTCGTTTCCTTGCCGATTGAGGGTCGTGGGGTCGTGAATGACGAAAAATATTTCGAGCAGTCCTTTATAGGTGATCACGCTGGGATCAAATGTAATACGCACGGCCTCGGCATGGCCGGTCTGCCCCCCACACACCGCTTCATAACTGGGATGGTCTAGGCTACCTCCGATATACCCAGACTCGACCGATTCCACCCCCCTGACCTGGTCAAAAACGGCTTCAAGACACCAAAAACAGCCGCCTGCAAGGATAGCGACTTCCTTCTGAGGTAAGATCGATTGCGATTCAATGCCCATGGTGTGATCGGTCGAGTGAATGACAAGATTCTTGTCGCAAGCGAAGACCGACTACTCCTCATCTTCCTCAATATCCTCAATCCCTTCATAACTCATTTCAGGGAAAGCCGCCGACGCCTTTTCACAGGCGGTTTCAATCATCTCTTCCGCATCTTCCGCCGAATCGGCATCCACCAAGAACTTCACCGTGATTGCATACCTCTGTTCCACCCCCAACTCCTTTCTCTATCCTCATACCATGATTTTTGTATTAGGACTTCAGTCGCACTGTACTTTCCGACAGTTACGGTAGCCATGTCAACCGTGGTCAAGGTCAGGATAGCGCCTGTACAACGCATACGACTACACTGTAGTGTGGGAGAACGACGAGATTGCATCGAATAAATTTCAGGAAATCCTTACGAGAGAGGACCTGTACAGGCTGGAGCGACTTGAAAAGAAGTTACTCGTCTTGTTCGAGTTCGGTGAGTATCGACTTGAGCTTCGCCAGCTCTTCTGGAGTGATACGCGAAAAGGCAATCCCAAAAGTATTGCCATCGACCCAACGCACCGTGGCTTCCTCGATTCTCAATGGCCAATCCAGACCTGGAATGTGGAGTCGGCATTCGAGCGTGGCCCCTTGCATCACTTTAGTATCGCTTTCGATCTTACACCCGCCGGTAGAAATATCCAGAGTTCGTCCCTGCCCCTCCTGCTTTTGCCCCGAGAAGGTGCTGCGGAATTGGGTGGTGAACCGTGGCTGGACCCGCCGATCCTCTGGCAGAGGTTTGGCCGGAGTCTGATCAGAGGGTTTTGACTTGAAGAGAGAACTGAGTTTCTTCAAAGATGAATTCCTTCAGCAAATCTCATCATCTGAGAGCACTCCAATCGACCTTTTCGAACCCCAGGGAAGAACTGATCCGCTATGCAGATCGACCTCCTTGTGAAACATCCTATTTCTTGGTGGAAAGAAGCATGTGGCCGCGGCGGTTCTGTTGATAGCAGGGCTCATCCCGATCAAAGCAGAAGGGACGCTCCTTTCCATACGAGACAATCGCTACCTGCTTGGAATTCGCCCCAATTTCCGCCAAATAGCTCCTAGCTGCCTTGGCGCGTTTGTCGCCCAACACCATGTTGTAATCGGTCGTGCCTCGCTCGTCACAGTGCCCCTCAATCTTCAGCGTGGTGCTTGGATGGTCCTTAAGATACGCCGCGTCGTGATTGAGCGCTTCCATACCGGACTCCGACAAGGTCCACTGATCATACCCAAAGAATACATCCTGCAACCCTGCCTCCACGGCAGCCTTTTCTTCTTGTGTCAATTCCGCACGCTGATGCGCACTGTGCCCAGACGGGTTCATTGAGGTCGAGTATCCGCCTTGCCCAAGTCGTTCCTCCGACGGATTACGGGAGAACCCACTCAATTCTCCGCTGGGGCCTCCTCTAGACATATTGGGGAGCTTCGCAGCCCCGCTCTCTGCATCACCTGCCCCCTCAGACTTGAGCCATTTTGTGTTACAGCCTTGATTTGACAATAAAATTAATCCCATTGCTACCACCGCTCCGGACTTCGCAATTACTCTACTCATGCCCCTTCCCCTCCATATGATATCCCGATCCCGCGGCTCAATCGATTCAGTGGTAAGTCATGTTGTAATGATGCCCTTGTGTGAATCTCGCCGGTTGCCTTCTCCACACGAAATAAATATAACACCGCTCTTGAAAAGGGACGCTTTAGCAGAAGCCTAGCCGATGAATGACAGGATACCTAATACATTCAAATATTTGGCAAGGCGACGGGGAAAGATTGTCTGACTAGACAGAGAACTACAATTGGGCCAGCAAGAATCCGAGAAACATGAGAAGGAGAGAAAAAAGAGGCCGATCAAGCACCACTGGTAGCTTAAACGGACAGCCCCCTCTCTTGCTCAGCGGGATCCTTTCCGATCAGACCAACGGATCGGTTGCAAGACTGCTCCTAACCCAGCCATCGCACCGATCAACACCAGCATGGCTAGTGCAATCACGAGGAAAAATGCTGCTCTCATGTCGTGCAAAATGGGGATCATAGTACCTCCCTCTGCTTGCTCGATTCATTGACTGCGCCATCCACATTCACAAACCCAGGGACTCGCCGGGTCCATCTTCTCAAGCGGTCTTCTACAACAGGGGCATTCTCTGGTCCAAGCACACCGCTTCTTCTGTTCAGAGTATACCGCTCCAAACGTTGCCCGCGTTCTATATCGGCTAAACCACGGCCCGGGATAACCTCTTTTACGCATAGATGTCATAGTAGATGAACTTCCATCACGGTTCTATCCAGCTTTTGCGGAATGACCGACGGACCTCACATGCATCTAACTCATTGTAAATTATAGACATAGACATCAAATCAAACAGGACATCCAAGTCGGCAAGGATCGGGCCAACAGCCTACTGGCTCGACGCCCTACCGAGGCGATTCATCCACCAAAATCGCACTCACTTGGAAGGCTTCACAGACGGATGAATGAACAGCAAGGCGGGAATGCCGCACCCCTGCGGCTATCGGGAATGAACGGCGGGAAAACTTTGTAATCCAGCTTCGATCAGGACGGCACTCTGCTCAGGAGACATGCTCCTCTAAATCCTCAACGATTCACGTCTTTCCCCATCTTGTCCACGCTACACCCTAAAACAGCGGCTTCTTCCCGCCAGCTTTGATGATGGCGTGGCGAAAGGCTTTGGAGAGGCTGTCTAGAGATGCCATGTCACAGACGGGAATGTAAATTTCCCCCTTTCTTTCTCCAGGTTTGTCTTTAGGGGCGCGATCCTCATAGACAAGCTCCTCGAGACTCGTCACGACTAATTTTCCGGTTTTTAGTTCGTGTACGGGTTTGCCTGATATTGCGAGAGACGCCAGCCATTCGTTCATGCAGGCCCCCCGCGCACAACGCAATCGAACTCCATAGAGGTTCGCAGTTTCACCCTCCTGCTCGGAACTCACGCTTGGAGACAATGCGTTCAAGTCAAACTCCTGAATCCTTTCTACGGGTGATTGAAGCCCGAATATGCCGCTCAACTTCCTGTGTTCATTGAAACGTGTCACAATTTTGAGAGCTGATGGAGGTGTCACTACCACATCGACCTTCGCCATTCTATCCATATGCCAGAGGGATCCGTCCTTAGCGATCATACGTTGCAAACCACTGTGCATTGTTCCACATGCTTCCCACGTATCTTTGATAAATGCGACCGTCTCCTCCAACGAGGGTCCATCTGTGCCGGGTGCATCATTCGATATCGCCCATGCACTCGGCAGACTCGTCATCAGGACGAAGATGATAGAGACACCTAGCCTCCCAACCTGGCACTTCATCATCATGTTGCCACCTCACAAGACTGTGACGCGAAATACGATCTTGAATCTACTCTTGATCTGACCAATATTCAGATGAGTTCCCAACGCCCGTCTGCAGATGCGGCTTACGCGGGGAATAACTTCCATCCAGGTCCGATACAGCAGTCGTGCTCACAGAGAATAGGCTCTGCAAGAATCGATGTTCAGCATGACCGAACCTGATCTGCACTCCATTCAGTGCTTGGATGGTCTTACCCAGACTGGGCAATAAGAAATCGATCTCAACCATCACTTAGCTCGTGCGTTGCTTCAGTAAAGAGCAAACCTGGTTTTCGGGAAGCAAGCGAAGGGGCACAGCTCGATCATGATATCGGCAGGCTCGACGAATCAGTCTCCTTACTCTGGGTTAGGGGCTTGCCGCCCCCGTGCAATCAACGTGGCAGGGCAACTCGGGAAGATCCGGTAACTTGTTGAATTATTGGTGCGCCCGGCAGGAATTGAACCTGCGACCTACGGGTTCGAAGCCCGGCGCTCTATCCAACTGAGCTACGGGCGCAGCAGGAGTACATGAATCACGTTAGGACGAGACTTGTCAAGGTTCAGAGAGTCTACCAAGGCAACTAGAGTCGTGCCAGAATCTCATCAGCAACTTGCGTGGCAGATTTTCCATCGGTCTCAATGATGTAATCAGCAGCAGCTTGATACTTCGGCGTCCGTTCACGAAGCACATCTTGAATCTCGTCAAGAAACGACTTCGTTCCAGTGAGAGATGGTCTTTGTGTATCCGCCCCAATTCGCCTGGCAATGGTCTCAACTGGGGCAGTCAGCCAGAACAGCTTCCCTGTGCGTTTCAGCCCCTCGACATTTTGCGATCGAAGGATCGCGCCCCCGCCAGTATCGATCACGACCCCATCCCGGCCCGCTAGATCCTGGCAAATCTTTGTTTCGAGATCACGAAAGTACTCCCACCCATGCTGTTCAACGATCTCAGGAATGCTTTGGACGGCCGATTTCACAATCTCCGCATCGGTCGAAACTAGGACACGTCCAAGTCGCTCCGCCACAAGCTTTCCAACTGTGCTCTTTCCCGTACCTCGATAGCCAATGAGCACCACATTCATCGAAAATGAGACTCCAAGACCTGGCGCATCACGTCAACCGGAGCAGACTGATCAGTCCATAGCTCAAATTGAGCAATTGCCTGATTAAGGAACATTTCCAATCCCGGAATCGTCTTACACCCTACATGCTTCGCATCCTTGAGCAATCTGGTTTCGAGTGGGTTGTAGACAATATCCATGACAGCCAGGTCGGGATGGAGGAGCGAGGCAGGAACACAGGTAGCCTCGACTTTCGGAGACATCCCGACCGGAGTACAATGAATAAGTATGTGCGCAGCAGGAAGAACCCGACGAAGGGTGGACTCATCCAGATACGAATCCTCTACCGTCACCACTGTCGTGGAACGAATATCCTGAGCTAAGCGAGTCCGCTCCGCATCCTCAATCCCCAGCAAGGTCAATTTCTCTGCACCGGACTCAGCGGCCAGTGCGAAGGCGATTGCTCGGGCGGCACCTCCCGAACCGAGAACGACGATGCGTTTGCCCGTTAGCGCAACTCCGCCCATCTTCAAAGCCCTCAGAGCACCTGTCGCGTCCGTGTTGTACCCAGTGAGTTCGCCCTTTTCAGCTACAATGGTGTTGATCGCACCGATCTTTTGGGCCGTCGTCTCCACATGATCAAGAAATGGTATAGCTGCCACTTTGTGAGGAATCGTGACGCTCGCTCCGCGAAAGTTTCCCAGTGCACGGAGCCCTTTGATGGCCTCACCAATCGCTTCCACGTGCCAGGCGAGATAGACAAAGTTGAGCCCCAATTTGCGGAACGCCGCATTGTGGATAGCTGGCGACAGTGAATGCCCGACCGGATTGCCAATCACTCCGCAAAACTGTGTCCGAGTATCAATATCCATTTCTTCATCTAGCACGAAAACCGCCATCGCTCGTTGCCGCAACCACTACCCTTTATAGACGGTCATCCCCCCATCAATAGGAATGGTCGCCCCAGTCATCCAGGCTGCTTCATCTGAGGCCAGATACAGAACCAGATTCGCCACTTCTTCTGGTGTCCCAGGACGACGTATCGCATATTGGGCCAGAATGGGCTGGAGCATATCTGGATTAGCCATCAAGGGGGCCGCCATAGGCGTATCGATGAGACCAGGGTTCACCACATTACAACGAATTCCTTCCTTCGCATATTCGACAGCCAGTGCGCGCGTCAAGGCGTCAAGCGCCCCTTTGGATGCCGTATAGGCAGCTAAGCCGGAGAGACCGACTAAGCTAGCAATGGACGAGATATTCACGATCGAGCCTCGTCCTTGTTTCACCATGTGGGGGATGACGGCTCGTGTCATGCGGAAGACCCCGGTTAAGTTGATATCCAGTACGTTTGCCCAAACGGCATCATCAGTTTCGTGGAGCCGCTTCCCAAACTCACCGATCCCCGCGTTGTTGACCAGAATGTCGATCCGCCCAAAGCTATCGATCGTTCGACGGACAACATCCAGTACATGAGTTTCGTCCGTTACTGAACCAGCAACTCCGAGTACTTTTCCCTTGTTATGTCGAATCACACTGGCCACACGATCCACTTCCTGTTGCCGACGTCCCGTAATGACAACCGATGCTCCCTCCTCGGCAAAACGTTTCGCGATCGCTTCGCCGATTCCAGCATTGCCTCCCGTCACCACGGCTACCTTGCCTTCCAATCTATTCATGCGTTCAGCTCCTCTTCTGCTTCATCGGACAGACCTTCCCGGTCTCCGTCTGGAGGAGCCTCTTTCCCAACCAACGAACGGAGCAGCCCTGGCTCCACTTTTCGGGCTACGGTGATGAATCCAGAATGGGCGACCATGCGATGATCAGGCCGCACGCTCCTGCCCTGCACAGACCAGGTTCGGAGCAGCGTTTCAAACGTTTCGATCATCCCGAATACCGTTGCCCGTTCAAGCGCCTCAACCGTTTGTACGACTTGGGGTACGGTGGGGACAAAACTCAGATAGATCCCACCAGATCGCAGCGCGGTGGCTGCATGGGGGACCACCTGCCAGGGCTCAGGTAAATCGAGCACGACACGGTCGAAGGGAATTCCATCGTCAAGTAGATCAATACCTTCATAGGTATTCTTCCGCAATGCCGTCAGGTTGGGGACGGGCCCCATATAGCGATCGACGTTCAGCAGTGCAGTGCGGGCAAAATCTTCCCGCATCTCATAGGTTACCACTAACCCTCGCGGCCCTACCGCTCGTAACAGCGCCATGGTCAGCGCGCCCGAACCGGTTCCGGACTCGAACACCCGTGCACCCGGATAGACATCCGCCCACATGGGAATCAGCGCGAGGTCTTTCGGATAGAGCACTTGAGCGCCCCGCGGCATTTTCAGCACGTAGTCTCCAAAAGTAGGCCGGACAGCCAACATCTTCTTCCCGCCCGAGAGAACGACAATGGTCCCATCCGGCCGCCCGATAATCGTGTCGTGAGCGATCTTCTGACCACTAAATTGATAGGTTTCGCCCGCCTTCAACGTAAGGGCATACTGGCGCCTTTTGTGATCGACAAGATGAATGCGTTCGCCGCTTGATAATTGAGACATGCCGCGCATTCTAGGGGGTTCGTTCCGGAGTTTGCAACCAACGGCCATTTCACGACAACAGAAGAAAGTGGAATTTATCGATCTACCCGTTGTTCATCCCTTCGGCGATTTTAGGCCTTGTGCGCATGGAGTTCACAATGCGTGGCATCGTGTTTCTGTATAGAGCTCTACACAGACAGATTCTCGCCGCGGCGATGAGAGTTGCCGTCATCTCCCTGTACCTGATGCTCATGTTCGGGCAAAACCAGTTCGACGATCTGCTGTCGAAGCGCGACGACATCAATGCCGAGCTGCAGAGAATTATCGATCAACAGACCAAACCATGAGGAGTCACGGTTGCTGCTGTCGAGGTAAAGAATGTGGATATTCCTCAAGACATGCAACGTGCGATTGCCCGGCAAGAGGAAGCCGAGCGGAAACGTCGAGCCAAAATTATCTATGCGGAAGGGGAATTTCAAGCCGCGCAGAAACTGGCGGATGCGATCAGTCAAAACCCTACTGCACTGCAGCTGCGATATCTCCAGACACTCGTCGAGATTGCGGCTGAGAAGAACTCGCCTACGATCTTTCAAATTCGAATCAATACGCTTGCCCCGTTTATAAAGAGATTGCTACCGAAATGGTGTGGCATTTCAGTCTGATCGTGGTGCCAATTCTACATACATGCCGCATAAGTGCGACATTTGTTCCTTCGTTCTCTCATTAGCCAACACTAATCTTTCTGATTTTTCGAGCTGATTACACCGACAGGTTCTCATCTTCGATTCGGCATCCCTTTTGCCTTGTAGAAGGGATACACCGGGAATAATTCGGTGAATCTTCTTGGCTCAATAGGACTCTAACCATGGTGAGTGATATTCAACCAGAGCAAGGGGTGACACGATGAAAGAAGAGCTTCGATCCTCTGAGGGACTAGATATACGGACAAGGTTCGCCCCCGATGCCGATGATGCGAATGCAAGTGGCATATTGGGGATGATTGGTCGTGTCGAAACTGAGGAATCCGAAGCGGATGGGAAGCCCCAACCGGTTATGCGTCCAAGCCCGGGGACCAGCCCATTTTTCTTGGAATCGTTGTACTTCCGGTCATTCGGCGAACGCAGACTCTTGACGCGAGAAGAAGAGGTCACGATTGCCAGGCGTGTAGACCATGGGACACGACGCATTCGGACTACGCTGCGGCAAGCGGTGAAGGTGCTTCTCAAGTCCAAGCGTACGTCTATCTGTACAGACACCGTAAAAATGCTTCAAGTCGTCAGACGATTGAGCGGGTTTTCAGCCACCGCATTGGACGATGCGGAGAAGGCTTTAGGCACCGCCCTGAGTCCGTCAGACCCAGATCTCAGACCTGCCGCAACGACGATAAGGCAACTGAAAGCATCGCTTGATGAAATCCGATCCGCCAGGATCATCCTAGAGCAAGGGAAGGATGAGCTCGTACGGCATAACTTGCGTTTGGTCGTCGATGTTGCCAAGCATTACACCGGACGGGGATTGAGCTTGCTGGATCTCGTGCAGGAGGGCAACATCGGCCTGATGAAAGCGGCCGAACGATATCAGTATCGGAAAGGATTCAAATTCAGCACCTACGCGACGTGGTGGATTCGACAAGGCATCACCCGCGCAATTGCGGATCAATCGAGAACGATTCGGATTCCAGTGCACCAGACCGAAGCATCACATCGAGTCCTCCGCGTCACGCGGAAACTTGGGCAGCAATTCGGGCGGCCCGCTCGGTTAGAAGAGATTGCTCATGTGCTGCGCATGAGGCCAGAAAGGCTCCGCGATACCATGCAGGCGTTTCAGGAACCCATAGCCTTAGAGGCCCCCATTGGTGACGGAGAGACACAGTTTGGCGACATGATTCCAGACCAGCAGGCCGTTCCACCCGATGCCCATGTCCATCGGGTGGAGTTGACCGATCAACTCGACCGAATCCTAAGCACCTTGACGCCCCGCGAGCAAACCGTCATCAGACTCCGGTTCGGGATCGGCTACGATGAAGCCAGCACCCTGGAGCAAGTTGGTCAAAGTTTGTCCGTGACACGCGAGCGTATCCGCCAAATTGAAGCCAAAGCGCTGAAGAAACTGAAGACCCCGGAGATTAAAGAACTCTTCGTCGCCATCAGATAGCGCCTGCTTACTCTCCTCGTGTCGACGGCCAGATTCATGACCGTCGACACGCAACTTTCAACTGCATGGGTCGTTATGCGACAATGTGCACCCCATGCACACATGTCTTCTCCCTAGTCCAGCTGCCCCCCTTAATAACAGACGCTGGGATACGCAATCGTTTCTCATCGAGAGCTCAACTCACCTCTTCCACCGAGTGCCCCAGTGAACTATCCCGATGCCATCACCGCTCCAGCTCCGGATGTTCCCTATCCATACGCAGAGGCTGTTCGAGTCTTTTCAGATCCAGTTCCCTATCTTCATGCATGGGAGCTTCAGTCTCGCTTGCACGAGGAGCGGGTCCGTAATCAGGTACCGGACACCGTCTTGATTCTTGAACATCGCCCTGTTTATACCTTGGGGCGAAGTACCACCGCATCGCACTGGGGAGGCAATGCCTCGCTCTTATGTGAACACGGGATAGAACTCCACCATGTCAATCGTGGGGGGTCCATTACGTTTCACGGCCCAGGACAGATTGTGGTCTACCCCGTACTCAAGCTTGATCGGCATGCCACGGGTCCAAGGCAATTGGTCTGGTTACTTGAAGAAATCATCGTTCAATTGCTGAGCTGCTGGAACATCACCGGCCATCGCATCCCTGGTAAACCCGGCATTTGGGTCATGACTCCAACCCCTGAAAAAATTGCTTTCATCGGCATCCGCATCGAGCACGGTGTGACGCTCCATGGGTGTGCGATCAACGTGGATCTGGACGTGACACCGTTCCATCAAATCCATCCCTGTGGGTTCTCCGACTGCCGAATAACCTCCATGGCAGCGGTGTGCCAAAAAGCGATCTCCCTTGATCCCGTCAAACAGGAGCTCGCGCAGCTCTGTCGCAGGATGCTCCATCTCGATTGGCCTACTGGACTCGACACGGATAGACAAACATCCATCCGATAGCTAGGAGGGACCACGATGCAGGAACTCGACACCCCGACGTTTCGCTTGGCGGTGGCTCAGTTCGATCAGGCGGCGGAGGCCATGGGGCTTGACCCAAACCTCCGTGAACGACTGAAACTACCCCAACGCTCCCTTGTAGTCAGCCTCCCAGTCCGGATGGACGACGGACGGGTCGAAGTCTTTACGGGTTATCGTGTTCAACACGATTCTTCTCGCGGCCCCTCCAAAGGTGGCGTCCGTTACCATCCCGACGTGAACCTCGGTGAAGTGGCTGCTCTTGCAATGTGGATGACATGGAAATGTGCGCTGGCCGGATTACCGTACGGCGGCGCAAAAGGCGGAGTCGCAGTCGCCCCGAAACAACTGTCCCCAGCTGAATTACAGCGGCTGACACGACGATATGCTGCGGAGATTTTCCCACTGATCGGTCCAGACAAGGATATCCCGGCCCCCGATGTCGGGACCGATGCCCAGATCATGGCATGGATGATGGACACATACAGCCAGCAGGTTGGCTACGCTGTTCCTGGCGTCGTGACCGGCAAACCGCTGTCGATCGGGGGAAGCCTGGGCCGTGAAGAAGCGACGGGACGCGGAGTCGTCTATGTGACGCACGAGGTGCTGCGTCACCTCAAGTTGTCAATCGACGGTGCCACCGTGGCGATTCAAGGATTTGGAAATGTCGGCTCACACACGGCCCGCATCATGCACGAGCACGGTGCACGGATCATTGCTGTCAGTGACGTCAACGGAGGTCTCTACAGCAACAAGGGATTGGATATCACAGCGCTCCTTCGACGCGACCCCAGCCAGCCGCTGCATGAAACCAAACTTGGGGACGCGATCACGAGTGAAGAATTACTCCGATTAGACTGCACCATACTCGTGCCCGCCGCCCTATCCGAGCAGATCACGGCTAAAAATGCGAATTCCCTGAGGTGTCGAATCTTGTCTGAAGGGGCAAACGGTCCGACGACTCTGGAAGCCGACCGCATCCTCGCAGACAAGGGTATCTTCGTGATCCCCGATATCCTCGCAAACTCAGGCGGCGTCATCGTCTCGTACTTCGAATGGGTGCAGGACCTGCAGCGATTTTTCTGGAGCGCAACAGATATCCAGAATCGGCTGCAAGATATCATCACGTCCGCCTTTCAGCGCACACTTCATTTTTCGAGCGAACGCCGAGTGTCCATGCGCATGGCCGCGCTCATGAGTGGCATTGACCAGGTCGCCCAAGCACATCTCCAGCGTGGGCTATACCCCTGACCCTGGGATTTCTCCACGCTGTTCCATTGCGACCTCGTGTCTGTATACTTGCTCCTCTGCACGCGCCTGCGCTAGGCTGCTGGCTTTCGTGGCAGAGGAGGGTTAGAAATACCTCATGAATCGAAACAAGATTGCAACAGCGTGGAAGCAGCATTGCGCCACCGGTTGGCCTCAGTTTTCAAGCCCACACCAAGGACAGTTGATGACGATCGACACAGTTATCAGTGGCTGTGTGGTCTTCTACCTCGATACCGCCGAGGGCCTTGACGCTCAGCGAGTGGCCATCGTGAAAGACTGCTTGGGAGATCTCGATGAGCTGACGGAGATATTGGATAGCGAATCCAAAATCTACTTTTTCCGGCTTCGCGAACTCGGCGCGATGTTGCTGGGCGATGAGCCACGATCATGAGGCAAGAGCATCGCCTCCACCCGACGAGTCCCTATCCAACGGTGGCTCGTGTGTCCTGTTTCTTGCAGGTCCGAAGGCTCTTGGCTACAATGTGTCATATGCTTTTTCAGATTCTACCGGTTCACCCATTCTGATCAATCACGACCACATAGAGAAGAAACGCCAAACACCAATGATGAAAGAGCGAGTCATGCGAAGAGTTATCATTCTGCTGGCGAGCGTCCTCGTAGTGCTTGGCTCAGCTCATGCCGAGCCGTACGAGTTAAGCAAGAACGATGTTATGGAGCCAAAGGCCATTTCGAGCACCGAGATCTCGCTGTTCGGCGTCAAACTCGGAGACTCAGAATCCAAAGTCATTGAAACGCTCGTCACTGAAAAGATTTCCGGAGTCAAGGTTGAGCAGGAAGCGGCGTTCATCTTCCTGCTCGATCAACGAAAGCCAACCGGTCCAATGGCTGGAGTGCGTATTCAGGACGGAAGAGTTGATCTTCTGTTCATCAATAATCGATTCACGTATAAGACCAGAGGCATCTTTCGTAACGTGCTCAATAGTGAGAGCCCCGAAGAGATCAGAAAGGTGTTAGGCCAAGAGGAGTATGGTGATGAAAACGTCATGGGCGCCGTCATGGCCTACGATAAGCAGGGTTTCCAAGTGAACTACCTTGGGAAAGATATCAACATCGAGTTTGCTGCCCCACGGTAATTCAGCCAAAACATGGAGTCAGGTCTAGGGAAATCCATCTTGAATCATCGATAAGAGTTCTCACCTGCACACTCTGAAACAGGCTCACCAGCACAGGCCGACAAGCAGAATGGTACTAGCCGCTATCCCTGCTCACTCGGTGAGTAGATCTGCCAAGAATGAGAGCTGGAGGCTGCTATTGAGGGGTTGTGAGACGAAACCCGTAATCGATGAGGCTTTTTGCGGTATTCCACCGACGATTGGAATTCAGGATCACGAGAAGCAGATCGCTGCCATTTTGAGAAACCTTCGCGATAAGGCATCGACCGGCTTTGGAAGTGAATCCGGTCTTCACCCCTACCACACCGGGAATGCGGCCGAGTAAACGATTTGTGTTATGCAGGACGTAGGCGCGATATCCACTAACCGGTGTGATAATTTCACGTTCCTCTCTGACAAGGTCTCGGAACACCGCGTTTCGCATCGCCACTTCACTGAGTGCTGCCAGATCTTCAGCTGTCGAGTAATGATCTGGGCCGTCGAACCCGCACCCGTTGCTGAAATGCGTGCCGGATAGTCCAAGTGCCACAGCCTTGGCATTCATCAATTTTACAAACTGCTCTTCATCGCCGCCGACATGCTCGACAGCCGCCAGGCAGGCGTCATTGGCTGAGACCATCATCATCGCCTTGAGCAAATCCCCAAGGCGAAAGACTTCTCCAACCTTGAGTCGCAAGTGAGTCTTGGGGGCCCTCGCCGCATTCCGGCTCACGGTGGCCAGATCATTGAGGCGGCCTTTCTCAAGGATGATCAGCGTCGACATAATCTTGGTGAGACTGGCCGGCGAGAGACGTTTCCCCACCTCGTACTCGTACAGGATGCGACCCGATCGCAATTCCTTTAGGAGAATACTGTGCGCTGGAATTCGCTTCCAGGGGAGGGGTTGTGGAACATAGCTGACAGGATGCGTGGCTCGCGTCCTAGAATAGTCCTCCATCCCTGAAGCCGGACATATGGTGAGTATGAGCAACGAAAGAAAAACGACCGAACTTAGTGCAAGGCGAGGAAGGATCAGACCCCAACTCTGTCTATGATCGTCGGGCGAGATAGGGTCGTGCTGAGCCACAAAAGACCGCCTCTTCTAGAAAATGAAGGATTCACGCACTTTATCACCTTTCCGTCCACTATCAATCACTTTATGGAAAAACCGGAGCAGGTCCGCCAGATCAATCCAAAACCCGCAATTGAGACAGCGCGCGTATATCCGCCGATTGACGAGGGTATAATGACGCTCCACCAGCATAAATCCCTTGCACTTGAGGCACTCCATACATGTCCCGTTCTCTCCGATTACCGAATGCGATTCATGATGAGCGCGACGCATCCGGCGAGCAAGCCACCGCCCAGGAGCGTCGTGCCAAAGTACACCAAGACATTGGTGCCCCCAGCCGGTTGAGTCCCTTCCCACAAATCCCGAACCCCACCCTGCACCATCAGGACGGAAAGGGTCAAGAGAGCCCCAATCATGAACCACCATGCAAAGGATCGAAACGCCATCGTAATGCCTGATAATCGCGGGCAGTTTTCCTCACCGGCAACTCTAGCGAAGGCCCTCCTGGCTGTCAAGAATAGTCAGTGATTGCTCGCGTCCGACTCTCGTGCCTTCGATGTCGCAACGGATTTGAGTCCACGGTGAAGAAAGATCGAGACGCTGCCACTCCCGTTATCGGCGATGGCCAGCCCCGGTTCTTCCAGCGCAGAGGTTATGACATGAAAGGACGAAAGAGCAAACGGACCGGACTTCGTGCGGTAATTTCTCGGTGGGTAATGGAAGGTCCCATCGCCTTTCCCGAATAAGATCGACAAGTCATTGGACTGGAGATTGACGATCGCGACATCCTCGATCCTATCGCCATTGAAATCTCTCGCCAACCCAAAGTTCGGACCGGCATCAGCCCCGGAATCCTTACCGGATCGGAATGTCGCGTTGCCGTTTCCAAGAAATGTCGTGAAGCTGTCCTTCTCTCCGTTGATGACCAGTAGATCTCTGTGATGATCGTTATTGAAGTCGGCAAAACTTACGCCAAGAGGTCGACGGCCTGTCGAATAGTCTGTGGGCTCCCGAAAAGAACCGTCGCCATTCCCGAGCCAAATGGAGACGGCATTCGACATCGGGCCTCCATTCGTCACCACCATGTCTAGCTTCCCATCGGCATCAAGATCGGAGAGGGCAACGGATGTGGGAGTATCTCCATGTTCGTACTGAACCCCGTGTCGAAATTCACCGGTCCCGTTCCCTAGAAAAATTTTGACTTTGTCGTTCCGTAGAGCAACGACAAGATCCGTATGATGGTCGCGGTTGATATCGTTGGCGGCCAGTGCAATGGGTGCACGATGGACCGGATAACGTGGTCCCTCTTCAAACTTGCCATCTCCATGCCCGAGCAAGATCATGATTTCGTCGCCACCGGAGCACGCCAAGGCCACATCAGCATGTCGGTCCTGATTGAAGTTGCCCATCACGAGGGAACGTGGTTCCTGACAGACATTCAGCTGGATCTGATCTCTGAATGTCCCATCTCCATTCCCTAACAGGATCGAGAGGGTATTACTCGCAATATTGGTGGTGACCAGATCGGTGAACGAGTCATGATTGAGGTCCTCGGCGACAATCGTGGTTGGATTCTTACCGACCTTGTAGCTGGCAAAATAATAAAAAGGATCAGGTGGGTTATACGGATCGCTTTTGGAACAGGCCCACAGAACATGCCCAATGAGAAGGAACAGCCATAGCAGGGAAAGAAACGGCCTGGCTGCATAGGGTTTCCGTTCGATATCAATCGTCACATCGTCTCCGATACCCGAACTCTGCTCGCCCAATGGGCCTATGATGGTCGAATCAAAAGGCCCAGTATACAGAGGCGGTCTTCCCACTCGCAATCTTCAGCAAGCCGTCATCAGCCTTTGAATTTTGCCTGCCGCTTACGTTATGATGCGACGTTACTTTTAGGAGGAAGATTATGAGCAAAATTGTGAACGTTGATATCACGATGTACGGGATTGCCGAAGTTCTCAACTGGTGTCATGATCGAAACAAGGGGCGTATCCCTGGCGTTGATACCCTGGGCTTCAAAAAAATGCAGGAGCTGTTGGCGGAGAAGCCGCAATCGGCGGATTATTTTACGCTTGATCAGTTCTGGAAGAAGAAGGTGACGCTACCCTTAACCGAAGACGAAGTTTCGATGATTGATCGTTGTCTCTACGACATTCCCAATTTAGACAACGAACCGCTCCCGCAAATTCGGCACAAGTTTTGGCCCCAGCAGGTGGGAGCCCATTAGAAGAGAATCTTCGATACGAATTGGTTGTGTATTTCCGGGGAACACGTTGGAATTGACGGACGAGAAGCTTCGTCTGATTAGAGTGTTCCCTCGCCTTTGAGATAGCTGCGGAAACGCTCCATGAGATCGGCTCCCAGAGTCCTGCCGTCAGGTTTCTTTGTCGACGGGTCGGCAAAGTGTCCACGGATTTCCTGAAGACGTTTCTCCGCCTGATCATTCCCCTGCAAACGCTTGGTTTTCTGGAGAGCGGTTTCAAAGGCATCGAACGTCAATTCATGATAGCCGAACGAGCGGATGCGCTTGACGGCTTTCATCATCGCCTGATTCCGAAATGTCGTCAAATGGTCTGAGTCAACTTCTTTCAACCCCAACTTGCGTGCACGCCGTTCGGCTGCTTTGCGGATACCGCTACGGACAAAATCAGGAGACGTTTGAAGCCGCTTCCAGGCTTCATCCGTCCATGCCATTCGTTCCTGCGGTGCTTCCCAGAGTTCATGCAGGATCTGTTCATCGATGCGGGTGAGGCCCCGTTCTCTGGCCAGATCCTCACTATCTCGTTTCAGCATATCCGTCACAAAGTCCATTGCGATGGGCGGCGAGTGCTTTAACTTGTCTTGCAGTAGCGCCACCGCTTCCTCGGTCCATTCCATCGGGGGGCCGCTCTCCTCGCGGAGGTCACCAAGCGCTTCCACTTTTTCAAACAGCTCGACATTCACTTCGAGATGCCCCCGCTCCTTCGCAATTTCCTCCGCAATCTGCTTGATCATCGCGCGCATGAACTCGGGTACCATACCCAACCGCTCCTTCGCGGCGGCAGTCCATGGCAGGCGGCCATTAGCCATCTCATCGACAGCGGAGGCCATGCCGGCCTCACCGCCCATGCGTCCCATCATCTGTCCTTTAAACTGCTCAAGAATCTCCTCGGTGATTTCCTCGTACCCCAATTCTCGCGCTTTTGTTTCAGCCAAGCGACGGACCATGCCACGCAGAAATATTGGGGCGCGCTCCATGCGTTTGAGAGCACCGTCAGTCCAGCGGACGTCCGTGGTATTCGCCTGCGAAGAATCTGATACCGACATGGATTCCCCTTTCAACCAGACAATCGCTACTGTTGGTTGAGCAATTCCTTCAGCTCTTTGCCGGCCTTGAAAAATGGGACTCGCTTGGCCGGTACCGCAACCGTCTCTCCGGTCTTTGGATTGCGCCCTTCTTTCATTCGACGAGCCCGCAGACGAAAGCTGCCGAAGCCACGGATCTCAGTTTTATCGCCATTTTTCAGCGAATCCCTGACACAATCGAAAATGGTGTTGATCACTACTTCGGCCTGTCGCTTCGTCAGCGTGGTGACTTGCTCAGAAACTTTCTCAATGATCTGCGCCTTGGTCATCTCCACCCTCCCTTCGCCGCGATAACCGCCACACCTTCATGGCCACAGCTAGAAGGCCATAAGATACTTCAAATTCACACCCGGCTGAACATCCAACTTAGGGAACAGCATGCTGAGTTTCGAGTCCAGAATTTCACGAAGGGAAAAGCGACGGCGAGGCTCGATGACCTTCGGTTCCCCTTCGATCCCGACGACTTCCGCAGCCAGTTGAATGGCATCTTCCAAGTCGCCGAGTTCGTCGACCAGCTTGGCTTCCTTAGCCTGACGTCCGGTAAAGATTCGACCGTCGGCCAGCGCTTGAGCAGCCCGGAGTTCGAGTGAACGGCCTTCCGCTACCGCCTCGATAAACTGCTTATGGACATCATCCATCACGCCCTGCAACAAGCCTCTTTCATCCGCACTCATCTTACGAAGTGGAGAACCGACATCCTTATACTTTCCGCTCTTAATGACGACCCCCTCCACACCGATCTTCTGGAGTAACCCTTCCACATTGGCCGTTTCCATGATGACGCCGATACTACCGGTCAGAGTCCCAGGATTAGCCACAATCCGATCCGTTGCGGCAGCGATGTAATATCCTCCCGATGCGGCGACACTTCCCATTGACGCGATCACCGCCTTGTTGTGCTTACTTCTGACCCGCTTGACGGCATTATAAATCTCTTGTGATGGCACAACGCCGCCTCCAGGACTATCAATTCTAATGACGATGGCCTTGATGGAAGGATTTTCGCTGAATCGCTTCAGCTCCCCAATGGTCGTCTGAGAGTCCAAAATGACTCCCTCAACTCGAATCAGAGCGATGCGGTCCTCAGTGGATAAATCGAGGTCGGGGAACAAGAGATTGATCAGAATCAGGACCCCCAGCCCTACTGCGAAAAGCCAAAAGGCTTTCCGCAGTAGATGGCGTTTGGGAGGCTGTTCCGCTGGTGTCACTTCATCCGCCATTGACCATATCCCACATCGTTCACAAAACCGATCGACTTAGTTTTGGTCGTCCGGTTGCGACCGCTTCCGGCTCTGTTTGGCCGCCCGCCCCAGACTCTGGTCCAGCACACCTTGTGTTGAGTGATAGTCGTCAACCTGCTTACGCTCCCAATCCTGTTGATGGTCCCGAAGACTGAGTGCGATTTTGCGTTCCTCTCGATCGACCTTGATTATCTTCGCCGTCACGTCATCCTGCAACTTAAACTTTTCTTCGAGCTTCGCAGAGGGTTCAAGACCAGATTCGCTGACATGGATTAAGCCTTCCACCCCAGCGTCCAACTCGATAAAGATTCCAAAATCAGCGACTTTCGACACCTTGCCGGTCACTGAATCCCCGATGTGATAGCGCGCTGGAATCGCCTCATCCCACGGATCACGCGCCAACTGTTTATAGCCCAACGAGAGCCGTTCTTTTTCTTTGTCGATACGTAACACAATCGCTTCCACTTTTTGTCCTTTTTTGAACAACTCAGAGGGATGCTTGATGTGCTTCGTCCACGACATGTCGGAAATATGAATGAGCCCGTCAATCCCCTCTTCAAGTCCAATGAAGGCACCGAAATCAGTCAGGCTCTTTACCTTTCCCTCAATACGAGTCCCGACCGGATATTTGCCTTCGATCATGTCCCAGGGATTGGGCGCCGTTTGTTTCATGCCTAATGAGATCTTGCGGCTCGCGGGGTCGACATTGAGCACCGCGGCTTCCACTTGATCACCAACCGCGACGACTCTCGATGGGTGTCGGACTTCGTGCGTCCACGACATCTCGGAAACGTGCACTAATCCCTCGACACCCGGCTCGAGCTCTACGAACGCTCCGTAATCGGTCAGACTGACCACACGACCACGGACTCTGGTGCCAATCGGATACTTACCGGCTACATTGGTCCAGGGATCCGCACTCTTCTGCTTGAGCCCGAGAGAAATGCGACCGGTTTCGCGATCGTACTTCAGAACGGTGACTTCGGCTTTATCTCCCACCGTAAACAGTTCCGATGGGTGTCCAACTCGCCCCCACGACATGTCGGTGATGTGCAACAACCCGTCAATCCCGCCGAGATCAATGAACGATCCGTAGTCGGTGATGTTTTTGACGGTCCCCTGGATGAGTTGTCCTTCCTTGAGCGTAGCCAGCGTTGTCTGCCGCTTTTTATCCCTGGTTTCTTCCAACAACACACGCCTTGACACGACCACATTCCCTCGCCGGTGGTTGATCTTGATGATCTTCAGGGGGAAGGTCTTTCCAACGAGCCCATCCAGATCACGAACTGGATGAAGATCGATTTGCGAGCCGGGCAAGAACGCTTTGACACCAATATCGACCATCATGCCGCCTTTGATGCGTGAGACAATCTTCCCTTCTATGCTCTTCTCTTCCTTGTGGAGAGTCTCGAGTTCCTCCCAAATTTTCATCTTGTCGGCTTTTTCCTTGGAAAGGACAAGATTGCCGTCTGCGTCTTCACATTCTTCGATATAGACTTGGACCCGGTCACTGATCTTAAGATTCTGAAGCTCCTCGGAAGAGAACTGATCAGTCGGAATCATACCTTCTGATTTGTACCCGATATCGATGACGACCTTGTCCTTGGTCAGGGCCACGACCCGACCCTCGGTAATCGTGCCTTCTTCAAGGTTCCGAAAAGTTTCTTCGTATAACGCGGCTAATGCATCGCGGTCTAACTGAGCGTCACTGCTGTTGGATACCGTACTCATATGAACGTCCTACCTCTTCCGACTATTGTCGGGTGCTGATGGTGAAGTCACCGGGCTCACTCAGCGTTGTGAGCGTCGGTGGTTGGCCTGTTGGGTGTGTCGGGAGCCAGGTCGTCCTTCTCCTTTGGAGCAAGAACTTGACCTAAGGCTGCAATGTGCTCGATCACCGTACGGCTGACCTGTTGATAGAACTGTTTCGCTTCTGCCCTCTCTTTTTGTTTTCCTGGTTCGAACTGAATGGGTTCCCCAAATCGTACTGTAACCTGACGCAACCGAGGCCAGCGAGCCCCGATGGGCAGCACGTCAAAGGTTCCTTTCAAATAGGCTGGAACGACTGGGCACCCGGTCTGGGACACAATCACTCCGATACCTGCTTTCGGAGGCCGGAGGTGGCCATCATGGCTGCGACCGCCTTCCGGAAAAATGACCACCACATGCCCTGCTCGAATCAGGTTGATCGCTTTCCCAAACGCCTCTCGGTCGAGACGTCCCAGCCTCACCGGTATCCAGCCCAACGCCTGCAACAGACCGTTCAACACCGGGACCGGAAACAAGTCGTTTCGTCCCAAGTACCAGGCCCTCCGACGCATCCCACAGCCCAATAGTGGAATATCGAGGTAGCTGGCATGGTTTGCCGCGATCAGCATCCCTCCGGTCTGAGGAACCTGACCTTCGACACGATACCGAAAGCACATCCAGCTGACGGCGCGCGCCAACACCCACAGACATCCGTAGAGAACCCCACTCACGACCCGGTCGACATAGCCGCGATCATCTGCTCCACTACTTGATCAGGGCTCAGGGTAGACGTATCGATGAATCGTGCGTCATCTGCTGGAACCAATGGATCGATCGAACGGGTCCGATCGCGCTGGTCTCGGTCCGACAGATCTTGAGACGTGGCTTCAACCGTCTCCCCACGACCCACGGCAACCAATTCACGGTGTCGTCGCGCGACTCGTACCGTCGCATCTGCCTCTAAGAAAAACTTGAACGGTGCAGAGGGAAACACCTTTGTGCCGATATCCCGTCCCTCCGCAACCACTGACCCTCGTTGGCTGATCTGACGCTGGATCGGTAACAGCCATTCACGGACGGCGGGGATAGCAGACACAATAGAAGCTGCCGTCGTGACTTCGGGCGTACGAAGATCCCTTGTCACGTCCAAGCCATCGACCAAGACCTGCACCAGGCCCTGTTGAAACTGCATGTGAATCGAGGTGACTGGGAGAAGTGTCGTCACCTGCACCTGATCAGTCGGACGGATTCTCAACTGCAAGGCTTTCCATGCGAGGGCTCGGTACAGTGCCCCTGTATCAAGGTAGAGGTAGCCAAGACGAGCCGCCAATAATTTGGCTACTGTACTCTTGCCCACCCCTGCTGGTCCATCAATCGCGATAATCACTCAGTCCCCTTACTTCTCGAACCGTATCGTTTGTCCCACCACTCTCACCCAGGTTGGGTCAACAGATCGGTGAGTGTCTTTTCAAAGTTTGGAAATGACGTATCCACGCAGCTCGTATCAGCAATCGTCATACTCTGCTCCGCCGTCAGCCCACCGATGGCGAGAGACATGGCCACACGATGGTCTCCATGGCTTTGGGCCTTGCCCGCCGCGTTCAGCCTGCCGTTCTCTCCTCCTTGGCCTAATCCGCGGATGATCATCCCGTCAGGCCGTTCTTCGATAAGCGCTCCCATAGCCTGCAACTCGCGACTCATGGTCGCAATTCGGTCGCTCTCTTTGACCCGTAGTTCCTCGGCTCCGGAAATCACCGTGTCCCCCTCCGCCACAGAAGCAGCCACACACAGCACGGGAAATTCATCGATCGTCTTCGGGATAAGATCATGACCGATGGTCACGCCTTTCAGCGCGGATGACTTCACGCGGAGATCCGCAACCGGTTCGCCAGCCGCTTCTCGCAAACCCAGAACCTGAATGTCGGCTCCCATCTTCCTCATGACATCAATGAGACCGGTTCTGGTTGGATTCATGCCGACATTGTAAATGGTGATATCAGACCCCTGTACAATCGTCGCGCCGACGATGAGAAATGCGGCTGCCGAGAAATCACCAGGAATGGTCACATGAACGCCTCGCCATCCGACCGATGGTCGTCCATGCAAGACCAGCACACCGTCTTCTCGGGCAAGAGGGATGCCGAAGAACTGAAACATCCGCTCAGTATGGTCTCGCGAGAGACGTGGTTCCCGATACCGGGTCGCCCCTTGAGCAAAGAGGCCCGCGAGCAGGATCGACGACTTAATCTGTGCGCTGGCCACGGGGGAGGTGTACTCAATGGCGTGGAGGCCTGTCCCTGTAATCGCCAATGGCGCCAGCTCTCCTCCCTTACGGCCTCCAATAGCCGCCCCCATCTCACGCAGCGGCTTGACGACCCGGCCCATAGGACGCCGTCTGATCGATTCATCGCCCGTGAGGATCGAGAAAAAATCTTGTCCGGCCAGAAGGCCCGTAAGCAGACGGATGCCGGTCCCAGAGTTGCCGCAATCGATCGGGCCAGTTGGTTCAGAGAGCCCCCAAAACCCCTTCCCACAGACGGTCAATTCGCTCGGAGTCTGGGTAATAGGAATCCCCATTCCCTGAAGAGCCCTCATCGTGTTCAGACAATCCTCTCCCTGGCAATAGCCCGTAACCGTGCTCGTCCCTTCTCCCAGTGCGGTGAGGATGATCGCCCGATGGGTGAGCGACTTGTCACCAGGAACGGTGGTTGTTCCCTTCAGTGGCCGGCCCGGGGTGATCGTCAATGATGTCATGAGTGGCCCCGAGAGGGACGATTCAACTTCTCACGTTCGCCTTTGGCCCGTTCGAGCAACTTTTCGATTCCAGCAGCATCCCTATCTTTAATCAGTTGCTTCACGTTTTCCAGGGCCCGTACATATCTGTCGATATAGGACACGACATTATCCGGATTCCACAAGAAAATGTCTCGCCACATTTCCGGAGAACTCGCGGCGATCCTGGTCGTATCCCGTAAGCCTCCTCCGGAGTGGCCGGCAAGATCCAATGAGGGGACCTGCTGATCGCGAAGCTCGGCTAGGGCATTCATCAGTGCAAAGGCGGCCACATGGGGCAGATGACTGACGGCTCCCAGGATTTGGTCGTGCAGATGCGGATCCATCGTTAAGACAATCGAACCGGCTTCTTCCCACAGCTGCCTCACCCGATCAAGTGCCGCCGGATCGGTTCGTGTTGTTGGCGTCAGAATACAGCGTGCGCCCGTGAACAGTTGATCGGACCCGGCCGCGACTCCCGTCTTTTCTTTTCCCGCGATGGGATGGGCCCCGACAAAGTGCACGCCTGCCGGCATCGCCGCTTCTGACTGTTCAACCAAGGTGCCTTTCACACTGCCCACATCACTAACGATCGCAGTAGGAGCAAGGCAATGGGCCCATTCATGGAGATGTCGCTCATACGTATCGACCGGTGTCGCAAGCACCACTAAATCCGCTCCACGCACACCCTCTTGAGGATCAGCCACGTATCGATCGATCGCACCTAACGCAACCGCAGTCTTGAGATTTTCGACACGCCGGCCGACGCCGACGACGTGATCAGCCAAGGCCTTCCTCCGGAGGATCATCCCGAGTGATCCACCGATCAACCCCACACCAATGATGGCAACCTGCTTGAAATGAACGGCCATACTGGCGTTACAGCTCTCTGTCTACAGCTTTCGCGATTTTCCTGAGATCAGCCATCAAGGCTTTGAACTTCGAGGGCTTGATGGATTCTTCACCATCACACAGCGCACACTCAGGGTTCGAGTGAACTTCGATGAGCAGGCCATCAGCACCGGCCGCGACCGCCGCTTTTGACATCGGAGCCACGAGATCCCACTTTCCCGTAGCATGGCTGGGGTCAACGATGACCGGGAGATGCGAGAGCTCTTTTAATGTTGGAATAGCCGCGAGATCCAGTGTATTGCGATATTGCGTTTCGAATGTACGGATGCCCCGTTCGCATAACATCACGTTCTGGTTACCGCGGGACATGATGTATTCGGCCGACAGCAGAAACTCCTTGATGGTCGCCGACAGGCCCCGCTTTAAGAGCACCGGCTTGTCGTACGCGCCGACCTCCTTGAGGAGCTCGAAGTTCTGCATGTTCCGCGCGCCAATCTGAATAATGTCCGCCTTCTCGAGAAAGAGCTCGATGTCCCTGGTATCAAGAATCTCACTGACAACCGGCAACCCCGTTTGCTTCTTGGCTTCAACCAAATAGTCGAGCCCTTCACGACCCAACCCTTGAAAGGAATACGGTGACGTTCTGGGCTTATAGGCTCCACCACGAAGAATCGTGGCCCCAGAAGCCTTCACTTCATGTGCGATTCCAACCGTGAGCTCCAGTCGCTCGACTGCGCAGGGTCCCGCCATAATGACAAGTTGTTTGGCGCCGATTTTGACACCACCGACATCGATGATCGTCGCTTCCTTCTTAAACTCACGGCTGACCAGTTTCCACGGTGCTAAGATCGGCAGAACACTTTCTACCCCAGGGAGCGCCGTTAAGGGCTGATTGTGCAGGATTCGGTCATCACCGATGACACCGATAATGGTGCGTTCCTGGCCCGTGGAGATTTGCGATTTTAAGCCCAGATCCCGCAGTCGGTCGATAATGTGGTCAACTTCACTTTCCGAAGCTTCTGGTTTCAAGACGATGATCATAATTCCCTCACTCTATTTCTTCCCTGCCTCCATCCAAGATGTTCTTGAGAGCTTGGAGGAAGGCAACATTTTCGTCCGGTTGACCGATGGTGACGCGAATCATCGCTCCTTCGATATGCCGCACAATAATCCCCTTTCGCAGCAGTGCGTCGAACACCAGTCGCCCATCCTGCTTCGCATCAAAGTAGAGAAAGTTTGCCTCACTCGGGATCGAAGTTATTCCGAGCGCGCGCAGCCCTTGTTCCATCTGCGCCATCCCAGCCTCGTTGACGGCCCGGCTCTTGGCCACATGCGCGTCATCGCCCAAGGCAGCCAGCGCGGCCTTCTGAGCCAGACTGTTGGCATTGAATGGCGGCCGAATCCTATTCAGGAAGTCGATCACCTCGGGTGTGCTGATGCCGTATCCAATTCGTAGCCCCGCCAGTCCATAGATCTTGGAGAAGGTCCGCAAGATAATCGCGTTCCTCCCCTGCTTCACATACGCCAGCGCATCGGGGAATTGCGGATTGCGGACATACTCGAAATAGGCTTCGTCGAATACTACGATGACATCCTTAGGCACGTTGGCCATGAGGCGATCGACCGCGTCCGCCGAGACCATTGTCCCGGTGGGATTATTGGGATTGCAGAGAAAGAGCAATCGAGTCCGCGGCGTCACAGCCCGTACCATCGACGCAAGGTCATGAGTCCAATTGGCAAGAGGCACGACCACCGGTTTGCCGTGGACAGCGGTGACCTCCATCTTATAGATCACGAACGTGTGATCGGCCATGATGGCTTCATCGCCAGGCGTCAAGAACGTTCTCGCCAACAACCCAAGGATCTCGTCCGAGCCATTGCCCAAAATGACTTGCTCACGTCCCACTTTCCACCGATCAGCAAGGCCCTGCCGAAGCTGATAGGCACCACCGTCCGGATATCGATGCAGCATATCCTGCGCACCGGTCAACGCGGCCAAGGCCTTCGGTGAAGGGCCGAGCGGGTTCTCATTGGAAGCAAGTTTGATCACGCGGGTGAGCCCAAGCTCACGCTGAAGCTCATCGATTGGTTTGCCAGGAACGTACGGGCTCAGAGATTGGATATCGGGATGGACGTGCAGTGTCATGGTCAGTCGTGAACCGGGTAGGATCCTAAAATCTTCATAAAGAGGCAGCGGGCCTTCACCTCTTCAATCGCTCTATTCACGCGCTCCTCACTTCTATGTCCCTCAACATCCACAAAGAAAATATACTCCCACGCTTTGCGCTGGGAGGGACGGGATTCTATCTTGGTCATATTGAGGCCGTGGGAAGCGAACGGGCGGAGCAGATCATAGAGCGCGCCAACTTTATCCTTCACCGATAACATCACCGACGTCTTATCTTTCCCTGTTCGCTCTGACGGCCTCTGCGACAGGATAAGAAAGCGGGTGACATTATTGAGGTTATCCTCAATACGGGCCTTAATGACTTTCAGCCCATAAAGCTGGCTAGCCAATTCCGATGCAATAGCGGCCGAGGCGGGCTCATCGATACACAGCTCGGCAGCCCGCGCCGTGCTTGCCACTTCAACCGCTGGCACATGCGGAAGATTGGTTTCGAGCCAGTTTCGGCATTGCGCAAGGGCATGTGGATGAGAATTGATTTTTTTCACATCCTCGATAAGACCAGATTTCGAGAGGAGGTGGTGTGAGACCTCCTGAAGAATCTCTCCATAGATCAGCAAGTTGGAATCCATAAACATGTCGAGGGTGTGATTCACGACACCCTCCGTGGTGTTTTCGATTGGCACTACACCGAAATTGGCCCGGCCTCGCTCAACCTCGCTGAAGACCTCTTTAATACTGTAGACAGGCACATACTGGACGGACGACCCGAATTTCTGCATGCAGGCCATGTGCGTAAAGGTGGCTCGTGGTCCCAAATATGCGACCTTCTGGGGAGACTCAAGCGACAAGGAAGCCGACATGATTTCTCGATAGACTGATCGGATGGCCTCGCTGGGGAAAGGGCCGCTGTTGAGTTTCGTGAGTCGTTCGATGATCTCAGCCTCCCGCCCAGCAGTATGGAGGTTGGCATCAGCATTTTTTTCTTTCTTGATTCTTCCAATTTCGATGACGCTCTTCGACCGCTCATTGAGCAGTCGAATGATTTCGTCATCAATCCGATCGATTTCCTTACGATATTCAGACATATCTTTGGGCATGCTGAGTCTCGCCTCGGACACCTACTTGCATGAGGGATTTCCCATCCCCGTCAGGGATAGTAGATCATGGAAACAAGTCAGGAATTCTACAGGAACGATTGAATCTATTGCAAGGATAGCGCTTGGATATCAGGAGCTTGAAACGTTGGAAGGCCCGAGGTTTACATCAGCAATTGAGACGGACGCTTAAAGTGATCGTAGGCCAAACGAGTCACTTGCCGGCCACGACCGGTACGATCCAGAAAGCCAGCTTGGATCAGGTAGGGCTCATACACATCCTCGATCGTGCCCTTGTCTTCCTGAACAGCGGCAGCCAAGGACTCCACCCCGACCGGTCCTCCATTGAACTTTTCGATGATCGTGAGAAGGATTTTGCGATCCATATCGTCGAAACCCGCCTCATCGACCCCGACCCAGGCTAACCCCTCCTTGGCCACCTGTTCGGTAATATGCCCGTCCGCCTTAATTTGGGCATAGTCTCTGATGCGCTTAATCAGCCGATTCACAATTCGTGGTGTTCCACGGGCTCGGCGTGATATTTCCGCAGCGCCTGCCCGGTCAATCCCAACCCCTAAGACTCCGGCTGAGCGCGTCACAATCGCCTCTAGCTCGGACGGCCCATAGAACTCCAGCCGATAGACTAAGCCGAATCGGTCCCGCAGTGGGGAGGTAAGGGAACCGGCCCTGGTCGTCGCGCCCACGAGCGTAAAGGGCGGCAGATCAAGCTTGACGGTCCTCGTGGCAGGCCCCTGTCCGATGACCAGATCAAGCTGAAAGTCCTCCATCGCCGGATAGAGCGCCTCTTCAACAGACGCGGGTAGGCGATGAATCTCATCGATAAAGAGCACATCATATTCCTGAAGATTGGTTAGAATCGCCGCCAAGTCACCGGCATGGGCTAAGACCAAGCCTGACGTTGACCGCAAAGCCGCGCCCATTTCTTTCGCGATAATATGTGCGATGGTCGTCTTCCCGAGACCGGGCGGTCCGTAGAAGATAGCGTGGTCAAGCGCCTCACCCCGCTGCTTGGCCGCTTCGATACAGACTCGCAGCGACTCCTTCATTTTCTCTTGGCCAACGTACTCATCCAGTGTCTGAGGTCGAAGGACGTTCTCCTGACCTCGTTCTTCGTCCGTGGCGCGATTGGTCACGACCCGCTCGGTCATGATACGACACCCATCCCTACTTGCCCTCCGGCATCTGTTGATACTTCGGCGGGGACGAAAGCGTCCCTTGACCAGGCTGAGCCGCACTGCCGCAGTCAGGAGGACACCTCTTAAAACCCTGGGTCGAGTCCGGAAAATTCTGCTCCATTTTCCTCAACTGGCATTGCGACAGCCTGCCACCATCCTTGGTCCCGCACCGAGCGGGCACTGAGGAACCACCAATTTCGGCATACCCCTCAGGACAGGATCCGCACACACCCAGCATATTGGCTCCCAACGGCACACATTGAACGAGCGTCGGATCGCCGTCTTTGCAGATTTCCGGAGCTTGGGTGACACCGGTCGTCGCATACCCATCGGGACAGCTTCCACAGGTCATTCTGATGCTCTTGGGCTCTTGAACCTCTTCTGCAAGCCCTACGGATGGCACCATGACCACGAGTGCAATCCCCATTAAGCCGTTACGCAGGAACAGTTTCGCACCATTCTTCGCGTAGAATGACATCTGCTTACCCCCTTCCAAGCTCCTTGAGCCCTTCACGAATGAGCTCCTTCAACGCCAACGAGCCTGTCGCAGCCTTTGTGGCCCGCTTTAAGGCTTCCTTGGCATCCTGGGCACGATAGCCCAAGTTTATCAGAGCGGAGAGGGCGTCCTCATACGGGCCATCCACGGCGGAGGTGTCAGTGGTCGCAAGCCGAGACGAACCGCCCTGGATTTTGCCAATCTTATCTTTCAGTTCAAGCACAATGCGGCCCGCCGATTTTTTGCCGATGCCTGGAACGGTCGCCAGCTTCTCGACATCCTCGGTTTGGATCGCATGGATCAGGTCCGTGATCGGCAAACTCGAGAGCACGCTCAGCGCCAGCTTCGGTCCGATTCCCGACACGCTAGTCAGCAGCAAAAACGATTCCTTCTCGCTTTGCGACAGAAAGCCGAAGAGCTGGATCGCATCTTCCCGGAGATGCGTGTGAATATTCAGCGCGGTAACTTCGTCAAGATTCGGAAGGGCGTAATAGGTGCTGAGTGGAATATGAACTTCGTACCCGACCCCCTGCACATCGAGCGTGAGGTGGGTAGGTGCCTTGAATGCCAACCGCCCCGTGAGAAAGGCGATCATGTCGTCTGGTTATCCGAGTGCCATGACGGTGTTGGTTGGCCGACCTTGTTATCCTGCTGCGGTCGCGGCCACTTTCTCCATGATTTCGTCCGGGATATCAAAATTCGCGTGAACCTTCTGCACGTCATCATGCTCGTCCAAGATCTCCATCAACTTGAGCATTTGTTCGGCTGACTTTTCGTCCAAACGGATCGTGTTCTGCGGAATAAAGGTGATTTCGGCTAGGGCTGCGTCGATCTTGGCATCGACCAGTGCCTTCTTCACGGCTTCAAAATCGTGGGGGGTGGTGAGTACCTCATAACTTTTCTCACCGACTTTCACGTCTTCCGCCCCGGCGTCGAGGGCCAACGAAAGTAGCGTATCCTCCTCAACCTTCCCCTTCTCAATTGCCACGAGCCCCTTCTTATGAAACTGCCAGGCGACGGCACCCGCTTCCGACATATTGCCATGATTTTTCGTCAGGAGACTACGAATTTCCGCGACGGTCCGGTTCCGGTTGTCGCTCGTAATCTCGAGAAGTACGGCGGTCCCTCCGGGGCCATATCCTTCCAACTGAAATTCCTCGTACATCACACCAGGCAATTCCCCCGTCCCTCGCTGAACGGCCTTCTTCATCGTATCGCCAGGCATGTTGGCTTCCTTCGCCTTGGCGATCGCCAGGCGCAGTCGGGGATTAGCCTCAGGGTCACCACCGGATCGAGCCGCAATGGTCATCTCCCGGATGATTCGCGTGAAGATCTTCCCGCGCTTCGCATCCTGGGCGCCCTTGTGCCGTTTGATCGTGGACCAGTGACTATGTCCACCCATGTGATCCTCCTCTACGCCGGCCCGAACTTTGTGAGCTGGTTTGAGGTGCGTACGAAGACACTACCACCTCATTAAAGGCTAGACGTAACACAGGCCTCAGAAAGGTGTCAATTATGACGCAACCACCAAGTGAAGTGGCTATTCGAAATACAGAAGCAGCTGAATACCTATGAGGATCACGAATACCGCCCAGGCCAGGTCCCACTTTTTCACTGAATGGCTCGACGCCCCAGATCTCCACGACACCATCGCACTGGACAAGGCAGCCCCAACGCCAAGACTTCCTAGAAGAGCATGGTGAAGTTCAATAGGCCACCCCTTGGGCGGACTCTTCCCAACCTCCTCCGTCAGGCTCGCCGTGGGAACCTTGCGTGATGCCCGTGGTAAGGGAGACTTGATGATGTTCTGAAGATACCTGTGCAGTCAGGTTGGAGCGCTAGAGAATCGGCACCAGCAGCAGAACAAATAGCAGAGAAACACACCACTTCATCGTAACAGCCGTAACATGAATGCGGGTCGATAATGGAAAGGCCCATCCAGTCGACTGGATGGGCCTCACGACACCAGACTCATGCGGCTCCCACTACATAAACTTCATGAACTTCTCTTTGGTCTCGTCCATCACTTGCGCGGTAATGGACGATAATCCACGTTCCTTGGCCACACGCTCCACTTCTTTGCGAGCCATAGGGCGGATGAAGTCTGGAATATTTTCCAGCCGCTGCTCCGCTTCGCGCGACCACGTCATCCCGTCAGGCGAATCATTCTTTGAATCGTCCATCACTTGCAGCGTGATAGTCTTGAATCCTTGTTTGCGCGCGTAGGTCTCCACGCTGCCCTGAACCATCGGTTTCACAAAGGCCGGAAGCCGGTCGAGTTTCTCTTTGGCATCGGCAGTCCACGTAAACTCAGATGCACCGTTCGCAGGCTTGCCGGAGTTCGTCAGGCCCATTTCCGCAACCATGGCGGAGAATGGACAGCCACTCGCTTTTTCAGGCGCCTTGGCAGGCGACGCAGCAGCGGCAGAAACAGCCGGCTGACCTCCTTGAATTTTCTCATTCAAATAGGCCGCCATCTGCCCAAGGGGTGGGGTGGCTTCGGTCTTCAACGTACCCTTCGTCATCTCAAATGGCTCGGCCTCAACAGTGCGCCCCCCCAACTTTACTCCGAGGGAACTGACCATCTGGGTTTCACCAGGATTCGTCACCATGGAGAACTTGGCATTGCAAGACGGACAGCCAAAAAACACGCCCAGCGTGCCCTCCCCTGGTTTTTCCACCTTTTCGAAGTTCATATAAGTTTCACAGTTGAGGCATACGAATTTCATGGGTCTCCTCTTCAGTGCATCGTGTTACAGTTGTTCGGCCAACACTTTCTTGTAATCGATGAGCGTCCTGATGCGCCCAGCTATTTCCTGGTACCGTTGAATGGTCGGATAGGTTTCGTCAAGCAACGGCTCCCCCTTGTCGAAAGTACGGGCGAGGGTCCGGTCGAAGGGAATGCGTCCGAGCAGCGGCAAATCCAGCATCTCACACATCGCCTCAGTATTGCCTTCGAACAACTCGTTCACTTCCCCACAAGACGGGCAGCGATACTCACTCATATTCTCGACAATGCCCATGACCTTGATACCTATGTCGCGAGCATAGGTCACCGACTTCTGCACCACATCCGATGCCACTTCTGATGGTGTCGTCACGACAATCGCTCCTGCCAGGTCAGGAATAAACCCGGCAATGACCGGCGGTTTGTCCGCTGCGGCCCCCGGAGGGAGATCGACCAGTAGATAATCGAGCTCACCCCAGACGACATCGGCCAGAAACTCTCGAATGACATTCATTTCCATCAACCCTAACCAGACCGGGCTGACATCCATCGGCCCTTTCCAACGAACCGGCGATGCATCATCCAAGAAGAAGTCCATCGATGCGACTTTCACCCCGAGCGGCCCGACCGGGGGAATCGCCCCCTCAGGCGTCATCGTCAATGATCGACCGTGCAATCCCAACATGCGAGGCACACAAGGCCCGTTCAGATCCACGTCCAACAGTCCGACCTTCGCGCCTTGCCGCGCAAAGGCCAACGCCAAGTTGACCGTGGTCATGCTCTTGCCCACGCCGCCTTTTCCGCTCATGACCACCAGCTTGTGCGTGATGCCGGCCATGCGATCATGGACCAGTTTGGTATTTTCTGAAATCTGTGCGCGCACTTTGGCGTCGTCTGAATACTTCAAATTGCGAAGAATGGCCTTCAGATCTTTTTCAACCGCCATAAAGGGAATCCATTGCTAACTGTGCGAATTGACAGAGGTTGACCGTAACACATGGATTTCTGGTGAGTCAAACTCACACATCCAGCCCACCAGATGGCACAGATTCCGATGGCTAACGCCACCGCTCAGCTGACACCGGAGGAGTGAAGCAATGGAAGAGACCCACAACGCTCGTACTCTGGGCGGTCGGCTGCAATGGCTTGTTATGCAGGCAATGCTGGATTCCAATATGGGAGGGGCGAATCCGCAGGGTACGGAGGCCCAGCCTCCTCCAATGGCTTTCGCAATGAACAGCCATCTTAGTGTGCATCCGGCGCCGTACTTGTGGGTCCATCGTCGCCTAGCCACTGCTTATACTTCTTGTAATGCTCGACCCTGGCACTGCGCACCCAGTTCTCTCGCTGGATGCGCCCACCAAAGTTGGGCAAGAGGAACTCGAATTTGTCGATGTCCGCGTGACTCCAGGTTGCCACCTGGCTGAACCAGAAGACGCCCCGCTTGTGCAGAAACCGTTCTAACGCCGGCCCGACCCCGCGGATGTGTTTCAGGTCATCGGGCGACTCGCCGACCGCTTGCCCCTCCTCCGACGGCTCCATGACCCCGACCTGGTCCAGATCCCCGGTATATGCGCTGATCGTTTCAACCGACACATCTCCATTCTGCACGACAATCTGTTCAGCGGGAGTCTCGACCCGCATCTCGACAACCTTCTCACCAACCTGTGAAGACACAACTGGAAGCTCAGCCATCTGCGCCCGAACATCGGGGCTCTCACTCGGGGGCTCGCCGTCGCCCAGCCACTGCTTATATTTCTTGTAGTACTCGACCTGTGCGCTGCGCACCCAGCTCTCTCGTTGGATGCGTCCCCCAAAGTTGGGTAAGAGAAACTCGAATTTGTCGATGTCTGCTTGGTTCCAGGTCGCCACCTGGCTGAACCAGAAGACGCCCCGCTTGTGCAGGAACCGTTCTAACGCCGGCCCGACCCCACGGATGTGTTTCAGGTCATCGGGCGACTCGCCGACCGCTTGTCCCTCATCCGACGGCTCAATAGCACCGGCCTGGACCAGATCCCCGGTGTGTGCGCTGATCATTTCAACCGGCACGTCTCCATTCTGCACGACCATCTGTTCAGCGGGAGTCTCCACCTGCTTCTCGACAACCTGCTCACTGCCCTGTGCAGACAGGGCCAGGAGTTCAGCAATCTGTGCACGAAGTTCCGCGATCACGGCCACTTCGCTTTCTACGGCCTTGATCCGGACTAGCTTCTCTGGATTGTCGAGCGGCACCTCCCCATTCTGTTCCGTGGGAGTCACGATCCGCTTCCCGACAACCCCTTCACAGGCCTCCAACACCGAGGCCCGGAGCTCAGTCATCTGCGCACGAAGATCGGTGATCACAGCCCAGGAAACCAGCCCCCACCATCGTCCAAAGCCAGCATGTCCAGTGCGCAAACATCACGACTGCTCTCCCTTGGGTCCGATGGAGAATTCGATCTGTCGGTTTTGCTGGCGCCCCTCCTCGGTAGAATTCTCGATGATCGGTCGTGACGCTCCATATCCTTTGGGAGCCAGACGATCAGCAACGATCCCCTTTGAGATCAGATAGTCGACGACGGCCTTGGCCCGCTGTTCCGAGAGGATCCGATTCGTGGCCTCCGGTCCGACGTTGTCTGTATGCCCGCCAACTTCAAAGGCAGCCGTGGGATCTTCTTGTAAAATCGTGGCCACACCATTCAGGACAGCTTTCCCCTCCGGCAGCAGCGTGGCGCTGTTGATTCGGAACATCATCGTTGTCCCCATCAGCAGCTCATCAATCTTCTTTTTGAGCACGGCTGATGCTGGTACCGGTGGTACTGGTGATGGCCGTGGCTCGATGATTTTCGGAATCGGTGGAGGAATTTCAGCCGGGTTTTCCAATGCAACCGGTGGAGGCGACGTGACTGAACCTTCGCCACAGAAGAGGAACACGGTGCCAAGGATGAATAACCCGAGGAGCGCCAAGTACGGGTCCTTGCCCTGCATGACAATCACCTTCGCTAAGGAGAGCAACCTAGCACGCCGCAGCAGAATATGGCTGAATAGGGAAAGCCGTCAAGGGGTGGGTCTTGCGCCATCGTCTTCGAGGGGTTCGAACTGATGGGCTGGCTAAATCGAATATTGAAAGACCGGCTTCGCCCCGATCGCCTGAGCCAGGACGCCTCGGCGTTTCAATTCATCGATGATGCGAGCGGTGGCGCCATCGAAATCGGTAGGGCCTGAGAGGACGACGTCGGTATTTGGCGGAGGCTCTTCTTCTGTCTTACTCATGTGGACGGCAATGACCGGTGCGGGGTGGACGAGTGTCCTAATCGCCTGTGCAGCTTCTTGGTAGGCGAGGCCGAAGGGATTGGTGGTGGACACCACGATGAGGCCCGTGTCGGTGAGGAGACGCGCCACTTCGCCATAGCGTCGAGCCATTTCCGTTGTCTGTCCCCGCTCTTCCTCGTTCAGATCCGCATCCAACCCACGACGCAGATTTTCTCCGTCCAATAGGTAGGCATGGCGTCCGTCCGCGACGAGACGGCCTTCAAGCTTTCTGGCCAGGAATGATTTGCCAGTATGTCGTCCCCCGGTAATCAGGACCACTGCGGCTCGATGGCCATACTGTTGTGCTCGGTCTTCAACTGTGACCTCGCCCTTGACCCACGCAAAATCGCGCCGCCTGGCTTCTTCGCGGAGAAATTCCTGATCGTCATGGACCAGTTCGGTAATGATGCCCCCGCCCGCAATATCGTATTCGTCGACCAACACAAACCGGCCCGTAGCCTCGAACGACGCCGAGAGGTCAAACGCCACCGGCGTTTTAGTGCGCAAGGTCAATTCCGCTACCTGATTCTTATTCACCGTATTGCTGCCCTGTTGCTGAGCCAAGTCCATCGTATCGATAATCCGATGGATCGACGCCACCTCGCAGTCCACTTCTTTCGTCGCCACGCGCAAGAGATATTTGCGCTCTTTTTCCAGCGGCCTCTTGCCGAGCCAAAACAGATTAGCCCGAAAGGCCGTGGAGACGGACGGAAGGTGCTCCTGGTGCGAGGCGATCTCCCCACGCTCCACAAAGATCTGGTCATCGAGCGTCACACCGATCGATTGCCCTGCCTGGCCCACTGTCGGTTGCGGCTCAATATTGAAAGCCTCCACCGTCCGGATATTGGCGCGTTTGTTCGAGGGCGAGAACACGAGATGATCGCCGACTTTTAACTGCCCGGCGGCAATACGACCCGTGATGATCCGGCGCGCATCAAACTTATAGACGTCCTGTACCGGCATTCGGAGAGGTTGTTCCGAACGGGCCGCTTCTTTCTGGAACCCACCGAGCGTTTCCAGGACGGTCGCGCCGGTATACCAGGGCATCTGCTCGCTGCGATTGGCGATGTTGTCGCCGAGCTTGGCACTCACTGGAATGAACTGCAACGGCACCGCTTTGAACTGCCCCAGAAATTCACGATACTCTTTTTCAATCCCCTCGAACACGTCTTGCCGATAGCCCACCAAATCCATCTTATTGACCACCACCGCAAACTGTCGGACGCCCAGCAACGACAAGAGATAGCCGTGCTTCTTGGACTGCTCTTTCACGCCTTCCAACGCATCAATGAGCAACAGTGCCGCCTCGGCCCGCGCTGCGCCGGAAATCATGTTCTTGAGAAATTCTTTGTGCCCGGGCGCATCAATGATGATGTATTGCCGACCCTTCCACATGAAAAACGTGCGAGCCGTATCGATCGTAATCCCTTGCTCCTGCTCTTCGAGAAAGGCGTCGAAGAGGAAGGCATATTCGAAGTCCTTCCCCTGTTGCTTGCAGATAGCCTGCACTTTCTCCAACTTCCCGTCAGGGAGAGAGCCGGTATCGGCATACAGTCGGCCGAGCAACGTGGACTTGCCATGATCCACATGGCCGACGATCACGATATTCAAATTTTCAGACGGCTTGGTAGTTGTCATAATTTATTCTTCAGAATGCCCAAACGGGCAGACCAGCGAGGCCGCAGGTGAGAAACAACCGGAGGCGTACCCTCTTGGGTACGTTGAGGATTGTTTCGATCCGAGAACGAAGCTGGATGCTCGTTTCAGCATTCTGCTTACATGTATCCATCTTTGCGGAGCAGCTCCATCCCCCGACCTTCGTCCTGCGCTCGGCCTGACCGCTCGGCCACGGTGGTGTGGCGAAGTTCTTCGATGATCTCGTCCACCGTCTTGGCCGTAGACTTGATTGGTGTGGTGCAGGGAGCACACCCAAGGCTGCGGTAACGTATCCCCTCACCTTTATCGAGGTACAAGTCGATGAAGGGAATATTTTCGAGCTTGATGTATTCCCAAATATTGATTTCAGTCCAGTCCAAAAGCGGATGAATCCGAATGTGCGTACCGGGCGGAAATGTGGTCTTATACTGGTCCCAGAGCTCAGGCGGCTGATCCCGAAAGTCCCAATCTCCGTGCTTATCGCGCGGGGAAAAGTATCGCTCCTTGGCCCTTGTGCCCTCTTCGTCTGCGCGGACACCGAGGATGACGCCGGTGTATCCCTTGTGCTCCAAGAGTTGCTTGAGACCGTTCGTTTTTAAGGCGGTGCAACAGACGACGCGGCCCATCGTGTGGTTCATACCCGCCGCCAGGGCCTCTTTGTTCTGGCCAACGACCAAATCCAATCGCCATTCTCGAGCGAGACGGTCGCGATATTCAATCATTGCCGGAATTTTGTAACTGGTATCGACATGCAGGAGCGGAAACGGGACATGCCCGAAAAAGGCCTTGCGGGCCAGCCACAAGAGCACCGTCGAGTCCTTCCCCATGGACCAGAGCATGGCGAGATTATTGAAATGTTTGTAGGCTTCTCGGAGAATATAGACGCTTTGATCTTCCAGTTGCCGCAGGTGTTTCATACCCCAAATCCTTCCGCCTTTCGTCCTACACTGCGACCTGCTGTCGCACCAAGTCATCAAGCTTACGCACCGCCGCGCCACTCTCAATGGCTTCGCGCGCCGCCGGGAAGCAGGTCGAAAACGACGTCCCTTTCCCCGCTGCGTACAGTAACATCGCGGCGTTCATGAGGACCCACTCTTTTGGCCCGCCCTGCACCCGATTCTGAAGAATATGGCGGAGCAGATCCGCCTCCTTTTCTCGCTGATCGGGGGGAAACCCGGCCATCTCGCGCGATGGAATAAAGGTCAGTCCAAAATCTTTCGGAGTGATCTCCAGCGGTCTGATGCGTTCATCGCGAAGCTCCAGAACTCTCGTCGCCATGGAGGCAGACAACTCCGGATCGCCCTCGACGCCACGAATCACCATCCCCCGCGGACACCCGAGCATTCCTAGCGCTTCAGCCGTTTTCTCGAAGTGCGGTGGATGCGACAATCCCACCACCTGCGCTTTAGCCCGAGCAGGGTTCAACAACCTGGCAATCGGATGAAACACGTTCCTGACACCGAGCTCTTGGCGCATCTCCAAGAATCGGTACACAGGTGGATGATAGAGTCCGATATCGAGATAGGCGAAACCGTTCCTGTGTACTTGTTCACTCACCCGCTTAGGGTCTGCATCCACCGAAATCCCTAAGGCCTTCAGTACCCCAGCAGTACCTGGACGCCCAGGAATGCCGTCGTACCCATGCATCAACACTGCGGCTCCAGCTGAAACCGCAACGATCGAGGCAGCAACGATGGCATGAAATGTATCCTGCTTCCCGGCATAACTCGGCACATCAACGAGTGCTAAATCTTTCGACACTGCAAGGGCTGGCACATACTGACGTGCCGCAGCCGTCAATGCCGCAAGTTCAGTGACTGACTCTGACTTAAACCGCATAGCGATGAGAAAAGCTCCGACCTGTGCCGGCGTGGCTTCCCCTTCAATCAACGCCTTCATCGCCTGCTTACACTCATCCCATGTCAGGTCTTTGGAAGCTTTTGGCCCTTTGGCGATCTTGGCAAGGATCTCTTGAATCGGCATGTTACGCCTTATGTAATCCACACTCGGTTTTGGTAAAGTTCTTCCAGCGCCCGGCGCGCGGATCATCGCCAGGCGCCACGGGTGCTGTGCAGTACGTGCACCCAATACTGGGATAGTTGTGATCGTGGAGCGGATTGTAGGGAACTTCGTAGACCGTGATGTAGCTCCACACATCGGCCCACGTCCATCGAGCCAGTGGGTTCACCTTGATCAATGTAAATTTCTCGTCCCACTCGATCAAACCGGCATTCGCACGGGACGGTGCTTGATCCCGCCTAATGCCCGTGATCCAGGCATCATAACCTTTCAGGACGCGAGTCAGTGGCTCGACCTTCCGCAATTGACAGCACTGATCTGGATGGCTGGCCCACAGGGCGTCACCATGGGACTCTGCTTGTTGCTGTGGTGTCAGCAATGACTTCACTTGGATCACTTGCGCTGGTTTCAGCTGGTACCTTTCGATGATCCGATCCCGCGTGGCATACGTCTCGGGAAACAAAAAATCGGTATCGAGATAAAACAACGGTACTGCGGGATCGATGCGATGCACCATATCGACGAGAACCACGTCCTCCGCCCCAAAGCTACAGGCGAGAACCATCTTCTGCCCGTATCGCTCGATAGCAGCCGCCAGCACATCTTGAGGCATCTTCGTCTCAAAAGATGCGCTCCAGGCTTTGAGCTCTTGGACCAGTTCAGAACGGCCAGTGACGGTCATGGCAATCCGCCCCTTTACCCTTCGACCTTTTCCACCAGAATCCGATAATGCGATGCTTCCGGCTCCAAGGCCTCTTGGATCAGCACCTTATGCCCGTCGTTCTTGAGGCTCATCGGCACGTTCTTAATCGGCTCGCCCGCATCGAGCCACACTTCCAGCTTCTCACCTGCATCCATCATTTCCAGCTTCAACTTGGTCTTCACATAGTTCATGGGGCAGGCGACGCCACGGAGATCGTAGACCCGTGCACCGGTCGGAGCCGGAGCCAAAGGTTTCACCTCGGTGACGACCGGCGTGACCTGCGCTGCAATATCCCTCACTGGAGCGGCCGCCTCTTGGACCGGAGCAAGCTTCAAATCTTTCCCCATCTGTTCTGTTGCAGCTCGGCAGGCCTCAACGAAGCCCTTCGCAAACACCATCTTTTCACGCGCCGACTCGGCGGTCGTCTCCTTTGGGCCGAGATCGCCGACCTTCTTATTGAGCTCTCGATATTGCGCAGGGATGACCCCTTTCTGCGCAATCCGGCTGTCAAATTCAATGAACGTTTCCGAGTCGGTCGACGGCTCAAGCCCTTCGGTCACCAACATCGCCTTCGCCGCGGCCAACACCGCGCGATAGGATTTGTTCACCGACACGGAATATTGATGGTTCTCGACCAGCAACTTAGCTTGATACAGTTCTTGATCGGCCTCCAGAATACCATTCTCGATCATCTCCAGCGCGCCGCCGGCACATTCTCCGGGGCCAAGATCTTCAAGGATAAATTCGTCCTCCCCCTCCCAATCATAGTAGAAGGTGGAATCCTCCTTGAAGGAGGGAACGATCGTGTACGGAATCAGCTCATCCTTCAACTTACTCTTACCCATACGGGTAATGAACTTCGGTAAATTCTCATCTGGTTGGCGATCACGCCGGTACACGTCGATCAAATGAGAGATCGCTGCAGGGACGGATTTCGCCGGCAGCTTCACGGTCATCTGCCCGATCTTGGCCGTGCCGTTCACCGAACCACCGAGATGCAATTCATAGTGCGGCGCGACATGCTCGCCAAGGCGTTTTCCAACCCCATGCAACCCGATCGTGGAAATGTGGTGCTGCGCGCAGGAGTTATGGCAGCCGCTGATTTTGATATCGACGCCTGCCAGATCTTCCGGCACACGACCGGGTGAAAACACTTCAGCCAACGCCCTCGCAAGTCCCTTGGACGACGTAATCCCGAGCCCGCAGGTGTCAGTGCCGGGGCACGCAATAATGTCTTCGACCAGTTCAGCGCCGGGATCCGCCAACCCGCGAGATGCCAAATCCTCGTACAGATCGGCAATCCGATCGCCAGGAATCCACCGAATCACCATATTTTGATTGATGGTGGTACGGAGATTTCCGTTTGAATAACGCTCGGCCAGATCAGCAACGAAGAGCATCTGTTCAGCCGTAAGATCCCCCATGAACAGCTTGATGGCGGCTGTGACGTAGCCCTCCTGCTTCTGTTTCACAACATTGGTCCGTTTCCACATCTCAAACGGCGTCTCATGACCGATTGTGCTGGCCCCATTGCCATGACCGTTCCCGTTTCCATATACCAGACCATTTTTCGTGGGCATGAGGAGCGGAGGGGGCTCATCCTGATACTGAAGCAGGGTCAACGGTCCGTTCTTGGGAAGCGTGTGTCCCATGCCGACATAGGCGGCTTCCCATCGCCGTTTGAATTCCTCAAAACCCAGCTTGTCGATCACGAACTTCATCCGGGCCTTGTTTCTATTTTTTCGATTGCCGAGGGTATCGAAGACTTTAATCACGGCTTCGATACTGGGAATCAGTTCCTCCATCGGTGTGAACTCACGGAGCAGTTGGGCAATCCGTGGAGCAGAGCCCAAGCCGCCACCTGCCACCATTCGAAAACCGACGACTCCGTCAGCTCGCTTGACGGCCAGTAGGCCGATATCGTGAATCGGGGTCAGCGCACAATCATGTTTGCAGCCAGAAAACGCAATTTTGAACTTCCGCGGCAGACTTTGGTTCAAGGGGTTCCGTAATAGGTGATACGCGACGGTCTTCGCATAAGGCGTCACATCGAAGACTTCGCCTTGGCACACGCCGGCGAGGTGACACGCCGTCACATTCCGCACGGTATTCGCGCAGGCCTCTCTGGTGGTGAGCCCAACTTCGGCCAATCCACGCATGAGGGTTGGCACATCCTTCAATTCCACGAAGTGCAGCTGGATATCCTGTCTCGTCGTGACATGACCCACCCCGGTCGCATAGCGGTCGGTGAGCTCCGCCACACGTCGCAGCTGATTCGCATTGAACCCACCGAACGGAATCTTGATCCGCACCATCTGCACACCAGATTGGCGCTGCCCATAAATGCCATACTGCAGGCGGAAAGGTCTGAAGAGATCAGAAGAAATCTCCCCAGCCACTGTTCGCAGCGCTTCGGCCTCAAAGGTTTCTATTTCCTCTAGGATGGCGGGAGGAATCGGACTCGTGACAATGTGAGGGCTCGTGAGGGCTTCAATGTGGTTCATAATACCGCTCTCCTATATCTCCTCTGGAGAGGAGCCTCCTAAGTCAGATGTGGTACATCGGACTGCGCTGGGCATCGATCGTTCGTAACCGCATTGCCAAATGTTCGACCGTCACGTTTTCGAGAACTTTTCGCTCTGCCTGCTGAACCTGCTCCCAGACGTCACCGAGCAGCAGTTCAGGCTTGGTCGCTTGACGATCACGTGTTCGCTGACCGACAAAAGACCGATGAAAGACCGGCCCTTCCAATGCCTCGAAAATATCGGCGATCGACATCGCTGCTGGTTCATGCGTGAGGAGATAGCCTCCTTGAGCACCCCGTTGGCTTTCGACTAACCCGGCCTTCTTCATCGCATGGAGAATCTGTTCGAGAAAACGAGCTGGAATCCCATGACGCCTCGCGATAGCCCGCGCTTGAATTGGGGCTTCTTTTGCATATGTGGCAAGATCAACGGCTACCATAATTCCGTATGTGGCACGCATAGACACTTTCATTCTTTATTATTCCTGTCGGAATTGAGTTACATATACCGTCTCCCATCTTGACCTGTCAAGGCACCAGAAACTTCCTTAATGAAGGTCTACACATATCCTGACATTTAGTATTCAAAGCTATTTGTTAGTGGAGTCATGAACATCGAGAGCGCACCATAAGTCCATATCTTTACTATTCATTTCATGCCTGCAAAGCCACACAGGAAGCAGGACGGAAGGCTATCGCATCTATAAATCAGATTGACATCGTGTACGCCCTAAGCAATAATCTGACCTCTTCTTCGGGTGGTATCTTTCATGCCTGTGGCATCATCTTCATTTACTATTCTGTTATTCACAAACGATACGACCATACAGGCCCTGGTGGGACAGGTATTCAAGGGCGCTTCCGTGATGATCGCTCGGGATGTTGTGACCTTTCAAAAGGAGTCGTCGCGACATCGGTTTGATACCGTCGTGGTGGAATCGCATGGCGGGCAGGAACAGATTGAGACGCTTCATGACCACGTCGACCCTACTCGCACTCTTTGTATCAGCGGGTCTAAGGCTGTCTTAAAAAAAACGTTGACGGTAATCCAGCTGATGAATCAGCCAGACAGCCCCCAGCAGAACAAATCCCACGACACCTCCCTGGAGAGTTATCTAGAGGTGAAAATGGGGGAATTCGTCAAGGGGATGCGAAACGGATCAGCTAAAAACCTTCACCCGATTCTGATTTCCGCCGTAGAACGCCCTCTCATTACTTCAGCGCTGCGTGAGACCAAGGGTAATCAAATACAGGCTGCTGCACTTCTCGGTCTCAACCGTAATACCTTGCGGAAAAAAATCGTGAATCTTCACATCCCCGTCAAGCAGACGAAAGCGAGAGCTACTCAATAGTGAGTGAACAAGACTGCCACAGACGTGCTACGGGGCTCACTTCCCATATACATCTCTCACCACTCATGAAGGAGGGACATCATGACAAAGGAAGAGCTGATCGCAAAGATGGCGGCTTCAGCTGGGATTACGAAGGTCGCGGCCGGAACCGCCCTTGAGGCACTCACCGGGGCGGTGACGTCCTCATTAAAAAAAGGGAAGCGCGTCTCGCTCGTCAATTTCGGCACCTTTACGATTTCAAAACGAAAAGCACGAATGGGAAGAAATCCACGGACAGGCGAATCACTCCGAATCCCTGCAGCGAAGGTCCCGAAGTTTTCAGCTGGGAAAGAGCTTCGCTCGGCCGTGAAATAACCGTCCGTACGCAGTAGGGTGGCCGCCTCAAGAGATGATTGAAAGAGACGGGCCAATGTCTTTCAGCTAGCTGAGGGAATGAGGCTTGCTCTTTCGTTTTCTTGACAGTGTCAGTGAGGCTATATTAGCATGCCCCCTCTCTTGATAGGCGCGTAGCTCAGGGGGAGAGCGCTACCTTGACACGGTAGAGGTCGACGGTTCAAGACCGTCCGCGCCTACCATTCTGGCTGAGGCACTGGTTTGCCTCTTAAAGGCTCGGTGCCTTTTTTGTTTTTGCACTAGTGGATCAAGTCCGTACGTCATGAAGATATCGGTCAAAGACGGTCCAAGCGGTGACATTCAGACCGGGGTGACAGTGGGTGGTGCTCTGTCTGACCTAGGTGTCGTTGGCAGAGATATTCTAGCAGCTAGAGTAGACGGAGCGGTTGTTGATTTATCGTCCGCACTGTCTGGGAATTCAGTCGTCGAAGCACTGCGGTTCGACAGTGCAGAAGGCCGTGAGGTGTACCGTCACAGCAGCACCCACCTCATGGCCCAGGCAGTCAAGGAACTCTTTCCGTCGGCACAACTGACCATCGGCCCAGCCCTGGAAGATAGTTTCTATTACGACTTCGCCTTCGAACGCCCCTTTACCCCAGAAGACTTGCAGAGGATCGAAGAACGCGCTGCTGAAATTATTAAGCGTAACCTCGCTATCACAAGGCGGGAGTTCTCAAAACAGGATGCGATAGATTTCTTCACGTCCCGTGGAGAGCACTATAAGGTCGAGCTAATTCAAGGCTTCCCCGATGGAGAGCCAATCACCGCCTACACACAGGGTGACTTCGTGGATCTCTGTCGTGGCCCCCATCTTCCTACTACCGGTGTCATCGGAGCCATAAAATTGCTCACCACGGGTGGGGCCTATTGGCGTGGCGATGAACGTAATCCGATGTTACAGCGGATCTACGGAACATCCTTTCCGACACAAGCGGAAGTGGATGCCTACATGGCCAGACTTGAGGAAATTAAGCGGCGCGACCACAGAAAAGTTGGAAAAGATTTGGATCTGATCAGCATTCAGGATGAAATTGGACCCGGGCTGGTCCTGTGGCACCCGAAAGGTGCGACAGTCCGCCTGTTGATTGAAAATTTCTGGCGAGAACAACATATTCGAGACGGATACCAGCTGGTCTATTCACCGCATACCGCACGCCTTGATCTCTGGAAAACCAGCGGGCACCTCGATTACTACCGGGAAAACATGTTCCCATCGATGAAGCTGGAAGGCAGTGAGTACCAGCTGAAACCGATGAACTGTCCGTACCACATCATGATCTACCAATCTCACCTGCGCAGCTATCGAGACCTCCCCATTCGCTATGGGGAACTCGGAACGGTCTACCGCTATGAACGGACCGGCGTGCTGCACGGGCTTATGCGGGTACGCGGATTCACGCAGGATGATGCCCATCTCTTCTGCCGCCCGGATCAAATGGAACACGAGGTCAGCCGGGTCCTGGACTTTACATTTTTCGTCTTGCAAACATTCGGGTTTCACCAATTTGACGTCTTCTTGTCCACGCGGCCCAAAGAGTCCGTGGGTGGTGATGAACATTGGACCTTGGCCACCAGCGCATTGGAAGCGGCCCTGAAGAGTCGAAACATCTCCTTCCACCTTGATTCTGGCGGGGGGGCATTTTACGGCCCGAAGATCGATATTAAGATCAAAGATGCATTGGGCCGCTCGTGGCAATGTTCCACGGTCCAGGTGGACTTCAACAATCCAGAGCGATTTGAGTTAAGTTATATTGGAGAAGACGGCAAAGCACATCGCCCAATCATGATTCATCGCGCCTTGATGGGATCCATCGAGCGTTTTTTCGGTATCCTGATTGAACATTACGGAGGTGCGTTCCCAACCTGGCTGGCTCCGGTACAGGCCGTCGTCATGAACATCACCGATCAGCAGCAAGACTACGTGGCGGCCGTCGTGGCGCAATTGAAGGCGGCTGGCTTTCGGGTCGAGCCTGATCTCCGGAACGAAAAGATCGGGTTCAAGATTCGCGAAGCGGAAAAGGCGAAAGTCCCATTCATGTTGGTCGCGGGGAATCGTGAAATGCAGGATGGAACTCTCTCGGTACGAGGCCGAAGTGGGGCAAATTTAGGGAGCAAGACAGTGGCTGAAGTGTTGGATCTTCTGCAAGCCGAGGTCACGCACACACAGCGAGAACTTCAACCTGCACATTAAAAAAAGAGGTGGCCTATCGTTCCCAAATTGCGTGTGAATCGTGAGATCCGAGTCCGAGAAATTCGTGTCATTGGCCCGGAAGGAGAACAACTCGGCATCCTTCAGACGCCGGACGCCTTTCGACAGGCTCAGGAAGGCGGCTATGACTTGGTGGAAGTAGCTCCTAACTCCACCCCCCCGGTCTGTAGAATTATGGACTTTGGGAAGTACAAGTATGAGTTGAGCAAAAAGGACCATCAAAGTCGGCGCCATCAAAAGTCCACGCAGGTAAAGGAAATCAAGTTACGGCCACGGACCGATAAACATGACCTTGAAATTAAAGTTCGGCAGATGAAAACGTTCCTCGAAGAGGGCAATAAGACCAAAGTCACCCTCACATATCGCGGGCGGGAGATGGCCAATCAGGAAATGGGGCGGGCCGTGATGAATTCCGTCATTGAACAATTGGCGCAAGCCGGCACCATCGAGTATGCCCCCCGCATGGAGGGACGAAGTTTGATTATGATTGTGGCGCCCAAATAATTGACGCGCGATGCGGTGATCGATCAACCAAAGGAATCCTCGATGAAAATGAAAACCCATAAAGGGACAAGCAAGCGATTTGCCAAGACCGGAAGCGGAAAAATTGTCCGCCGCAAGGCGGGTAAGCGGCACATACTGACCAGCAAGCGGCACGACCGAAAGCGCCGCCTGAGCGGGTCCACGGTCGTCGATCCGACAGTCACCACGTCGTTGAACCGGCTGATCCCGTACGCATAGAGCGACAATGATTTCATGGCAGGAGTCTCAGGACCTTAAAGGAGTAATGAATTATGCCTCGCGCTAAGGGTGGGCCAAAAACTCGGCAACGGAGAAAGAAGCGGATTAAGCTGGCATCAGGCCAGTACGGCGGAAAGAGTCGGCTCTTCCGTTCAGCGACAGAAAGCGTCGACAAGGGGCAGACATATGCCTATACGGGCCGCAAGAATCGGAAGCGAGACTTCCGGCAATTGTGGATTGCCCGCATCAGCGCTGGCGTTCGGGCTCAAGGGCTGACCTACGGCCGGTTCATCAACGCATTGAAGAAAGCGAATGTGTTGTTGGATCGAAAGATTTTGTCGGATATGGCGATCAAAGATTCGGCGGGCTTTGAAAAGTTGTGCGGCCTCGCCAAGCAACACCTGACTCCTGTCGCCGCATAACTCTACGCTCTAGTCGAATATCGTTTGAAAGGGGAGCCGACAACGTGTCGTCTCCCCCTTTCACGCCCCATCGCTCTAGGGGCAGTCCCTACCCAAGCGCTATCAGCTGCGACAGGTTCACGTCGAACGCCACCACCGGCATGGAGATCTGCCAACGTTCGAGGACTTCCGGATAGACCTCGCCGATGACGCCGACCGGCTTCCACCGATGAGAATAGGGTTCTATAATCGCCACCGGCTCCATCAGAACCTTGGTTATCTGAGCCCGTTAGAGTTCAAGCGACGGCTCAGTGAGTCTTAACTTGGTGTCCACGGAACCCGGGCTAGCTCAAGCTGTCCCATTTTGCTCTGCGGTGACTGTTGCGAGGCTTAGTTAGACGACTCTCTTCAGACCGGGAGGGAGATCTGGCCTTGATTGGAACAAAACTGGCCACACAAGATACGGCTAATACCAGCCAACTTTCTCAACAATCGACCTATTCGGAGAGAGAGAGAAGATAATTCACAAGATGCCAGATTTCTTCTTCCTTATTAGCATACTGACCCAGGAACGATGGATGAGGAGTTCCGTCTAAGCCTGTCATGATCGAACGATACAAATCTTGTGGCGCCGAGCCGTTTTTCAATGAGGACCGACTCGTCAAATCTCCAGGCCTGATCGGCAATCCGCTCTGATCCATCAATTCCTTCGCACGAGCCAAGGTCCCCTCTCCATCCGCATCATCCCCATGGCACCCTTGGCAGCCGGAGTCGAAATAGGCCATGCGACCGCGCTCGATGCTCTCCGGAGTCGACGGAACAGGCGACACAGTCAATGGAATCGACTCCGGCTTTTCCTTCTGGAACCCGGGATAGAATGTCTTGATGTAGCTGATTACACTCCACCGCTCCTGCTCGGTCAGGCTGCGGAACGACGGCATGTAGCCGGGCACACCCCGCGTCACGGTACGGAACAGGTCCTGGTCCATCGGCAGCTCGCCTGATGGAGTCGATCGGAACTTAAAGCTACCGACGGTAAAATCCGTCGGTCTCGGCGCCATATAGGCCGCGTTGAAGAATGCCGCCGGCCCATCACCCTTCCCATTGACTCCATGGCAGAACAGGCAACTTTGCTCGTAAATCTGTTTCCCTTTCTTATTTCCCTGTCCTGTTGCTTCTTTGGGCTTCAATGCCTCCGCCGAACCGCTGAACAGACTGCTCGCCACGAGACTTACCACACAGACTCGAACGGTCGCTCGCATCAATCCCATGAAGAAGTCTCCCTCATCTATTTAAATTAGAAAATGAGATCGAAGCCAAGAGTAAAGAAATTGCGCAGATTTCGCTCCGGCATGACTCCGCCCTGAGAGCCTAAGACATTAAAGTCGTTGCGGATCATTACTGCCATATTGGGTCGAATATAGTACTTGAGCTGAACCCCAACCACCGAGGTAGTCGTTCGCTGAATCGTAGTTAGTGGAAGCAAGATTGGCACGGTGGCAGGAATAAAATTTTGAACGGTTTGGTTCTGAACCCCTCCGCCATCTAGAAAGTCATACCGCGTGGAGAGGAGCAATTGTTCAGTAGCCCGTACGTCCAACGCAACCGAGTAGCCGCTCGCTGTATCATCAAAGAAGCCGGGAGGAAGCACTGGCAAGTTCGATATCTTGTCGAACGAGTAAGCAGCATGGAGATCAATCATCTTATATCGAATGTACGCCGATACGCCAACCTGGCGTTGTGAAACCTGCGCCAGTTGCCCAGGCCCCAGTGGGAGTATCAAATTGTTGTTGCCAAAATACCCAAACCCCGACAGGCTTGCGCTGAAATAATCCGCCCTGGCAAAGTCAAACCGGATCATGCCATAGGCATCTTTCATACGGTTTGTATCGCCCATCGCTGGAACAAGCCTGAAATTTTCCCCCGAACCGTTGATCACCCCGGCCTGGTAGAAAAACCAATCCCCAAACGGACGTCCATGGATTTCAATCCCATCCCCGAATCCGTTATACCCACTCGGCAGGAATGGCGAGATGGGAAACCCATTGTGATTGTAGAGCCCGTAGAACTTGTGCACATGGGCAAAGGAGGTAAGATCGAACCGATTGAGGATAGGGGCAGCCTGGAACGGGATGGGCGCACCGACCGGTCCACCATTGTTGATGAGCGCCATATCACTGAAGATCACATCTAGTTGGGTACGTAAAAGGGGAAAGGATGAAAATGAAGAGGGATCGAACCGGCCAACTCGGATATGAGCCCAATTCTTGGCACCCAACTGGCTGCCAATGTTGTTGAACGTAAGGAACATACGATTCGTGAAGAGATTCCCTCCATTCAATGATTCGATAGAGTCGAGATCGACATAGAAGCCGATATTCTTATAGACTGTGCCCGCCACGAACATGCTCAGAAAATCGGGACGAATGAATTCCGCTTTGTCGTGAGGTTTCCCGACCACCGCACTACCGACCGATGCTGAACCAGTAGCAGAGTAATCGGCGACTCGGAACGTCGACTGCCCGCGCACCCGGAATCCGACAAAGTTTCCGACGTCATTGATCGTCAAGTCACCCAGCTTCTTCTTGCCGATAATGCCGCCGTCTTCTGTCCCAGGGAGTTGATACCCGTTTTCCATGAACCGCTCGCCGTACGGATTTAATCTCGGCACCGGTGCATGGCATACGTTGCAATTCACCTCGTACTTGCGAGCAAACGCTGGAATGGCGCCAGCCTCCTCGACCGACCCTACTAATCCCCCGCCCACCACGATAGTGAGCATCGCGGCCATTCCAATCGTCCAGCCTCCTCTCATTAGGCTCCTCCTTCTCTCGGGCTCTCTGCAGTCGACTTGTCGGTCACAGTCTGTTCAATCATGATGGTCGTGCACTCAACCAGACCTGAGCCTGAGAGGTACCGTAGCAAACTACTTCTACTTAACAAGTATTTTTACAAATGCAGCGAGTGGTGGACGGCGCGCCGCTTTCTGGACGACATCCACCGGAAAGGCATCCGGATTCGGGGACGGGGCGTCCTTCGGACTGATCGTGAATTCAGGTGGCCCCACCACAGCCCAGAAGCGTGTTCCATGCTCAGACAAGCAAGCGTGCAATCCGAAGTAGATGAGGTCCGGAATCGCACGCCATGCATCGTCTTACCGCCTAAGTGTGAGCCTTCTCGCGTCCATCTTGGCGGCTTTGCTCTTCCCAGCATGGTAAACACACAAGTTGAAGATGTAGGAGACACACCCCCTGTGGCATATCCTGACCATGGGTCCACATTCCATACCCGTGTATCATCACGGTTCAGTTTGTACGTATGTCTTGTGATTGTGGTCCTATTTGGTATGGTCGAACTGATCCGAGTAAGACAAGAACCGTCACTCCAGGTTATTGCGCAGTATGCTTCACCCTTCCCCTTTTGATGAAATTCCAACCCCATCGTTCGCCGATTCGCTTAAATGGAAAATGGATGGTGTGTGTAATCTTGTTGAGCACATTTCTAATGTGCTCAACAGCTCAAGGAGTGTGAGATGGTAATTCCCGAGTCCAATCCAGCGTGCTCTCATCGGCGCTGTCTGCTGGTTATCGGTCTCGTTGTCTGGCTTATCGGAAGTACCACCGAGTGTGCCCTGGCAACAGGCTCAACTCAGTCTCGACACGATGGAGACAAGCCTGTTTCTCCCTTGGTCGATCAACAGATCTCTGTGTCTCCACGCACACATGATGTGACGGCCGACACTCCACAGATGAGGCCATTCCCCACGTCTACGGAACTCACGACCGTTCAACACAGTAGATCTGCAGCAAAAGAGGACACGTCTTCAACTGATTCAGTGGTCGTTGGGCGTGTTACGTATCGAGGGTCTGTTCCCCCACCGATACAAATGGAAGTAGCTCGAGACAGCGACATATGCGGTCAAGTCGTGACCGTGACACCACTCACGATTGATCCGACGACCCATGGCCTCCGTGACGCGATCGTCCATGTGAGTTCAAGGATAGAACAGGTGGATGACGGCCCTGCTCACAGTTCGACTGTGCAAAATAAGCGCTGCGTGTTCTATCCGCACGTGGCGGCATTACGAAGTGGTGCGCCGGCGGAAATTACGAACGATGATCCGGTCCTGCACAATACAAACATCACGCTCGACAGCCGAACGGTGTTGAATGTTGCGTTGGTGGCCGGAGGAAGCCCTATACGGAAACCACTGAAGAGAGAAGGCCTGCATCTTGTCACGTGCAATGTCCACAAGTTCATGCGGGCTTATCGATATGTCTTCAACCATCCATTGTTTGACCAGACCAATGAGACGGGACAATTTCGAATAATGGGGTTGCCCCCGGGACAACATACGATCTCTGTCTGGCACGAGACCGTAGGAATTCTGAACAAAGAGATTCAGGTTCCAGTTCGTGGAACAGTCACTGTGGAGTTTGAGTTTAAGTAACGTCACTCCCTATTCAAACAGCTTCCCAGCGCCGTTCTCACATCGTTCACGCTCCCTGCATCCCGACTACACACACAACAGCCGGTCACCCAGGGTAGCCTTACGGGAAGTCTTTCCCCAGCATCGCTTCAGCATCCTCTGGAGCACTGGATTTCTGGTCGTAGGCCGAATGGTGTACGTGAGAAATCGTCAGTACTCCTGGCGCAAACAGTCAGGTAGCGTGCCGGCGAATCCTGTCTTCGAGCCATCGACAGGCCGGCTCTATGCTCTCCCCAGGTGGAGCAAGCAGGTTCGCCGCCTTATCCAACCGCTGTTGATCGGCACGTCGCGCAATTGCACCAGGCTGAAAGAAGCAGGTCAGCACTCCAACCTGACCGCTGACGGTTTTCACCTGCTGGACTCCTGCATGAAGTGCCATCGCATCGCCGATGTGAATGGCCTCCTGAATCCTTTTAGGCAACTGCCTGGAATCCGAGAGGTAGAGCGGAAACGCCTTCTGTACGATGTGTGGATGGTCTGCTTGCTCCATAGCCGGCAGATTCTCCCAAGCCGACTCATCGATGACGGGAATTATCCGGCAGACGTTCGGTCGGCTGCACCACCAGCCACCGGTGCAGGACGGAGGACAAGCCTTCCTTGGTAAATGGTTTCGAAAGATAGTCGTCCATGCCAGCTGCCAGGCAATTCTCCCGGTCGCCTTCCATGGCATGGGCCGTCAAGGCAATGATGGGGACATGATGTCCGCCAGCAATGGAGGCTTCGTGATGGCGGATCGCGGCCGTCGCGGCAAATCCATCCAGCTCAGGCATCTGACAATCCATCAAGACAAGATCATAGGACTGCTGTGCCATAGCCTCAACGGCTTGACGCCCGTTCTCCGTTAGATCGACGCAGCAGCCCAAGGATTCCAACATCGCCATCGCTACTTCTCGGTTGACCAGGTTGTCTTCGGCGAGCAAGATCCGCCCACGGAATGGTGTGGAAGAGGATGGCGCGGATGCATGGTGTGGAGCGGTCTCTGACATGGCATATCGTTGGTGCAACAAACACTCTAGCAGCAGGGACTGCCGAGCCGGTTTTCGAAGCCACGCGAAAAATATCGGGGCGTCTGTCACGCCAGCAGCGCCCTGTGGCTCAATGGAACTGAGCGCCAGCAGGGGGATCGTCCGGAGATCCGGGTCAGCTTTCAGGGCTCGGGCGAGCATGATGCCATCCATGTCCGGCATCTGGATATCAAGGATGGCCAGGTCGATGGGCGTACCGTCTCGCACGGTCTGTTTCAGGCGATCCATGGCAGCTTTGGCACTGTCGACACTGATAGGATCGGCTCCCCAGATGTGCAGCTGGGCTTCCAAAATAAACCGATTGATGGCGTTGTCATCCACGATGAGAACTCGCGTACCCGCGAGTGATCCTATAGCCGTGGTGTCCTGTGACTGATGTTGGGGATCGTATCCCAGTTGCACCGTGAACCAGAACGTGGAGCCTTGGCCAAGGACGCTGTTGAGCCCGACCTCACCGCCCATCAAGGACACCAGTTGTCGAACAATGGCCAAACCGAGTCCTGTACCGCCGAACCGTCGGGTGGTTGAGCTATCTGCTTGAGAAAACGCTGTAAACAAGCGCTTCTGTGCCTCCTCAGCGATCCCGATGCCGGTGTCCCGCACCTCGCACTTCACCATCACCCGGTCGCCCTCCTGCTCGAGACAGGACACCTGTACAGAGACGTCCCCTCGCTCGGTAAATTTCACGGCATTGCCGAGGAGATTCACCAGCACTTGTTTAAATCGCGTTGGATCACCGATGACGGCATCGGGTATCTCCTCCGGCACGAAGCTGGTCAGCTCCAATTCCTTTTTGCCAACGGGGTCGGCAAAGAGCTCCACAGCATCTTCAACGGTTTTCCGGAGACTGAACTCGACCTGCTCCAAATTAAGCTTGCCGGCTTCGATTTTTGAAAAATCCAGAATGTCATTGATGATGTCGAGCAAGGCCGTACTGGACCGACGGATCGTGTCAGCCATGTACCGTTGCCGTTCAGTGAGCTGTGTGGCAAGCAGGAGTTCGGTCATACCCATCACGCCGTTCATCGGAGTTCGAATTTCATGACTCATGTTCGCCAGAAACTCTGACTTGGATCGGTTGGCGGCCTGTGCATCGTTTCTGGCGATGGTGAGTTCCTCAACCGTCGTGGAAAGATCAGCGGTACGACTTGCCACGATCTGCGCTTGCGCAGTGACGAGGTGAGTCGTGCGGTTGATGAGACTGAGCAGATGTTCGAGTTCCCCGCCGGAATCGTGAGCAGAGCTGGGATCAGACGGCGGCAACGCGGCAGGGTCGGTGGTAGAAGATGAATCGGTTTGACTCAGAACATGCAATGTCGCCTGAAGTTCACCGGCGGTATCCTGGAAAACCGAAGACATTTTCCGGATGCTGAGCTGAATACTGATCACTCCGGCTCCGATCAGAAACACTGTGACAAAAACCGCCTGGTAAAGCTCGTGGGCGACCTCCTGGTTCAGGCGAGCGAGTGAGAACTCGATTCGCACCCAAGCGGAAATTTCAGAGCCATTGCGCAAGGGATCGATGGCAACGAGCATGGGAGTCCCATCTGGTGCTGTTGTCTGAGTGGCGACTTCCCTGCGGGTGAGCTGCGCCTGGTCTAGATACGGGTCGTGAAGGGTGCGGCCGATACGTGTGGCATCGGTTGAAGAAATGATCATGAAATCAGGATCAAGTATGTCGATGTGGAGAATATTCGGGTCCTCACGATACGTGCCGAGTGCTTCTTGGATCCGATACAGATTGTCGACGACGGCGGCCGATCCGATGATCGTAAACGTACGGCTGATGGCCAAAGCACGGGCGTGTGTGGAATCCTTAAGAGTCTGCTCGATCTCCGCGATCCGGATGCCGGCTGCGATGGCCATAATGGTTCCGAGAAGGAGTGAGAGCCCAACGGTGATGCGGAAGCGGAGGTTGTGCTTCCATGCGAGATGGCTGCGAGAAAGAAGTGTCTTGTACAACCCCTGATCGTTCTTCATGAATGCCAATCAATGAGACAGGTCGTGAAAGAATTGTCGTACGTCTTGCCCGGCCTCACTGACATGCAGGGTATGGCAGAATCGATACTGCGCCCATCGTTACCCCGTGCATGTTGCATCGGCCGGCTTGATTATGAACTAAGCCAGCCCTGAGCCATTTGCATGACATGGGAGGGCTCAATGTCGCTGTCGACTCGGTCACTCTGTCATGGTCATGTACGGCATAGGGAACCCTTAGGCATCAAAGTACAGGCGCCCTCGTTATATATCGGTATGGTGAAGTACCAGCTTAAGTCGTGGTTGAACATAAATTCGTCGATTAGGGTGACTCTGGACAGAGATCGAGAGGGCGGAGTGGTGGGCTAGTTATAGCTGGTGACCCGTATGGCGCTCCACTCGCAGACATATTGCCAGATTCATTTCAGGGGCAATCGCTCCGCACTGCTTTTCCCTGCCTTCAGCAAGTGACTCACCTGCGTCAACAGACGCATCACTTTAGCTCCCATTGTCATAGGTGTACTCCCCCGTACCCTGCGCCCTCGTGCCTGCCACTCCTGCCACAGGTTCACAGACATCATCGCTCCGGCCTGTTGCAGATTGATGATTGTCAGATACCTAACGGTAGTTCCACCAGTATCACCCTGTGGAGGCTGCTACACGATATGCTCGACACTCTTGCAAGCGTTGTGCAATCCAAGAAGATGACTCTATTGTAAGGTGAGAGAGTCTGGTAGCCGTATCAAGGCTGGTTTGCTTGTGGAACTCCTGAGACACCAACCGGTGACGAAGAGTGTTGCCCGAGTCTCAGCGAGAGCCCCTCTTGCACTCGATGTACGACGGCTAGGCCAAGCGATTTTACGTGATAAGTTGTGACCAACTTACGAAAGCAGCTGCGAGAGGTTCAGATCGAATGCCACCACCGGCATGGAGATCTGCCAACGTTCGAGGACTTCCGGATGGACTTCGCCGATGACGCCGACCGGCTTGCCCGAAACGAGAATGCGGCCGGCACGCCCTTCCAGAAAAGATGGATGCTGCACTGGCTCAAGGCTATAGTCCTTGCCGAGGTAGTAACACAGCACGTCCAGACAGGAATGGATTTCTGAGAAATGGGTGGTGGCGTGCGCGATCAAGGCGCCGATCATGGTTTCCGTTCGAGACCCCAACTCGTGGGTCCCGTCGGGAATCGCCACATCACCGGCCTCGAAGAGGCGATGGGGGTAGAACGCCCGACTCGAGGCGGCTTCGATACGCAGCAGTGAGGGCAGCATCCATTGTCGGAGGCAGGAGAAGCTGAGCGACATGACGTTATCGACCTCGACCGTCCTCCCCCATTCCGTTCCTTCCAGACGCATAGCACGGCAATACTGATCCGGCGAGCCGAGAATGTTCGAAATGATTTCCTGAAAGCCGAGTCCCACCATCAATTCTCGAGATCGATCAGACAGCTGCTCAATGGCGGATAATCCTCCCACTGTAAATTGCGCCGGCATGACAGGGGTAAACTCGGCATACCCATGACTCATGGCGACGTCTTCAACCACATCCATCGTATGCATAAGATCATGGCGGTACGGCGGGAGCTTTGCCTTCACTGATCCATTTTCTGTCGACACCTCATACCCATAGGCCTCAAGAGCCTGCTTCACCATTGCCTCGCCGAGCTCCTGGCCCAATGCCTGTTCAATTGCTTTCATCCGAATGGTCGCTGGCTTCCCAAAATCTTGAGGCGTTTTGACCCGTGTGCCCAACACCGTGCTCGTTGGATACCGTACTTCCACCGGCTCGATGGTTGCGCCACGGTCGGCCAAATTCGCCGCGAAGATGTTCAACGACAGAATCACCATGCGCAGGTCTGTTCCGGTCACTTCAACGAAGAGCTCATCATCACCCACCCGTACCTCTCCGATTTCCCGGCTATTGATAATCGGGGGAAAGGACAACGGTTGAGCCTTCGCATCTCGAAGGATGGGGAGCAAACTTTGGACGGCCAAAATAGGTCCATACTCCAGCCCCTTGGGATGAACCATGAGAATTTCCGATAGGGTCATCGCCGTTTCCATACCCAGCGGGGTAAACCGCACTTCGTCCGGTTTCACCAGCTCATAGGTCACGGGAAAGGTAATCTTGCGCAGTTGGTAGATTCCGATGGAGACGGTCTTGCGCTTCCGCCCAAAGATGTCGGCGATCTTTTCCTGAGTTTGAATCAGCTGAGCCAACCCCTTCTCAGTCACCCGATATCCCTTGGCCGTACAAGCTGCCACATAGGGGCGCACCTGCTCCATGCCAGGCTTCACGATCAGATGATGCGGCGATGTCGGTGTGTCAGCGAAGAAGGCATACGGCTTCAACCGGCCTTGCTGCTTGATACGAATTTGTCGGGCAATCCCCTCGCAACACCAGAGATCCGGCCGATTACTGTCTTGCAATTCGATACGCAACTCTCCGGTTTCCGGATTGTGCCCCTTCAGCTCGCCTTTCACGAGCATCAGCCACTCTTCCAACTGCGCCATCGGAATGCCACGGTCGATACCGTCCTCACCCGTCAGAAGCGACTCTAAATCGTCCTTGAAAATCGTGATGGTAGGCATATGTGGAGTTAGAACAATCCTCTGGTCGTGCGGATCAATTCCAGATTGTCGGTGAAGAGTTCGCGGATGTCATGGATGCCCAACGCCACCATCGCCATACGATCAAGCCCCAACCCCCAGGCAATGACCGGCACCGTCACGCCAAGCGGCAGCGTCACTTCGGAACGAAAGAGACCCGCGCCGCCGAGCTCCATCCATCCCAGGCGTGGATGCCGCACATGCATCTCGACCGACGGTTCGGTAAACGGAAAATAGGCTGGCAAGAACTTCACTTCCTTCGCCTGCGCCACTTCCCGGGCAAACAAATTCAAGAGCCCCAACAGCATCCGAAAGTTGATGTCTTCTCCGAGCACGATCCCCTCCACCTGGAAGAAATCCGTGGCGTGGGTGGCGTCGACTTGGTCATAGCGAAAACACCGGGCAATCGAGAAATACTTCCCGGGGATCTGTGGCGAAGCGGCAAGCCTTCGAGCTGACACCGCCGTGCCCTGGCTCCGCAACACCAACCGTTTAGCCCGATGCACATCAAACGAATAGCCCCAGCCTGTGGAACCAGTCTCTGCGCCATTCTCATGCACCTTGGCCACACGCGACAAGAACGGCTCGTCCACGGCAGTGGCATGGCTGGGCTCCTTAACGAAATAGACGTCGTGAATATCCCGAGCTGGATGGAATTGCGGCATGAACAGGGCATCCATATCCCAGAACTCGGTTTCGACCAGCGCCCCCCGCATTTCCTGGAACCCCATGCTCACAAGTTTGGTTTTGACCGTATCGAGAAATTCGCGATAGGGATGTTTCTTTCCTGTTCCAATACGAGGCGGGCGCAGACTGATGGTGTACTTTCTCAAGCGCGTCTGACGCCAACTCCCATCCTTCAACAAGTCGGGAGTCAACTGTGAGACTTCCTCCGTCACTCCTTGCGTCAGGAGCTGTGAGGCCGCGCTCACGCCGTCCTGGGACAGGACAAACGACCGAGCCACTCGCTCATCGACACGGAAGGGTTCCTTGGCGTTCCCACGTTTCACCGCATAATCTTCGATGACCTGTCGATGGGCTCCCGTGAAGCCGTCCAGTTCCTTCGACGATTCATGCAACTGTCCAAGGAGGGCTCTGAGCGCATCGGCCGTCGGGCTTGGTCGCCCGGTTGTTTCAATACAGCCCCCTTGGATGATCAAGAGCACGCCTTCTTTTTTGAGTCGACCCACCGCCTTGCTGACGTCGGACGGATCCAGTCCGTCTTGGGATTGCAAATCGGGAATGGTCAAGCGTTTTCCCGTGCCGGTCGCGTCACGAGCGGCCGCCAACACCCGCTCGATGGGTGAGGTCGTCTGGTAGTACTCTTCACCGACCTTCGTCAGTGACACAATGGGTGTCACGGTCTCCGTCTGCACAGCAATGAGCGACTTGGCTAATAACCACTCGACCGCCATGCTGAGTTGAGACGTCTCCAACTCAGCTGCGTCGGCCAACTGTTCGCTGCCCAGAGCAGTTCCAGACGGGCGCGTGGCCAGGGCCAGGAGCACTTTGATTTCCAGGGGGTGCAGACTGTCGATGAGTGCGGAGGTATCCACCCGAAATAACCTATCGATGACCCGCGGCGCGACGCGCCGGTGAGACGACTGTTTCTCCGGCTGCTCGCAGAGCCGCGATCGTGGCCGTGTAGTCGCGTTGAGAGAAAATGGCGGACCCGGCCACCAGGACCGTGGCACCGGCAGCCACCACTTCTCGAGCATTCTCCGCCTTGATGCCGCCGTCGACTTCAAGTAGCGCATGGCTGTTGATCTGATCCAGCATGGTTCGCGCTTGGGCAATTTTCTTGAGCACCGAGGGGATAAACTTCTGCCCACCGAAGCCTGGATTGACTGACATAATTAAGACGAGATCGACCTCGCCCAAGATCTCTTCGAGCAGTGACATCGGCGTGGCAGGATTCAGCGTCACACCGGCTTTGACCTTGCGTTCCTTGATCAGCTGAATCGTCCGGTGAAGATGCGGACAGGCTTCGACATGAACGGTGAGATAATCCGCGCCGGCATCCACAAATTCAGGGATAAAGGCATCAGCGTTGGTGATCATCAAATGCACATCAAGCGGCAACTTGGTGACTTTCTTCAGGCTTGCCACAATAGGTGGCCCCACCGTCAGATTCGGTACGAAGTGGCCGTCCATCACATCCACGTGAAGGAAATCGGCGCCCGCGCGCTCCACGGCGGCGACCTCGTCAGCCAACCGTGCGAAATCTGCAGACAGAATCGAGGGCGCGATGTACAACGGTTTCCCCATTACCCCTTTTTCCTTAACCGAGCGGCGTAAAATCCGTCCATTCCACAATCATTACCCATGGTGGAGAGCGCCCCGCTCACGGTCACAAAGGGGAGCGCCGTAGAAGGAAGCCACGGGGCCACGGATTCATGCGTCCAGTCGTGATGGCCCTTGCAAAAGCTGCTCACAACCTCTTCAGTTTCTTCGGTTTCTGCTGAACATGTACTATAGACCAGCACCCCACCGGGTCGCAAGCACGGAGCCACTGAGGCAAGGATTTCAGCTTGAAGTGCCTGATGCCTGGCGAACGTCGAACTGTCCTTCCGCCATTTCGCTTCAGGGTGTCGGCGCAACACACCCAACCCACTACACGGGGCATCCACAAGTATCCGATCGAATAGCGGCGGGTCCTTGTGGAGGTTCGGCTCACGGGTGATCACCCTGGCCCATTCGGATGGTGTTCTCACATCGCCGACGATCGGCACGACGCTCTGCGCGCCCAACCGTCCACAATTTTGTCGAAGGAGGTCCATGCGGAGAGTCTTCCGATCAACCGCATAAATCGTTCCACGATTACCCATGAGTTCGGCCAGGTGCGTTGCCTTGCCGCCTGGAGCGGCGCAGGCGTCCAGCACGGTTTCGCCAGGTTGCGGATCAAGGATCCGAGGAATGAGTTGAGCCGCTTCATCTTCCACATAGAAATCGCCAGACTGAAACCCTGGCAACGCCGTGACAGTCTGGCCTTTTTCCAACACCACCCCGACAGGACTAACGGCGGTCGGATGTGCCGCAATACCTGCATGCCTCAACTTCTCCAAAAACTCTTCCCTGGTGAGTCGATTGGCATTCACTCGCAGAGTGACATCTGGGGCCGTACTGCTTGCTCGACAAGCCAATTCTGCTTCTTCAAGTCCCATTCGGCCGAGCCACCGCTCTGTCAGCCATATTGGGATTCCATACCGAATAGACAACGATTGAGCCGGATAACTTACTGGGTCTGGGAAAGGTGGCGCCGGCACACGAACAAGATTGCGCAGGACTCCGTTCACCAACCCACTCCAATCGCGGCCTACTTGTTTCGCGTAGGACTTCGTCAAGAGGACGGTTTCGTTCACCGCTGCGGAAGCAGGGATACGATCGAGAAACAGGAGCTGGTAGGCGCCAAGCCGCAGCAATATTTGAACGACTATTGGCAATCTGTGGAGAGGTTTGGCGAGAACCGCATCAAGCCTCCAATCAATTGTCTCCTGTCGCCGTAAGGTCCCATACACCAGTTCCATTACCAGCGAGCGGTCACGGGGCTGTGGAATTGATGTGGCTCGTTGTTCGATCAGCTCATCGAGTGTGTCATCAGTTCGTTGACAGGACAGGAGGATAGAGAGCGCAATAGATCGTGGAGAGAGCCCCCGCACATCAGTACCCACCGGTCTTTCGTCACTCATAGTTGGAACAAGGAGATGGCGGCTGTTGTGAAGAGAAGAGTTACGCAGCCGGTGAACCCAATTGCATACCGGCCGTGACTCGGTGCCCAGCCAGGAATTGGACTACCGACATGCGTTTCGAATTGGCCGTTTGGATTTCATGAATCTCAAGAATGCCCTCGCCTGTCGCCACCAAAATCGCCTGCTTATTCACCGTGACGATCGTTCCCGGTCTCTCGGTCGTCGCACCCATAATCGAGACTGCTTTCCATATGTTCCAACGCTCCTCACCGAAAAACGTATAGGCCCCAGGCCAGGGAGAAAGCCCTCGTGCCCGATTGGCAAGCGACGTGGCGTTCATTGTCCAATCGATCAGGCCATCTTCTTTTTTCAAGAGCGGCGCCATGGTCGCCTGTCCATCATCTTGCCTCTTCGACACCAACGTCCCCGCCTTCAGCTGAGCGATCGTTTTGATGAGTAGCTGCCCGCCTAGCTCTGCCATACGAGGCGCCAATGTCCCGGCCGTATCATCAAGCGAGATATCCAACTCCTCTTGGAGCAGCATGGGACCGGTATCCATTCCTTCATCCATGAGCATCGTGGTAATACCCGTTTTGGTCTCACCATTGATGACGACCCACTGGACCGGCGCCGCGCCTCGATATTTCGGCAGCAGAGACCCGTGGACATTCACGCAGCCCATCGGTGGGAGCCGAAGAATCGGCGTGTGCAGAATCCGTCCAAAGGCTGTGACCGCGATGAGATCTGGCTGCCAGGCAGAAAGGGCCTGCAAAAACTCAGGTGTACGAATTTTGAGCGGCTGTAGAATAGGAATACCAGCACGCTCCGCAACCAGTTTCACGGGCGGCGCGACGAGCTGATGACCTCTTCCCTTCGGTCGATCCGGCTGCGTGACGACTCCGACCACTTGATCCTCTGATCCAAGGAGCGCCTCAAGCGATGGCACGGCGAATTCGGGTGTGCCCATAAAGACAATCCGCATGCTATCGCTTTAACATCGTGATTCCGAGAATGCAATCAGGCGACACCTCAACTTGACTTGTCATTCAATGCTTTGTTAGTCTTCGTTCGCGGGGTGGAGCAGCCTGGTAGCTCGTTGGGCTCATAACCCAAAGGTCAGAGGTTCAAATCCTCTCCCCGCAACCAAATCCCATCCCCTCTTTCTTTTATCCTGATTCAACAACAGCGGCTGAAGCAAAGCCAAAGAATGCGACCGTTCGAAACTGATCGGAAGGCATGGGTACGTCCTTTCTCCGTGACGCTTCTCCTGAGGGGAAATATTGAGGCCGCGCGAACCGGGGAGAAAGCCGATTCATCGGGAGCGACCCTAGCGGCCTCGGCGAGGGCTATAGCGTAGAATATAGAGTGTGCAAAAGGGGGTGAAAAGTCGGGGGAATTAGCAAACATAGTACTCGCAACGTGAGGAGGGAGATCACACCGGCTCGAATTCTTGCTCCAACTCCTCCAAGTCAGTCCTAAAGTCAAAAACGACCTGAATTGGTTCTCCATGATTTTTGTTCTCGTTATAGTAGTCGCAGTCTGTCTTCAATTGTTTACAGTCTCCAACTATTTGCTGTCGCCGCTGCTGGAAAGCGACCTGCATATGTTCACGTGAAGCTGAACGGATATCCGCCCAAAGAGCGATTTGCTCACCTCCGCGCTCAATTCTTGCTACATGCTTTGCGCGGATAGCACGCCCATTCGTATCCGTAAAATGCTCCTCACGCATGGCGCGAGCAAGTTGATCCGCACATTGGTTTATTAAGGCAAATGGTTGTGGTTCCCATTCGCCCTTGCGGATGGCCCACGCCGCTATCTGGCGTGTTGTTGCTGGCCACGGTTGCCCGTCATCCAAATACGACCGAACAATACGCTGTAATTGTTCCATGTACGTTGCCATTTTGAGACCCCTCCTAGAGTACTGCGGGGGCGATGTATCCCCAGCCATCCGTTAAAGCAGAGGGCATAATCACATGCCTTACTTTCTCTAATAGTCTACGATGTTGAGAGTAGGGGAGTTGGCCTCGATACTGTAATTGGCCCACGACGATTCCTGGATGAACCTTAATTCTATTCGCAAATCGCACTATTTTTGTGCGCGAGAACAACGGGGCCGTGCGTCCAATAAAGTCTTCAATCTCGCTCTTTGGAATCAAGAACTCGCTGGCAAACACATTTGCCTTATGCTCACTCGGCTGGTTCTGCTGCATACCTGTGGGGGAATCTTTTACCAGATCGATGTCCAGCACGGTGCTCCTCACCCCATCGCCTGAGGCTACATGATTCAATTCGTGAAGCAGCGTAAACCAGAAAGCATCTACTCTGTCATATCTCAACGAGAGGGCGACGATAGGCGAAGCTTTATCGAGCCACAGGCAAGCACCATCAATTCGAGTCTGCGGTAAGGCTTCGACAACAACTAATCGAACACCCATATCAGCCAATACACGCGGGACTTTCCTGATTTCGGCAATCGAATGAAGCATACTTCGCAACGACCCAAATCCTTCATCAAGTGAGCGCTTCGAAAGAGGCTTGGTTATTACCGCCTTCCCAAGACTTCGAGCACGGGATAGCCATGCTCGTTGGGAGGGTGTTACCTCATGATACGGAGTTGATTTTCTCGCAGCGTGCGCAAGCTCTAGCTCTGACTCATCCAATGATTTAATTTTGAAAAACTTCAACACTTGCGATTCAAGAACGTCGATATTTTCTGATCCTTCAACCCAATTGCGCTTCACCATCTCCTTAATGGGGGCAAATCTATAGAGATTTGCTCGTCGTGAAATCGATTCATCCGCGTCTTTGGTTTTCCAAAGCTGGTAGGCGCTTTCTAAATTAAGCCAGTACTGTGCGCTTGTACCAAAGGCGCGCGCCAGAGCCTTGGCTGTTTCAGGCGTAACGGCGCGTCTTGCCATGACGAGTTCGTTCACAAGGGCAGGGGTCTTCCCTAGGATTTCGGCGAACTCGATCTGCGACCAGCCACGGGACTCTAATTCTTCCTTGAGGAACTCTCCTGGAGGAAATACTTCTGCGAATGTTTTTTCCATCATGGTGCTTGCCCTCACCACTTAGTGATAATCTTCGATAGAAACAATTGCGATGACTTTAGCAGCTCCTTTGCCTTCAAGCTCAAATATGAGCCTCCACTGGTCATTCAGTCGTAGGGAATGCTGATGCGATCGATCGCCTTTTAACTTCTCACAATGCAAAGAGTGAAGTTGATACAAATCCCTTTCATCTTGGGCTGCTCGGATTTGCTGCATGCGCTGACGAAATTTCTTGACCACTTGAGGAGGGTATCCCCCATCGAATCGCGCGTCAGATTCGAGACGTTCAAGCACATCGTCCTTGAATCGCATTTCCATGACACGGTCGAAATATACTCTCCTTTTTGTAAATCGTCAATATCGAATTACTATTATACGATAATTGCACTATGAAAGTTTCAAGATACTGATTTATTTACATAGTACCCGTCTATCTTGAACTCTACCAAGGGATGGCTGACATGAAGAAGTAAACCCCCACCTCCGCTTGAGACTGAGGTTGCAACGCGGCAGTCCGGTAGTAAAGGACACGGTTGGCGGAATTACGCCTGGGACGTCCGGCTCCCCGATTCTATCTGACAAGGGGCGAGTGGTCGGGGTGGTCTCGATGTCTAGCAACTGGCCGCAGGCCCACTGCCAAGTGCCTTACTCCAATGGCTAACGCAGCAACACACGCGGCGGTCCAAGTAAGTGTCGCGGGCTATTTATTTTTGCTGCTTGCACTAAGATAATTAACCGTTTTTTACAAATCGCATCTGGTACCCACATGAGTGTTGAAGAACCATGGCCGCGCGAAGACATTACGATTAGCGTCGAGAGAATGATGCGCTTTTGCCAGCTTGCCGAAATGCTATTTAAATGCTCGGACAAAACAACCACGGTCTTGCCATTGCATCTTACTCGATTTGGCACCCTTCTCATTGAGATGGCAAGCTTTCTGCCTTCTCTGTTCGAAGAAAGATCCGACTCAATAAACTTGGTGCGCCTATGACAGGGTTTCGACCACCCATTCACCAAAGACTTACAAGAGCATGCGACACGACTTGATGCTTTCAAAGAAGACCTGAAACTTGTGCGACACAGACTCGGCTTCCACGGCAGCCTTACCCGTAGCCATGAGAAAGCTGGCCTGGGAATCTTTGATATGGAGAGTGGACGCGCACGGACATTCGCCCGCCTTACCAGGGACATGCAAGGGCTATTTCTGCGCATGATCGACTGGTACATGAAGAAGCTGGAATGCGATACATACCCATCCGAGACGATGTGGGGGGAGTTCACATCTGACATGAAGGATTCATTTCGTGGGTAAGGGTCGCCGCACGAATTCACGCCGTTAACGCAATCCTCACCGTGGGGTTAAATCGTGACCGAATCGCCTCCCCGCAACTAACCCTCTCTCTTTTCTTTCAACATCTTACAAACGATTCTCTCCCGGTTTCCTACACAGTGAAATTAGCCGACTGTGCTAACTCCGTCCGAAACTCGATCAAGAATCCCGATGCCAGCGCGTAAACTCTCCGGATGCTGATGTGTATATCGCATGACCATCGAAGCTGCTTTCTACCGTTCAAGTTTCTGCATGGTGTAGATATCGTCTGCCTGTCAGGTCTCACACTGTGATCACATGCATCTGGTCGCCACCGGCTGTGACCGATCGGTTAGCACCTGTGAGACTGTCACTCCCGCTGCTTGAATCTCTCCGGCACACCGTTTCCAGCCGCCACCTCCATTTCCTCCGTGACCTGCGCGGCGCCTCGCTTCCCAGGCGCTTCCCCTTTAGGATTCAGCTTTTTATTGTAACTAGACACATTTCACGTAGACTTCGACAGTCTCATTGTTCAAAGAGATGTTCACTGAAGGGGTTGTATGGCCAGCATCTTAGTAATGGATGATGAAGCCCCCATTCGTGCGTTGTTGTCGACGACTCTCCAATCGGCAGGATATGCTGTGGTCGAAGCAGCAAACGGACGAGAAGGCCTACAGTTATACCGTCAGCGACCAGCGGATTTGGTTATCGTGGATCTTCTGATGCCTGAATTGAATGGGTCCGATACGATCATCGAGCTCACCCGCGAATTCTTGGACATCAAGGTCATTGCCATCTCAGGAGTATTCAGTGAGGAACGCCTACAGAAGACGGCCAGACTGTTGGGCGCACGACAGACGTTGCGAAAACCCTTTGGAATTGAGGAACTGCTGAGCGTCGTCCGATATGAGTTGGCACACTGATTGACTCCGCTAGAATACTAGGTGAGATCCTTCGCAAGTCACACGGGTTGTTTCAGACTCCACGAGGCGGAAGCAAGGGCTCCTCTACATTGCTCGATATGCCTCCTCACCTTCACCGGCAGGGCTTGTTTGGCCTTCGCTCTACCAAAAAGCAGAGGGCTGGTCCGGATATCCGAACCAGCCCTCTGACTGCAAGCCCTACGCTAAGGTTTAGCGTCTGTTTAGTACCCGGCCTTAGCGTTAGGGTTCACCTGGCTGGGGAACGGATCCAGAATGGCCTTGGGTGCGTTGTTCCAGATCACAT